>CADEER010000073.1:1335-23403 GCA_902826395.1 uncultured bacterium
GAAGTCGACGACCAGATCGAGCGCGACTGCGGTTTTATCGAGGTGAAGCGCATTCCCGGGCGACTGGGCTGGTGTGACTACTACGCCGAGAAGTCGATGCGGTTTCGTTCGCCGCAGGCCAACATGCTCGCCCCGATGATCATGCTGGTGTTTTTGGAGAGCAGCTTGTGGGCGATCGAGGACGTCGTCATCGAGCAAGACATCCAGCGCTTGAGCACACCGGTCTCGCCGTTTCAGGCGGCGAAGGCGTCGAAGTGAAGGCGACCTCGATGGACTCCAAACAGGTGCGCGCGATCGTGGATCTCCAGCAGCGCTTCATCCGCCGCAGCGCCGGGTATTGGATCGAGGCGGCGGAGCGCCTGCAGAACGGCGACCTGGCGCCGTCGCTGTGGCTCGAGTCCTGGGCGCGCTATGTGCGGGACTCGCGCCGCGATGCGGCCGAAGGGTTGGACCTGTGGCGCAAGGCCGAAAAGCGTGCCCAACCGGATGCCGCCGCGCCGGCGGGTGGAGAGAGCGATGAGTCGTAAGGTACCGCTGCCGGTGTTTCTTCCCGGTCGCTTCGTGTCGCATTGGGCGCGCTATCTGCGCGACATCCAGGACCTCACGCTCGAAGGGACGGTCGAGCCGCGGAAGTGGATCGGTTGCGCCGAACGCTTCTGGGTCGAAGTCGCGGAGGACACGGGCGACTGGCTCACCGAAATCGGTGGCGACGGCGGTATGCGCGTGCGTCGTTCGACGACGCCGACCATTCTGCCGGCCGGCGATCGGTCGCTGGAGATTTCGATCGAGGTGCCTTCGGCCGCGTTCGAAGCATTGGAGGCGGAGGAGTTGCGACTGCGGCCCGACTCGCTGTTCCACGGCCCCGTCGCTGTTGCCGTGCCCGGGCGCAACCTGGCCTTTCGACAGCCGCACGTCACCCGAGACAATCGCTTCGCCGAGCTGTACCTGTTCGAGTTGCCGGCATTCGTTCCGGGCATGAAGCTGCGCGGCACGGTTTGGGCCGAGCCGGCTACGCAGCCGGTCGACTCCACTCCGGTCGGCTCCGCCGAAAAGAACCGGAACGCCCTGCCGGTGGCGATCGTGTGGATCTGCGTGAGTTGATGCGGAACCGGGTCGCGGCCGTCGTCGTCGAATTCCAGTCCGCCTGCCCGCTGCACCGCCTGTTCGCGATCAAGGCTGATTTCCTGCTGCCTCGGCCGGGTCGAGGCCGGCCTTCAGCGGCGCCGGTGACTGCGTTGCCGTAGCGCACCGCCACGGCTATTGCAGAGCGGCTGGTTCCTGCGCTGCGATGACGACCGATTCGCGATCTGATGATTTGCATGCGGTGAATCCGTCCGACGCCTATGCTCGGCCGGCGCAGACGTTCCCGCGGCTCACCGACGAGCAGCTCGAGCGCGCCTCGGAGTTCGGTGTCGTGCAAGCCCTGCCGAGGGGCACGCTGCTGTTCGACCGCGGCGATCGCGCTGCCGACTTCTTCATCGTGCTCGAAGGGCATGTCGAGATCTGTGAGCCGACCTTGGCCGGACTCAAGGTCGTCATGAAGCTGGAAGAGCAGCAGTTCACCGGCGAGCTCGATCTGTTCAGCGACCGCGAGTGCCTGGTGGTCGGACGCATGGGCTCGATCGGCCGGGTGGCGCGCATCCGCCGCGCCCAGTTCCGCCGCTTGCTCGCCGCCGAACCCGACATCGGCGAGATCATCATGCGGGCTTTCATCCTGCGGCGGGTTGGCCTGATGGACCACGAACAGGCGGCCTCGACGTTGATCGGTGTTCGCGGCTCGGCCGAGACGCTGCGCATCTATCGCTTCCTCGACAACAACGGGTATCCGGTTCACCTGCTCGACCCGGAACACGCGCCGGAGGCCCGCGCGATGCTCGCCGAGCGCGGCCTGACCGTCGACGATATGCCGGTGGTGATCACCGCTCACTCTGTGGTGCTCAAGAGCCCGACGACTCGCGAGTTGGCGGTCGCCGTCGGGCTGGTGGAGCGACTCGATCCGGAGACGATCTACGACGTGGCAGTCGTGGGAGCCGGGCCGGCGGGGCTGGCGGCTGCCGTGTACAGCGCCTCGGAAGGGCTCAGCACCGTGGTGCTCGAGGCCGAGGCTCCCGGCGGTCAGGCTGGTTCGAGCTCGAAGATCGAAAACTATCTCGGCTTTCCGACCGGCATTTCCGGCCAGGCGTTGGCCGGGCGCGCTCAAGTGCAGGCGCAGAAGTTCGGCGCCCGCCTGGCGGTGCCGCGGCGCGTGCGGGAGCTTTCGTGCGACGCGCGGCCCTACACGCTGGCGCTCGACGACGGCGAGCGCGTGCGAGCCAAGACGGTGGTGATCGCGACCGGTGCGCGCTACCGCAAGCTCGACGTGGAAAATTTCGACCGCTTCGAGGGGTCCGGAATCCACTACGCCGCCACGCAGATGGAGGCCGGTCTCTGCGAGCACGAGGAGGCCGTCGTCGTCGGCGGTGGCAACTCCGCAGGCCAGGCTGCCGTGTTTCTCGCACGGCACGCCGCTCGGGTGCACATCCTGGTGCGCGGACCCGGCCTCGCGGCGTCGATGTCGAACTATCTGATCGCCCGGATCGACGTCTCCCCCAAGATTCAATTACACACGGAGACGGAGATCGTCGCTCTGCACGGCCGGCGTCACCTCGAGCAAGTCACCTGGCGCAACCGCCGCAGCGGCGCCGAGGAGACGCGCGCCGTGTCGAACGTGTTCCTGATGCTCGGCGCGATGCCGAACACAGAATGGCTCGGCGGTTGTGTTGCACTGGACGATGCCGGATTCGTGCTGAGCGGGGTTGGCTTCGATCCGCGGGACGACGGCGGCAGCGAGCGACAGTGCCATCTCCTGGAAACCAGCCGGCGCGGCGTCTTCGCGGTCGGCGACGTGCGCTCCGGCTCGATCAAGCGGGTGGCTTCCAGCGTCGGCGAAGGCTCGGTCGTCGTGTCCTCCATCCACGCCATTCTGGCGGAGATGTGACGCAGCGCGGGTCAAACGAGTGCTGCGAACGGCGGAACCTGAGAAGTGACCGGCCCCCCTTTGGACCGGTGATCTGATGTCAGAGCGAACCTCCCCCAACTATCTCGACCGCGCGGTCGACCATGCGTTGGATCACGTTCTCGGCCCGGCAGAAGCCGAGATCACGCTGGTCGAGTACGGCAGCTACGACTGCCCGCACTGCCGCGCCGCCAACGAAGAGCTCGCCAAGGTGCGCGATCGTTTCGGAAATCGGCTGCGCTACGTCTTTCGCCATCGCCCGGTCACCGGCAGCGACATCGCCCGACGCGCCGCCGAGCTCGTCGAGCAGTGTGATGCGGAGCGCTTTTGGGAGCAGCACATCCAGTTGATGACGCGCTCGACGCAGCTTACCGAGGACGACCTGCGCGTCGTCGGCGCCAGCTTTGGCGCCTCGCAGGATGACGGCGCGCGCGTCGAGCGGGCCCGAGCAAGGGTCGAAGAGGACTTGCGCAGCGCGCGCAACAGCGGCGTCACGGTCACTCCGACGTTCTACATCAACGGGAGGCGCTACGACGGGCCGTGGGACGAGAGCTCGCTGGCCGACGCCATGCTCGGCTCGCTCGGGCACCGCGTCAGCTCGGCGGCGCTCGACTTCGCGAGCTGGGCGCCGTCGACCGGCGTGTTGCTGCTGATCGCGACGGTCGTTGCCGTGGCTCTTTCGAACTCACCCCTGAGCCAACTGGTCGAAGGTTTTTGGGAGCGCAAAGCCGCGTTGGCCTTCGGCGACGCGGCGTTTGCGATGTCGCTGCGGCATTGGGTCAACGACGCGCTGCTGTCGATCTTCTTTCTCGTGGTCGGGCTCGAGATCAAGCGCGAGTTCACCGTCGGTCATCTGGCGAATCGCCGGGCCGCGGCATTGCCGGTGGCAGCCGCGCTCGGCGGCATGGCGGTGCCGGCGCTCGTCTACGCGCAGATCGTCGGCGGCGGTCCGTGGTCGCAGGGCTGGGGCGTGCCGATGGCGACCGATACGGCCTTCGCCGTCGCCCTGATCGTGATGATGGGCGACCGCGTACCGGTGGCGCTGCGCATCTTTCTGACTGCCGCCGCCATCGTCGACGACATCGGCTCGATCCTGGTCGTCGCATTCTTCTACTCGGGCGATCTGCACGTCGGGCAGCTCTTCCTCGGTGCGCTCGCCACCGGCGCGCTGGCGTTGCTCAATCGCTCCGGCGTCTATCGGGTGCTCCCGTACGCGCTGCTGGGCATTGCGCTGTGGATCTTCGTTCATGCCGGCGGCCTGCACGCCACGCTCGCCGGCGTCGTCCTGGCGTTCTTCATCCCGACGCGGCCGCCGCCCAATCTGCGCGCGCTCACGCTGCAGGCCGATGCGATCATCCAGGCCGAGTCGCGCCACGGCGACGAGGTTCTGCGGCACGGTCCGTCGCTGCCGGCGCTGCGCGCTATCGACGCCATCCACGACCGGCTCGAGTCGCCCGCCGATCGACTGCTGCGCAGCGTCGAACCCTGGTCGAGCTATGTCGTGCTGCCGCTCTTCGCGCTCGCCAACGCCGGCGTGGCGCTCGGCACCGAAGTGCTGGACGGCCGCGCGCCGCTGGCCCTGGCGATCGTCGCCGGCCTGACTCTCGGCAAGCCCGTCGGCCTCCTGCTCGCATCGCTGCTGGCGGTGGCGCTGGGCGTCGCGGTCAAACCCGACGATTATTCTTGGCGCCAGCTCGCCGGCGCCGGCGGTCTCGCAGGCATCGGCTTCACCATGTCGCTCTTCATCGCCGGCCAGGCCTTCCCGCTGGCGGCCGACTTCTCGGCCGCCAAAGTCGCGATCTTTGCCGCCTCGGTATTGTCGGCGTTCATCGGCATCGCCATCCTCTGGCACGCCGCGCCGCCCGTGAAGTCGACCGTGGATGAGGGCGAGGCCGTGCGCGCGGAGAATCGCGCGGCCGCCTGATTTGCAGCCGGGCTCTGCGGAGCTCCCCCGCGGCCCATCGTGTTCGGCGTTCCGAAATCCGGGAATCCCAACCTGCGCGCCGGAGGACCGGGTTTGCCTCTTCCGATGGTACGCGCCTTGCTCTGAGGCTTTCCCACCAGTGGTGACGCGTCCGGCACGGTGCGTCCTCGAGGAGGGAACGGTATGGGCGATTACGATGCGATCGTCATCGGCTCCGGGGCGGGAGGCCTGACGGCGGCGTTGGCCATGGCGCGCGCCGGCCGGCGCGTCGCCGTCTTCGAGCAGCATTATCTCCCCGGCGGGTACAGCCAGTCCTTCGTCCTGAACGGCTTTCGCTTCAGCCCCGGCGTGCACTACGTCGGCGCGCTGGGACCCGGCGGCGGCCTGCGCCGCATCTACGAAGGACTGGGCGTCGCCAACGATCTGGTGTTCCTCGAGCTCAATCCGGACGGGTACGATCGCGTCGTCGTCGGCAACGACCGGTTCGACATCCCTAAGGGCAGGGAGCGTTTCGCCGCGAAGCTGAAGCAGCGCTTTCCCGATGAGTGCGACGGCATCGACCGGTACTTCGACGTGATCGGCAGCATGGTCGACGAGCTCGGCTACGCGGCACCGATCCATGGTTTGGGGGAAGCGGCGCAACTCGCGGTGCACATGCCGACCGTTCTGCGGCATGGTCTGCGGCCCTTGAGCGACTTTCTCGACACTTGCACCCAGGACCCGCTGCTGAGGGCGATCCTGTCGATCCAGGCGGGCGACCATGGGATGGCTCCGTCGCGGGCGCCGACGGCCCTGCACGCGGGGCTGCAGGGCTACTACTTCGACGGCGGTTGCTACCCGCGCGGCGGCGGCCACTCCATCCCGGAAGCGCTGGTGCGACAGATCGAGCTGCACCGCGGCGAGGTGATACTCAGAGCCGAAGTCGATCGCATCCTGATCGAGAGCGACAGAGTGCTGGGCGTCCGTCTGAGCGACGGGCGCGAGGCGCGCGCGCCGATCGTCGTTTCGAACGCCGATCCGGGTGTGACGTGGGGCCGGTTGGTCGCCCCGGAGCACGTCGGTTGGCGGCTGCGCCGCCGCATTGCGCACCTGCGCTACTCCGTCTCGACGATCAGCTTGTTCATGGCGGTCGACATGGACCTCCGCGCCGCCGGCGTGGACTCCGGGAACATCTGGTTCAGCCGAACGCCCGACATCGATGCCGCCTATGAATTCACCGCTCGTCGCGAGCTGAGTGGCGACGAGGAGATTCCGGGCCTCTTCTTCAACGCGACCACACTCAAGGATCCGTCCATGCGCGGCGACGGCCTGCACACCGTGGAGGCCATGGCGATCACCTCGATCGAGCCGTTTGCGCGCTGGCAGAATCGCGCCCCGGGCGCACGCGGCGAAGACTACGCGCGGCTCAAGGCCGATCTGAGCGAGCGCATTCTCGACGCCGTGGAATGCTTCGTGCCCGGTCTGCGCGAGCGGGTCGTCTTCCGCGCGCTCGGCACGCCGCTCACCAACATGCACTTCCTGCACGCGACGCGCGGCGGCATCTACGGAACCGAGAAGACGCTGGGCAACCTGGGCCCCTTCAGCTTCTCCGTCGATACCCACATCGACGGTCTCTATCAGTGCGGTGCAAGTACCATCGCCCCGGGAATCAACGGCGTAACCAACTCCGGCCTCAACGCCGCCGCGGCGGCGCTCGGCTGTCGCCGGGATGACCTGCTGACGGCAACCGGCCAGTCGCTGCGCATCTATCCCTCGGACAACCCCGCATCCTGGCCCGAAGAGTTGCGCCCACGCCCGGCGGAGTGATTCCGCTTCCCGCGCTCAGGAGCCGCGCAGGATGGCCTCGGCGTAGACACCGGTTGGCCAGGGTTGCTGCTCGCGCATCGTACGCAGGTCGGTCACTCCCTCGTCGATCGGCCCTGTCGCGGCGTCCCAAATCTTCCAGCGCATGGTTGGGTTCAAGAGCGGCTGCGACTCGACGGAGACGAGGCGCACCTCGCCGGGCTCGAAGCCGCATTGCGGTTGGATGAGGTCCATCAGCCGCTTGCCGTTGAGATGGCCGTCGCCGAAGTTCCAGCCGATGATCGAGCCGCCAAACACCTCGCCCTCGATCCACTCGTAGTTTTCGATGTCGTCGACCGCGCGCGGCAGCGCCTCGAGCAGCGGTCGGCCCTCGAAATGCATGAAACGGCTCGACATCGTCAGCGCCACCGCCATCTCGAGAGTTGCGCCGTCGAGCCCGAAGCCGCGCAGTTGATCGCGCATCGGCGCGGTCGACTTCACGAGTTTGTCGAGCTTCTGGATCGCCTTGCCGTTCTTGCGGAACAGCCACACGTTGTACGCCCAGTTGCCCGCGTAATAGCGCATCGCCAGGAGGAACGAGACCTTCGACGGAACGAAGTTGCCGACCAGCGGCACGGCCAACAGCCAGAAGAGCAGGAAGGCCAGCAGCAGCGGCGCCGCGGTGAGAGCCGTCAGGCCCACATCGGGCGCGAAGAGAAACAGAAACCAGCCGCCGTAGATCATCATGATGTTCCACTCGATCGGCATGCCGTTCGGATTGTTCAGCGCGATGAAGCCGTGGAAGCTCGTCATCATGCACAGCCCGAGCACGGTCACGACGTCATTGGGCGACAGCAGGAGAACGACCGGAATCATGTACTCGATCACCGTGCCGCCGTGCGCCATGCGCGCGGCCATGCTCGATGGTCGCAGGTCGTGCGGGTAGGCGGCGAACAGCCGTTTCTTGAGGCGCTTCGGAAAGAACGGGCCGTTGTTCATCATGAACATGATGACCGACGGAAAGTGCGAGTTGAGCTTCGACGTCGCCGCCCAGAACCAGATGAAGCACCACACGAGCTTGTAGCCCGCGATCTCGAGTTGCTCGCTCGACGCGGCGACGAGGCAGGTGAGCGCGACCCAGTAGTGCTCGGAGCGCGCCGCCAGGAAGATCGTCACGTCGAGGACGCCGAGCGCGGCGATGAGAACCCACGCCAGCCACAAGTCGGCCGCCGTCACCTCGGGCGCGATCAGTGCGCGCAGCAGCGAGAGCTGCAGCACCGCGTACAGCACCGGCTCGACCCAGGTGCGCGTTGCTCCGCCGATGAATCGCACTCCGGGGAACAGCGCCATCTTCGTCGTGCCGGGCCGCAGGAAATAGCGAAAGCCGCCGGTCATCGGCTTGAACCGCCCGTTCATCGGCCCCCACGAGCAGCCGATGCCGAGCATCTCGTAGAAGAGCGACCACGCGATCGCCTTGCGAAACGAGGCCGTGGTGAACGCCCACTCGCCTGGCGATGAGAAGCCAGGGTAGTCCGCGTTGAACGACGCGAAGAAGGCCCAGCCGCCGATGTAGACGAGCAGATACTTGGCCCAGTACAGGGCCATGATCTCGGGCCGGTTCGGCGCGATCTGCGCCGCCCAGTTCTGGCAGACGAGTCTGACGCGCTCGGGAAACGGCGCGCTCAACAACAACTCCGGTGGATGGGGAGGATGGTCTGGTTGCTCTGCGCTCATCTGTCTCACGGCGCACCAGCGAATAGTCCTGCGACCGCGTCGAGTTCAAGGGAACTGGTGTCTAGCGACTATGGCGGATTCAACGGCTGCAGGTGCACGGGACGGAACGGCGCCACCAGCCGCACGAGGAGCCGGCGCGCACCGGCGCTTTTGAACACCATGAGCAGCGCCGCGATGCCGGCCAGCCAAAACCGAGTCCATGGCCTGGACGAAGCGCTGGCCGAAGCCATCGCCGGATTGGCGATCACGTTCAGCGTGCGCGCGGGAAGCTGTTCGGTGCGGAGCTGCATCGTGTCGAGGTCGAACCATGCGAACTGCACCGCTGGGATGGTGAACTCGCCGGTTGCTTTGCAAACGTAGGTGACGACGTCGCGACGTATGCCGGTCAGCGTCCCGCGCTCGTCGCTGTCGAGCAGTTGCGGCTTCGCGTAGATGCCGAGCCCGTCGATGTCGCCGACGGGCAATGGCGGCAACAACATTCCCGGAACTCCCGGCGCGGAGATGGTCACGGTGCGAGTAAATGCCGCGCCCGCTCGCACGGCGGCGGCTCCGGGCTCGGGCTTCCAGTTCTCTTCGATCTCGAGGCCGCGGGCGCTGATCACCGTGCCGAGACGCTCGGCACCGGGTGGCAGCGCCACCGTGAATGCCACCGGCGAGGTCGTCAGCGACGCGACTATCACATCGGTGTCTAGCGGATTGCGCTTGAAGGAGAACCGCGCCGTCAGCGCCGGGATGGTCTGCGCACCGGCTCGCATCGGCCAGGCTCGAACTTCGTAGCGCTGCACGGTGTACGTGACGCCGTCGGAATCCTCGTTGCCGACGACCGGATGATCGGCCGGCGGCATCAATAGAACGCCCTGCGGGTCGGGCAGATCGAAGTTGACTACGCTGGCGAAATACCCGGGTGCGAGTAGCTCGACGACGAGCGTGACCTGCTGGCCCACCCAGATCGGATCCTCGCTCGATACCGAGGCGCGCACCTTCGCGTCCTGCGCGGAGATCGGATCGCACGCGAACACAGCGAACAGCATCGCGAGCGCGATCCGCCGCTGGAGTCCATCCTCGAGCCGCTGTTGGAACTCAGATCTCATCGGTGCGCCGCCTGATACGCGAACTTCGCGCGCAGGAAATCGCCCGGCGTGGTCTGCACGCGCCGCAACCACGTCTCTCGCAGTGTCTCGTCCGACATCTCGGAGCCTGCACTATCGGGCGGCTTGCTGTTGCGGTCTTCTCCCTTCTGGTCGACGACCGTGTCGTCGGGCTTGTAGGCGTCGGCCGATTCCTCGTCGCGATCCTTGCCGGCGTCGGCGATGACCTGTTGACGCGCCTTGGCCAGTGCTTTGTTTTCCTCGGCTTCCTTCCAGCCCGGTTTGAAACCGAGCGCGCGGTCGTAGCTCTCGATCGCCTCGTCGTAGGCGCCGTGCATCAGCTGCGCGTTGCCCTTGTCGAACGCCCCGTCGGCGCCGGGTACGCGCGCGAACGTGTGCGCGGCGGCTTCGAAGTCGCCGTTGCGGTACTGCGCCACGCCGACGCGCCATGGATCGCTGTACGCTTTGGCTGCTTCCGCGAACTGACCCGACGCCAGCAAACGATCGCCGCGCTGCGCCGGCGTCTGCCAGAAATTCGGATTGCGCCAGGTGCCGTAGGCGAGGGCGGCCACCGCCAAGCCGGCGACCAGCGCGGCGGATATGCGACGTCGAGTCATCCGATCCCGGTCGTCCAGCCGCGGCGGAAGAAGGGCAACACGAACGCCGCGATCAGCGGTGCGACCCAGTAGCCGCTCTCCGCCCATTGCGTGTCCGACGCATTGCCGGCGGTGTAGGCGAACTTCGCCGCCGCCGCGATCGTTCGCACGTCGGAGTCATCGGCTGCCAGCGCGACGAGGCGGGCGTGCGCAGGGCGCGCGTTTGCCTCGAGCGAATCGAGCTCGTCTCCCGGCAACAGAGGCGGCCAGACGCGCACCGATGTGTCGGAAGTCTGCCGCCACGCCGCAAGCGGCTGCGCCTGTTCCGGCGCCACGCCGTCGGTGATCCACACGATCGACCCGCCACCCGCGTCTTTCAGGCTCTGGTCGGCGAGCGTCAGGGCGGCGGCCGCGTCATCGCCATCAACGGGCATGATCTTCGGGTCGAGCGCTTGGGCGAAGCTGTCGATGATGCCGCCGTCCTTCGTCGCCGGCATCACCAGATGCGCCGATCCGGAATACGCGATCAGCGACGTCTTGGCGTCGCCGCGCGCCTTCAGCAGATCGTGGATCTTCTGCGCCGCGCGCTGCAGCCGGCTCGGCTGCACGTCCTCGGTCTGCATCGACGGCGACACTTTCACCACGATCGCCAGCGCCGCCGTGTCGCCGGCAAACGGCGACGGCTCGCGCCGCCACGTCGGGCCGGCGATGGCGACGATCGCGAGCAGCCAGACGATGCCGATCCATTCCACCGGACCGAATCGCGTTTTGCCTGCCTCGCCGCCCAGCAGGTGCGGCAGCAGGTGCGGCGCGATGATGCCGCGCCACGGCCGCTCGGTATCGGCGCGGCGCCGCAGCGCCCACCACAACAGCGCCGCGGGGAGCAGCGCCAGCAGCCACTCGGGTCGGATGAAGTGAAACGACGCCGGTAGCGCGGCCAGGCCGAGCGGTGTGCCGGCCGCCAATGCCGCGGAAGACGGCTGCGCTGTCGGGCGTCGGGCGCCAGCGCGCGCCAGCAGTCCGATCGCGAAGTACGACATGGAGATCGCGAGGCCGACGGCGAGCGGCCACCAGTACACGTCGCGCCGCGGACGGTGCGAGATGGTCTGCACCACGCGAGTTTCCAGCGCGTCGAGCTGCGCGTAGATTGCCGCGAGCTGGGCGCGATCGCCGGCGTGAGAGTACAGCCCACCGGTGGTCGAGGCGACGCGCTTCAGCGTCGTCTCGTCGAGCGCGTCCTCACCGGCGGCGCGGGGATCGCCGACCGCGACCGTGTGGACGACGATCCCCTTGTCCTTGGCGATCTGCGCCGCCTTGTCGGGCGGTACCTGGCTGGCAGTGTCGTTGCCGTCGGTGAGCGCGATCAGCACGCGTTCCTTTACGGTGCTGCGTTCGAAGACGCTGATCGCGAGTCCGATGGCGTCGCCGAAAGCAGTCTGCACCCCGGCCATGCGGACCTGTGCCTCGTCGAGCAATTGTCTGCAGACATGCAAGTCTTCCGTGAACGGCACCTGCACGAACGCCGCATCGCCGAAGAAGATCAGCCCGACACGGTCGCCCTGACGCTTGGCGAGGAAATCGGCGAGGACGCTCTTCACGGCGGTCAGGCGATCGACGGATTGGCCCTGCGCATCCTGGAAGTCCTTCGTCTCCATCGAGCCGGACAGATCGACGGCCAACAGCAGGTCTCGCGCTGGAACGTCGCGGCTGATCGGCGGCTCGATGACCTGCGGTCGGGCCAGAGCGAGCAGCGCGCACAACCAGCAGGCGATCAGGACCAGCCAACGCCAGAGGCTGTCGCGCGCCGCGGCTGCGCCGCGGGTAGGACGCTGACCGACGATCTGCGCCAGGCGCGGCAGGAACGGCACCACCAGCTCGCGGCGCGGCTCGCGATGCGCCGGCAGCAACCACCAGATCAACAGTGGCAGTGGCAGCAGCGCCAGCAGCCACGGATGGGCGAGCGTCAGCATGGCTGATGCTGCCTGATCCAGGTGCGGATCTCGCCGGCGAAGGCACGACCGCTCTCGTCCGTATCCCACTCATGGGCGCTCGGACCGTATGTTGCCCGTTCCAGTGTCGCGCCGAGACCGCTCGCGAAATTGGTTCCACCTGTCCGATCCAGAAAAGCGAACCATTCAGGGCCGCTGAGCGCCGCGACGTCGGCGCGCGGATAAGCCGTCAGCGCGACGCGCTTCAACAGCTCCGACAGGCCGAGTGCGACGGCATCGCCGGTTGCGGGGTCTCCGATACGCGCCAGCTCTGCCGCATTCTCCAACTGCGTCAACTCTGCGAGCGCTTCTCGCCGGTAGCGATTGCGCTGCCAGCGCACGGCGGTGCGCGCGAGGACGGCGATTGCGACAATCGTCAGGATGCCGAGCAGCCAGAGCCAGCCGGGTGCGGGTGGCCACCACGGTGCTGCCGCGGGGACGACGATGTCGTGCAGCCGATCGAGACTGGCGGCGTCGGGATTCATCGCCGCGCACCCAGGCGACGGCGGACTTGATCGGCGACGTCGTCGCGTGTGTCGAGCGGGATGATCGGTGTCTCGCGCTGCAGCAAGAACTCGCGTCCGGCAGCGCGGGTCGCCGCGAAGTCGGCACGGAAGCTCTCGCGCAAGCTGCCGCTACTGGTGTCGATCTCTAGCTGTTCCTCGCCGTCGCCGAACACCAGAGAGCCGGCGGTGGGGAGATCGGCCTCGAGCGGGTCGAAGACGAACGCGAACAACACGTCGTTGTGCTGGGCGATGCGCGTCAGCAGGCGGCGCGATTCATCGTCGTGTCCGGTGGCATCGCTGACGATGCAGACCAGGCAGTCGTGCTTTGCGATGCGGTCGCAGCGGCGCAGCGCTTCGTTGAACATCTCGGGATTGCTGCGCAGGCCGCGATCCACCGCCAGCGCCCGGTTCTGCTCGACGACCGCGTGCAGGATACGCAAAACCGCGGCGCGGCTGCGGTGCGGGCGCAGCTCGACGATATCGGAGTCGTTGAACACCAGCGCGCCGACCCGGTCCTGCTGCTGCAGAACGCGCCACGCGGCGAGCGCCGCGGCCTGCGCTGCGGTCACCGACTTCATCCGCGCGACGCTGCCGAAGAACATCGTGATGCGCTGGTCGACGAGGAGCAGCGTCGTCCGCTCGCGTTCCTCGGTGAACACCCGACTGTGGGTCTTGCGGGTTCGTGCAGTGACCTTCCAGTCGATCTGCCGGATGTCGTCGCCGGCCTGGTAGCGGCGGATCTCTTCGAAATTCAGCCCGCGGCCGCGCAGCCGTGAAGCGCGCCGCCCGGCGAGCAGCGAGTGGATCGGCTGGCGCGGCAGGAAGCTGAAGCCGCGCGCGCGGTGCTGCATTGCGACCAGGTCTTCGAGACGGGCATGGACGTTGGGATCATCGTTCATGCGACCGCGACTTGCTTCAGAACCTCGTCGAGCACCTCATCCTTGCTGATCCCTGCGGCCTCCGCCTCGTAGGTGAGGATGAGGCGGTGGCGAAGGCAGGCGTGCGCGACCGCCTGCATGTCTTCGGGCACCACCGCGTCGCGGCCGGTCATCCATGCACGGGCGCGCGCGGCGCGATCCAGCGCCAGGGTGCCGCGCGGGCTGGCGCCGACCTTGATCCACTTTGCGAGCGGCGACTTCGCGTACTCCGCCGGCCGGCGTGTCGCCGCGACGAGGGCGACCATGTAGCGCTCGACCGCTTCGGAGACGTTCACCGCGAGCACCTCTTTGCGTGCGTCGAGAACGGCTTGGGCCGGAACCTTGTCGGGCTTGCTCGCCGCCGTCCCCGCGTCTTCACCGCGCACCAGGCGGACGATCTTCCGCTCGTCGTCGTCGGTCGCGTAGTCGACGTTGACGTGCAGGAGAAAGCGATCCATCTGCGCCTCGGGCAGCGGGTAGGTACCTTCCTGCTCGATCGGGTTCTGGGTGGCGAGAACGAGGAACAACTCGGGCAGGGGATGCGTCTTGCCCGCCACCGTCACCTGGCGCTCCTCCATCGCTTCGAGAAGCGCGGCCTGCGCTTTGGCGGGTGCGCGGTTGATCTCGTCGGCGAGGATCAGATTCCCGAACACGGGACCCGGCTGAAACTGGAACTTTTCGCTGGCAGCTTCGGCAACGTAGATCTCGGTGCCGGTGATGTCGCTCGGCAACAGATCGGGCGTGAACTGGATACGGCTGAACTGACTCTCCAGGTTTGCGGCCAGCGTCTTGATGGTGCGCGTCTTGGCGAGGCCGGGGAGGCCTTCCAGCAGGACGTGGCCGTTCGCCAGCAGGGCGATCAGCAACTCGTCGATCACCGGCTCCTGGCCGATGACCGCTGCGGCGAGGCGGCTCTTCAGGTCGAGGATCTGCTCGTGGCTGCTCATGTCTCTCGAGGAGTTTTCGACGGCGAGAGAGAGCGCGAAGGCTTCCTCTCGCCGTCGTGTGCCGCTATCGCCCGCCCTGCAAACTTTCGAGCTGTTGTAACTGCTTGAGGGCAGCCTGCTGCTTCAGCATTCCGTAGTTGATGCCGGCGGCGTTCAGCGACGAGCCGGTCTGGTACGGATACTGGTCGAAGTCGGCAAAGAACTCCTTGATGACGCCCTGGGTCGGCACCAGCAGCCACATCTGCTGCGCGAAGAACTTGAGCGCCTCGCCGCCTTCGCGAAGACCGCGCTCGTACGGGTCCATGCGCAAGTTCGTGATCGTCGCCCACGATGGAACCTCGCGGGTCGCCGTCGCGATGTTGCCCTCACTAGCGATGGCGAAGCTGATCTTCCAGTCGTTCCAGCGGACGGCGTTCAGATTGCCGCCCTGATCGAAGTACATGATCCGATCGCGCGGACCCTTCGCCTGTTCGCCTCTGAAGTACGGCCCGAAGTCGTAACCGTCGAGGTGCACCTTGAACTGCTTGCCGTTGACCGTGGCGCCCTTGGCCATCGTCGCGCGGATGTCGCCGGCGCCGCCGGCTGCTGCCAGCGTCGTGTACCAGTCGATGTTGGAGATGATCTCGTTGGAGACCGAGCCCGGTTTGATGACGCCGGGCCAGCGCACCATCATCGGGATGCGGAAGCCGCCCTCCCAGGTCGTCCCCTTCTCGCCGTGGAACGGAGTCATGGCGCCATCCGGCCAGAGAGCGAGCTCGGCGCCGTTGTCGGTGCTGTAGATGACGATCGTGTTGTCGGCGATCTTCAGCTCGTCGAGCAGGTTCAGCAGTTGGCCGACGTGGCCGTCGTGCTCCACCATGCCGTCGGCATGGATGCCCTTGCCGGTCACACCGACCGACTCGGGCTTGAGGTGGGTGAAGACGTGCATGCGGGTGGCGTTGAACCAGACGAAGAACGGCTTCTCGGCTTTGGTCTGGCGCTGGATGAAATCCTTGGCGCCGGCGAGAAATTCCTCGTCGACCGTCTCCATGCGCTTGGTGTTGAGCGGGCCGGTGTCCTGCATCTTGCCGTCGGCGCCGACCTTGATGACGCCGCGCGGGCCGTACTTCTTCTTGAACTCGGCGTCCTTCGGATAGAAGTAGCCCTCGGGCTCCTCTTCGGCATTGAGGTGGTAGAGGTTGCCGAAGAACTCGTCGAAGCCGTGCTTGGTCGGCAGGTGTTGGTCCTGGTCGCCGAGATGGTTCTTGCCGAACTGGCCGGTGGCGTACCCCTGTTCTTTGAGCACGTCGGCGATCGTCGGCATCCAGTCGGTGATGCCATGCGGGTCGCCCGGCATGCCGATGGTCAGCAGACCGGTGCGGAACGGTTCCTGACCGAGAACGAAGCTCGCGCGACCCGCGGTGCAGCTCTGCTGTCCGTAGGAATCGGTGAACAGCATGCCTTCGCTGGCGATGCGGTCGATGTTGGGCGTCCGATATCCCATCAGCCCTTGCGTGTAAGCGCTGATCTGCGGGATGCCGATGTCGTCACCCCAGATGACGAGGATGTTGGGCTTACCCTTCGCCGCGTCCTGCGCGTATGCCGTGGCGGCAAAGATGGTCGCGGCGCTGATCGCGAAAAGCGTTGCTCGTCGCATGAGTGTTGCCTCCCTTCGGTCCGATGGTTCGCTGCCGCAGAGCTTGGAGCTGCGGTGCTTCAAGTTTGGAAGAGTTGGGCCTTCAACAGACGATGGAGCTTGCGGGATGTGGAGGGCGTCGGTGCGCCTCGCTTCGCACGTCGTCGCGTAGCACGATCGATATCGCTGTGCCTAGCGCCGCGGCGAGCTCGTAATCCCATTCGAATTCAGTCCCGAGGCTCCCGAGCCCCAGCCCGAGCTCCGGGCGACTGGACGCATGCCACAGGTGATGTGGGTTATTGATCGAGACGCTGCCGCAAAATCACACCCGCCCCAGCAGCAGTTTCGGACCTTCTCGACAGGGGTTGCTACTCGATTTCGAGGAGGCGCGCTGCGTTGCGCCACAGCCACTTCTCCATGATGCCGTCGCGCAAGGGCAGGGCGCGCATCTCGCCGACCAGCTCGGCGGGTGCGCGGCCGATGAGGAAGGCGCCGGTGCCGTAGAGGATCTTGTCCTGGATTGTCGTCTGTCCGTACTGCAGCAACGGCTCCCAGCCGGCGCCGGGCGCGGTAAAGTAGCGCGGCCGGTGCGCGGCGAGCTCGAGGTAGACGTTGGGATGCTTCCAGGCGAGCAAGCACGCCTCCAGTACCCACGGGTAGCCTGCGTGACTGAGGATCAGCTTCAGATCAGGAAAATCGCAGGCGACGACGTCGAAGTGGCGCGGATGTCCGAGGTCGCTCGGGCGACACGTCGTCCAATTCGCCGATGCGTGGATGCTGACCGGAACGCCGAGCTCGACGCACTTCTCGTAGAACGGGTAGTACCGCCGATCGTCGGCCGGCAGTCCTGTCATGAACGGCCGCAGGCTGAGGCCGCGAAAGCCGCGCGCGCGAACCCAGTGCTCGACATCGCGCACACCGTCGGCGCCGCGCATGATGTCGACGCCGGCGAATGGAATGAAGCGGCGCGGATGCCGGCCGGCGATCGCGGCGACCGACTCGTTGGTGATGAACGTCGTGCCGCCGGTCGACGCCTCGTCGAAGCCGGTGATCAGCGCCATGCGGATGCCGGCGTCGTCGAGGCTCTGCAGAATCGCACCGTCGTCGCTCGACAGCGACCTCGCGATTTCTCCGAACACCGCGGTCGTCGGCGAGCTCTGCTTGAAGAAGACGCGCAGATAGCCGAGCTGCGGCGGCGGGAAGTGATCGGCGGCGTGCGCCATGATCTCGCGCGACGGAACGAAGGGTGCCCACATGTCGATGACGGGAATGTTCGAAGTCATGCCCGCATCGCTACCACAGTTGATGTCTTTGTGCGGAGCGATCACGCCTCTTCTCTCGGTGTCCTGATGATAAAGCGGTAGCGAGACGTGGCGCGTAGCGATCGCCAACAGAACCGGGGTCGGTATCGGTATCGGTATCGCTTTCGGTATCGCCTTCGGCACAAATCTCGATACCGATACCGAACGCGATACCGATACCGAAGGGATCTAGAGATGGTCGACCTTTCCCGCAGGGCGAGGTGATCAAGGCCGATTGATTCCGAACAGCCCCCTGTCGCAGGATCCACTTAGCGAGAGGAGTCCGCGCATGATCACGCTCTACGACAACGCGTTCAGTCCGTTCGCGCGCAAGGTGCGCATGGTGCTCGAGCACAAAGGCCTGCCGTTCGTCGCCCTCGACGGTCTCAGCCCCGCGGGTCACGCGCGCCTGGCACAGGTCAACCCGCGGGTCGAGGTGCCGGTCCTGCAGGACGGCGATCTGGTGGTGGTGAACTCGGCGCACATCGTCGCCTACCTCGAGCATCGCTATCCCGAGCGAGCGCTGTATCCGCAGGATCCGGCGACGCGCGTCACGGCGCTGGCGTGGGAGCGCTTAGCCGACACAATGCTGGACGCCATCACCCACGATCTCTCGAACGGGGGCTTCGGCTTTGCCGAGGGCACGCGTCCCGCCGGCCTGCGCGAGGCGGCGCTCGGCGACCTCCAACCGCTGTACGACGACCTGGAGCGGGCGCTGGCCGACCGCGAGTTCCTGTGCGGGCAGCTCTCGATCGCCGATCTCGCTCTGTTCCCACATCTCACGGCGCTGCGATTCCTCGACGTCTCGTTCGACGGCGCGACTCATCCTCGCCTGCTCGCCTGGTACAAGCGCCTGCGCGAGCTGCCGATCTGCGAGGCCGACCTGGCGCGAACCCGCGCCCTCCTCGGCGGCGCTGTGCCGCAGCGCCCCGAGCGCATCGTCTGGCGAGGCGATCGAATCGAATGGATGCTCGCCCGCGGCTTCCACGAATGGTTCGCCGCGGAGATCCGCGCCAACCGAATCGCCTGGCCGCGCCGCTGACACCGACATCGAAGGGCGATCCGCCGCTCGATTCGTGGTCTCTTGGCGCACTGGCGCCCTGCGGGAATAGGGTTGTCTTGGAGGAAAACATGAAGATCGTCAGCGAGCGACGAGAGCGGCTAGATGCTTCTCGCGGCGCGGTGAGTCCTCAGAAGCTCGCGCATTTCGTACGCCGGACTGCGCGACTCGACGAGCTCGTGCAATGGTACTGCACGGTACTCGGCGCCGAGGTCGTACACTCCGACGGCGGGCTCGCGTTTCTCACCTACGACGATGAGCACCACCGCGTCGCCATCGTGCAGATCCCCGGCATCGACGAGCAACCGGCGATGGCTGCCGGGACCGATCACATCGCCTTCACCTATGGCGACCTCGGCGACTTGTTGTACACGTACCGGCGCCTGAAGTCGGGGGGATCGCCCCGTACTGGTGCATCAACCACGGTCCGACGATCTCGCTCTACTACAAGGATCCGGACGGAAGCCGCATCGAGCTGCAAGTCGACACGTTCCAGACCGCGGATGAGATCGATTCGTGGATGCGGCGCGGCGACTTCGCCGCCAACCCGATCGGCATCGTCTTCGACCCCGACGAGCTGATCGAGCGCTATGAATCGGGCGAGCCGCTCGAGTCGCTGACGGCGCGCGCCCCGTTGCCGCAGGGTCTAAGCCCCTTCGACATGCTGCGCTTCTGACCCCCGTGGATACGCACACGCGGATTCCACGAGGGGCGCGCGGCGGTGATCCGCGCCGATCGCATGGCTTGGCCGCACTGCTGACGCCGATTCCGACCGAGCGTCCGGTGTCGGGTAGTGATCGGCAGCAGCTTTGTGCTACACGCGAGCGATGAAGCCATCAGCGGCGTCACGTCGTCGTCTTGCACCGCTCATCTGTCTCGCGATCGCCCTGAGTTTCGCGCTGCCGGTGTCGGCTACGGCCGTTACGCTGCACACGTACCGCACCGGTATCGACACCGACAACGAAACAGGGACCGGATGCAGCTTTTCACTCGGTGCGGTGGCACCGGGGGCACTGCCTGGATTCGAGTTGCAGGTCACGGTCGTGGTCGACAACGATCTCGTTCCTCCCGCGGTCGTTTCCGCGCAGGTCGAGACCTGTGCCGGCGGAGTCTTCGGTTCGGCTCAGGCGCTGCCCGGCTTCGTGCTCGAGCTCGACAGCGGCTTGCTCGGCTCCGACTCCGTCATCGGGTCGATCCCGCTCGGGCTGCTCGGCGACGCACCGGCGGTGCGGATGGCGCATCACGCCCTGTCGGCGGGCGGATCGCAGGATGCTCTGTTTACGACCGACGGCACGCCGGACGGCAGGCCGATCGTCGTTCGCTTGGCCACTCCCGCGTCTCCCGCGCCGCTGCTCAACCAGCTCGGTATCGGGCTGCTGCTTCTGCTGTTGATCGCGGTGGCCTGGCCGCGCCTGCGTCGCCGGCGCCTTGCGTCTGCCCTCGCCGTGTTGGCGATCGTTGCCGGAGCGGTCGTCGCGTATGCGGTGTTCGGCGACCCGAGTGCCACCGACGACCAGTCGGATTCGAATCCCAGCGACACACGCGCCGAGATCTTCGCCGCCTTCACCATGGTCGGTGGCGACGCTCTGATGGTGCGATTGGACATCGAAGACATTCCGGTGCCCATGGAGAATTGCGCCGATGCGATCGACAACGATTCCGATGAAATGGTCGACTGTGTGGATCCGGACTGCAACGGTCAGACGTGCACGGACGGCAACCCGTGCACGGACGGCGATACTTGTTCGGGCTCGGTTTGCGTAGCGTCACTCATCGACTGCAACGACGACAACGCGTGTACGGCAGATGTCTGCGATGCCGGTGCGTGCGTCTATTCGCCGATCGCATGTGAGGACTCCAACGCCTGCACCGCAGACAGTTGCGATGCCAGCGCTGGTTGCGTCTTTACGCCGTTGCCATGCGACGATTCCAACGCCTGCACCCTAGATAGTTGCGATGGCGGCATGTGCATCAATGCGCCGATCGCATGTGACGATTCCAACGACTGCACCGCAGATAGTTGTGATCCGAACGATGGGTGCGTCTACACGCCGATCGACTGTGACGATAACAACGCCTGCACCGAGGATACTTGCGAGACCGAACGTGGTTGCGTCCATATGCCGATCGACTGCGACCCCTGACGATCTCGGGGCAACACGTGTCGAGTCCATGAAGGGGGGGATTGTCGGGCCCGAGGGGGTCCCGTTCTGGGGCACTGCAATGACGCCAGCCGTGGAGACAAAGACATGACGGTGTTCCCGACGCGTACGACCTTGGTCGCGCTCGCTCTCGGCGCGATCGCGCTGCTCGCCGCGTGCGGCGACGAATCTGACAATGTCGAACCGGTGTCGATCTTCGACGGCAGCGGCGACTTCTACGACGTGCCGGATCTGCTGCCGACGCGCGAGCCCGGCGCACTTATCCGCGTCGAGCCCTTGTCGGTCGCAAGCGACGAAGATCGAGTCACTCTCCGCGTCATGTACCACACGCGCGATTCGCAGGATCGCGATGTCGCCGCGACCGGCATCGTTACATACCCGCTCGCCGCGCTGCCCGACGAGGGTTGGAACCAAAGGAATCATTTCGCAGGAGAGATTGATCGCTTCTTCCACCCAGGCTTTAGTGCTTTTCGAACGGATCCGAGTGCCAGCGTGTGATCTCGTAGTCGATCGGTTCGGGAATGCCGTCGCCGTAGAACGCGTGCAGGCGCTCCATCGCCAAGGCGATGATCTCCGCATCGGTCAGACCTTCGATGTCGATCGCCGACTGTCCCGAAGAGAACGCGATGAGGATCGGTTGGCCGGTGCAGCCCGCGTCCTGTTTTTCAACCGGTTGTTAAGGTCCGCGTCTTCCCGGACGCGGTGATCTCCGGCGGCTGAGCCGTTTATCGCGGCGGCGGCGAAGAGTACGGTCCGGCCAACTCTAAGGATCGACCGCGCAGCCTTCCGCCGCGTTGGAAGCGCAGCGGTCGCTGAACAAGTCAGCGCGCGACTTCCGTGCAGGTGATCTGAAGTCAGTCTCCCAGCATTCCAAGCCCGCCCCGGGGTTCTTCACGAATTGTGCGGTAACGTCGCCCGGCCCAAGCGGTAGCGGCATGTCCAGGGAGGGTCCCTCGCCCCGTACATTCAAACTAGCCGTGCTGTCGCCGATCTTGAGTTTGGCCCGTGATAGCCCGTCTGGATTGTCGTCGCTCGTGTAACGGTAGCCTCGTTCGCCACCGTAGGTTTTCCAGATGCCGTTGGAGCCAGAGCTCGCTGCGCTCGGCAGCAGCGCGGAGTAGACAAGGGCGCTGTTCTCGAAGATGCACAAGGCATAGCTCGTATCTACTGTCGGATCCGCCAGTTGCTCGAGCGCGACGGGTCCCTTCTGCCATTGCCACAGCAGCTTGTTTCTTTGCGCAGTCCTCCCCGATCGCAAGATCAGCTTGCCCCTTTCCGCCGGCAGGCAATTGTCTGCTGGATTGTCGGGGCAGTGCGCTTGGAATGGTGTGTTGGTCGGGGCCGACGCGCTGGTGGCGGTCGGGGTCGATGTGACCGAGGCGGTCGGGGTCGATGTGACCGAGGCGGTCGGGGTCGATGTGGCCGAGGCGGTCGGGGTCGATGTGGCCGAGGC
>CADEER010000074.1:0-20615 GCA_902826395.1 uncultured bacterium
GCGTTCTTGGCGCGAAAAAAGTCCCTTTCGCCGATCGACGATCAGCGGATTCGGCTCCAGACTGGTCGACCGACGCCAGGGAACGCTGGGTTTCCCGCGGTGAATCGCGGGGGGTGTGCTTCGCCGAACGCTGCGCTCAGTGGCCCGGAATTCCCAGCCAGCCGCGGCTGGTGACGTCGGCCATGGTGAGGCCGATGAGCAGCAGTAGGAACAGTAGACCGGTCGTTGCGGCGAGCCAGGTCAGCGGCTCGGCGAAGCGCATCTCCATGAAGATCACGATCACGAGCAGCGCCTTGATCGTTGCGATGGCGATGGCGACAGGTGTGTTCCAGACGCCCAGATCGACGTAGGCGACCCACACGGTCAGGCCGGTCATGGCGACCAGGGCCAGGAACACCACCAGCAGGATGGCGAGCGGCGTCGCATGCGCGGCGTCGGGTCCGTGACCGGTGGTCGATGCCTGTCCGTCGTGTGTGCTCATCGAGGCGTCCTCAGTGTCGGCCGAGCAGGTAAAGCAGTGGGAAGAGATAGATCCAGACGATGTCGACGAAGTGCCAGTAGAGGCCGCCGATCTCGACCGGGTTGTGGTAATCGGCGCTGAAGCGGCCGCGCGCCGCCATCACCGTCAGGACTGCCAGCACGCCGGCGCCGACCACCATGTGCAGGGCGTGCAGGCCGGTCATCGCGAAGTAGAGCGAGAAGAAGAGCTCGGCGTGGTTTGCCTCGGCGCCGGGAAAGTGGAAGTGCGGGCCCGGCACCAGACCCTCTTCGAACTTGTGCGCGTACTCGTATGCCTTGACGCCGAGAAATGCGCAGCCGAGGACGATCGTAGCGAGCAGTCCTGCCACCGTGCCGCCGCGCGAGCCGAGCTGCGAGGAGCGTACCGCCAGCGCCATGGTCAGGCTGCTGCCGAGCAGCACCAGCGTGTTGGCGGCACCGAGGGTCGCGTCGAGATGGTGGCTCGCCGCCGCGAAGGCATCCGGGAAGCTGGAGCGGTAGAGGACATAGGCGGTGAACAGGCCGCCGAACATCATCAACTCGGTGACCAGGAACACCCACATGCCGAGCGTCACCGCACGGCGCTGTTGGGCCGCGTCGTCGAACTGATGCGCGACGTGCGAATGGGCCGCGACGTTAGACAAGCTCGGCCTCCTTCAGCGGGTAGGCGTACGCCTCTTCGGTGACGACCGGCGTGCGGGCGAAGTTCTCGGTCGGCGGCGGCGACGGGGTCTGCCACTCCAGACCCGTCGCCCGCCACGGGTTCGGCGCCGCTACCGCGCCGCGCCACAGCGACCAGATGAGATAACAGAGCGGCACCATGTAGCCGACGCCGAGGATCGATGCGCCGGTCGTCGACATGACGTTCAACACCTGGAACTCGTCCGGATACGCGTGGTAGCGGCGCGGCATGCCGAGGTAGCCGAGGACGAACTGCGGGAAGAACGTCAGATTGAAGCCGACGAACACCAGCACCGCCGACACTCGCGCCGCCCACTCCGAGTACATGCGGCCGGTGATCTTCGGCCACCAGAAGTGGACCGCGCCGAGGTATCCCATCAGCGCGCCGCCGACCATGATGTAGTGGAAGTGCGCGACCACGAAGTAGGTGTCGTGCACGTGCACGTCGAGGCCGAGCGCGGCGAGAAAGAGCCCGGTCAGGCCGCCGATCGTGAACAAGCCGATGAAGCCGAGCGCGAACAGCATCGGCGCCTGGAAGCTGATCGAGCCGCCGTAGAGCGTCGCCGTCCAGTTGAACACTTTGACCGCCGACGGGATCGCCACCGCGAAGCTGAGCACCGAGAAGATCAGCGCCGCGTAGACCGACTGCGTCGACGTGAACATGTGGTGACCCCAGACCAGGAAGCCGAAGATCGCGATCGCCAGGCTCGATGCCGCGATGAAGCCGTAGCCGAAGATGCGCCGGCGCGCGAAGCAGGTGATGATCTCGCTGACCACGCCCATGCTCGGCAGAATCATGATGTAGACGGCGGGGTGCGAGTAGAACCAGAACAAGTGCTGGAACAGGATCGGGTCGCCGCCCAGCGCCGGATCGAAGATGCCGAGGTGGAACGCGCGCTCGACACCGACCAGGAAGATCGTGATGGCGATCACCGGCGTGCCGAGGATCATGATCAGACTGGTCGCGTAGTGCGCCCAGACGAACAGCGGCAGGCGGAACCAGGTGAGACCCGGCGCCCGCATCGTGTGGATGGTGACGATGAAGTTGAGGCCGGTGAGGATCGACGAGAAGCCGGTGATGAAGATGCCGATCGCCGTCGCCATCACGTTGCTGTGCGACGCCGTCGTGCTGTACGGCGTGTAGAACGTCCACCCGGTGTCGACGCCGCCGGTCAGCACCGCCCACATCGTGAACGCGGCACCGACCATGTAGACGTACCAGCTCATCAGGTTGAGCCGAGGGAACGCGAGATCGCGCGCGCCGATCATCAGCGGCAGCAGGAAGTTGCCGAACACCGCCGGAATCGACGGCACCAGAAAGAAGAAGATCATCACGATGCCGTGCATCGTGAACAGCTTGTTGTAGGTGTCGGCCTGTACGAAGTCGCCCGCCGGTGTCAGCAGCTCGAGGCGGATGAGAACCGCGAACAGACTGCCGAGCAGAAACATCAAGGTGATCGAGATCAGGTACAGCAGGGCGATGCGCTTGTGGTCCAGGGTCAGGAGCCACGAGCGGATGCCATAGTCGGCGTTCAGGTAGTGCTTGCGCTTGTCGGTGGGTTCCATCGTCTTCACCGCTCCGCGGCTACCCCTGCTTCTCCGGGCCGGGTGATGTCTCGGCCGGTAGGGACTTGATGTATTGGATCAGGGCGAGCATCCCCTCTTCGTCGATCTGCCCCTGGAACGTCGGCATCACCGGCTGATAGCCGGCAACGACGTGCGCCTGCGGCGAGAGGATCGATTGGCGCAGGTAGGCCTCGTCGGCGACCGCTTTCGAACCGTCGGCAAACGTCCGCTCGCGGCCGAAGACGCCCGCCAGGGCCGGACCCATCGACCCCGAGACGCCGCGGTGACAGGTTGCGCAACCCTTCTGGGTGAACAGCTGCTGCCCGGTATCCTTCGGCGAGCTCGCGGCCATGCCGGCGTCGGCGTCGGTGCCGCTCAGCCAGGTCTGGAAGTCGGACGGGTCCATGACGATGACGCTGCCGATCATTTGCGAGTGCTCGGTGCCGCAGTACTCCGCGCAGAACAGATGGTAGGTGCCTACCTGCGTCGCCTCGAACCACGCCGTGCTGTAGCGGCCGGGGACGACGTCGGATTTGATGCGGAAGGCCGGCACGTAGAAGCTGTGGATCACGTCCTCGGAGGTCATGGTCAGCTTGATCGGCTGGCCCACCGGCACGTGCAGCTCGTTGATCTCGCGCCGTCCCTCGAGGTGCTGCAGCTTCCACATCCACTGCTTGCCGACGACGAAGATCTCGTGCGCGTCGTCCGGCGGCCGCGCCATCGTCATGTAGACGCTGGCGCCCCAGTAGAACATCACCATGGTGATGGCGAGCGGAATGACGGTCCAGGCGGCTTCCAGGGCGATCGGCACGTGCACCGGGTCGCCAGCCTCGTTGCTGCCCGCGCGGCGTCGGTAGCGGATCGACAGGAAGACGATGAGCCCGGCGATCAGCAAGCCGAAAAACGCGCTGACCGCGATCATGAAGAAGAACAGCGCGTCGACCTGACCGGCGATCGTCGAAGCGCTTTCGGGAAATAGGGAGAACTTGGGCATGGTTCGAGCTCAGCCGTTCTCTGCGCGGCCCGACGCCGCGCACGCTGATGTCTTCGTCTCGCGCGATCGGGCGACGATCACGAAGCCGGCGAACGCCATCACGGTGAGGACGCCGCCGAGCCGCACCAGATTGAGGACGGCGGCGCTGTAGCGCCCGGTCGCCGGATCGTAGCGGAAGCAGTACAGCATGAGCTGATCGACCGCCGAGCCGATCTTCTCCTCGGCAGCTTCGATCAGCCCGAGGCGCAGATCGCGCGGCGCGTACTCGACGCCGTAGAAGTAGCGCGCGATGACGCCGCTCGGCGTCAGCACGGTGATGCCGGCGGCGTGCGCGAACTCGTCGCTCGCCGGATCGTAGCGGTAGCGAAAGCCGACTGCCTCGGCGAGGCGCCGGATCGACTCCGCATCGCCGGTCAGGAAATGAAAGCCCGCCGCGGCGTTCGGCCGCCGGTACGAGTGGAGGTAGGTCTCCTTCTTCGCAGCGGCGAGGGCAGGGGTCTCCTCGGGATCGAAGCTGACTGCCACGACATCGAACTCGCGGCCGGCGTCGAACGCGAGCGCCTTCAGCGAGCTGACCAGCCCATTGAGCACCAGCGTGCACAGCATCGGGCACTCATAATAGACGAGAGCGAGGACGACCGGGCGCGAGCCGAAGTAACTCCCCAGCTCGACCATCTCTCCCGATTCGTCGCGCAGACGCAGGTCGAGCGGCACCGATGCACCGAGGCGCTGCTCGATGCCGACGTCGCGCAGCGCCTGCGGCACCTCCGGCGCCGGCGCCGCCTCGACCGCCAGGCCCGGCGCCGCCAGCAGCGCCGCCAGCGCGACCGCGATGTAGATGTGCTCGCTCATGGCTCGGCCGGCGCTCCGCGCTGCCCTTTGCGCTGCGCCAATATCTCCATCGCGCGCTCGATTGGAATGCGCGCCACCCCGGCTTCGCGGTCGACCCACGAGTAGCCCTCGAGGATCTTCTTCTCAGCCGCGCGCAGCGTCTCGAGATCGAGGATCGGCAGCGCCTGTAGCCTCGGCTCCGGCGGCTCTCTGCGCACGCTCTCGGCGAGCGGGTTGGCGGCGACGCTGCGCTCCGCCTCGCGCTCGGCGAGGAAATCGAACACGCCGATCATGCCGAAGACGGCGGCCAGGGTGAGGGCGATGATCAGTCCGCCGCCGATCAGCACCGGCGTGAAGCGCACGTCGCGCTGCTCGTGCCCGACCTGGTTTGGCTGGAGGTCGCTCATGCTCCCGCCTCGTCGAGCTCGGGTAGAGCCTCGTCGTTGAGCGGCAACACCGGGTGGCGGCTCAACTGACGCACGAAGAAGAAGAACCAGACGCCGCCGACGCCGATCATCGCGAGCGGATCGCTGGCGACGAACGAGCCGCCGTCGCGGTCGAAGGCGGGAATGACGAGCCAGGAGAGATCTACAGTGCGCATCGCCAAGACGACGGCGGCAACCGCCATCAGCGATCGCCGGTTGCGTTTCAGACCGCGCGACAGCAGCAGCACGAACGGCAGCGCGAAGTGCAGGATGATGATCACCAGGATCGTCCACTGCCAACCGCCGGCGAGGCGGCGCAGGTACCAGGGTGTCTCCTCGGGCAGGTTGGCCGCCCAGATGATCAGGAACTGCGAGAACGAGAAGTAGGCCCACAGCATGACGAAGGCCAGCAGCAGCTTGCCGAGATCCTGGAAGCGATCGGGTGTCATGACCTCGGCGACCTCGGCCTGCGTCGACAGCGCGGCGGCCGCCAGGATGGCGAAGGCGAGCGAGCTCAGCACCTGACCGCCGATGAAGAGAATGCCGTAGATGGTCGAGAACCAGTGCGGCTCCAGCGACATCGCCCAATCGATCGACGCGAAGCTCATCGTCAAGCCGAAGGCCACGAGGCCGCCGCGGCTGGTGTTCTCCAGCCGGCGCTGGACGCGCAGCTTGCCGCCGTCCTGCTCTCGCGACCAGCGACAGAGGAAGTACGACAGGGTCATCCAGGCGGCGAAGTAGACAACCGCGCGGACGGTGAAGAACGGCAGGTTCAGGTAGATGCTCTTGTGTTGCAGCAACGGATCGTGCGCTACCACTTCCGGCCGCGCCCACTCGTACAGCAGCCCGCTCGCGAACAGGATCGGCAGGAAGAGCACGACGATCAGCGGCAGCGTGCTGGTCGCCGACTCGAGAATGCGGCGGATGATCGCGCCCCAGGCGCCGCCGGTGATGTGCTGCAACATCAGCACCGCGAGCGAGCCGATCGGAATGCCGCTCCAGAATAGAAACGCCGCCAAATAGGACTGCGCCACCGGCCGCGGCGCGGTCGTGGCGATGAAGCCGCAAGCAGCCAGGGCGATGGCGCCGACAATCAGCGCGACCGGCGCGAAGCGGCGCAGCGGATT
The DNA here is from genome assembly GCA_902826395.1 of uncultured bacterium. Lineage (GTDB taxonomy): Bacteria > Desulfobacterota > Binatia > HRBIN30 > CADEER01 > CADEER01. The sequence continues at coordinate 6,123 of CADEER010000074.1, forward strand.
GCCCGGCGCCAATTGCAGGCTGTCGGCGAGCACGCTCATTTCGATGTCTCGTGGGCGCGTAGCGCGGCGAGATCCGCGGCCGAGAGATCGGTCGCGGTGGCCGCCTGGCTGAGCTGCAAGGCCCGGATGTAGGCGACGATCGCCCAGCGGTCGCGCACCGCGATCTGCGGCGCGTAGCTCGGCATGACACCGAAGCCGTTGGTGATCGCCTGGAACATGTAGCCATCGGGTGCGTCGCGCAGGCGCTGCTCGTGCAGCGACGGCGGCTGCTTGTAGCCGCGTTCGACGATCATGCCGTTGCCGGTGCCGACGCGGTCGTGACAGGGCGAGCAGTAGATGTCGTAGCGCTCGCGGCCGCGCGCCAACAGCGCCTGATCGAGGCTTACCGGAGCGGTCGCCACGAGCGCGCCGTCGGCTTCGCCGAGATAAAACGCCGCGTCCTCCGCGAGGTGACCGCGTGCCACCGTTCCCGGCAGCGGCGGGCGCGAAGCCCGCTGATCGTCGAAGAACTCGTTGCGCTCGAACGCCTCGTACTTGGCCTGGTCGTGCATGTCCTGCCGGCAGCCGCCGAGGACGCCGGCCAGCACCGCCGCGATCGCGATGGCTCGTGCCACGCGCGCCAAACGGCTGCGTCGCCGATCCGTTTTGACAGAAGGGCTACGCATCGACCTGCGAGACCTGTCGCGGTTGCAGACGAGATAGAAAGCCCCATGTCTCGTCGATGTCGAACTTCGGATCGCGCGCTTCGATGCAGAGGAAGAAGCGATCGCGCGAGGCAAGGGCGAAGCGCGGCACGTTGAACACCGGATGGTACGGCTGCGGCAAGCCGTTCAGGCCCAGCATCCCCAGCACGGCAGTTAGCCCGGCGCCGAGGATCGTGCACTCGAAGGTCACCGGGATGAAGGCGGGCCAACTGAACAGCGGCCGGCCGCCGACGTTGATCGGGTAGTCGATGACCGTCGTCCAGTACTGCAGGCCGAAGCCCGCCAGGCCGCCGATGATGCCGCCGATCAACACCAGCATCGGCAGCCGCGTGTGGTGCAGGTCGAGCGCTTCGTCGAGCTCCTCCACCGGAAACGGGGTGTAGGCATCGAGGTGCACGTAGCCAGCCTCGCGCGCCTTGCGCGCGGCGGTCACCAACTCGCCGACGTCGCCAAACTCGGCCATCAGCCCGTAGACGCCCTGGCTCACGGGTTCTCCTCCTTGACCTCGGCGCCCGGCAGCAGGGTGCGCATCTCGAAGATCGAGATCATCGGCAGGAACCGCAGGAAGAGGAACAGCAGCGAGAAGAACAGACCGATGCTGCCCAGATACATCGCCCAGTCCCAGAACGTCGGATAGTACATGCCCCACGAGGAAGGCAGGAAGTCGCGGTGCAGGCTCACGACGACGATGATGAATCGCTCGAGCCACATTCCGATGCTCACCGACACGGCGATCAGAAACAGCGCGACCGTGCTGCTCCGCACCCGCGTGAACCACAGCGCCTGCGGAATCAGCACGTTGAAAACCAGGAGCGCCCAGTACCACGCCGCGTACGGCCCGCTGAAGCGGTTGGTCATCAGCGCCGACTCGAAAATGGAGCCGCTGTACCACGCCATGAAGGTTTCCATCATGTAGCCGTAGGCGACGAACATGCCGGTCGCGAGCGTGATGCGCGCCATGTTGTCGAGGTGGCGCATGGTGACGAAGTCCTGCAGGCCGTAGAACCGCCGCAGCGGGATCGCCAGGATCATCACCATCGCGAAACCGGCGTAGATGGCCCCCGCGACGAAGTAGGGCGGGAACACCGTGGCATGCCAGCCGGGGAGCTGCGCGACGGCGAAGTCGAAGCTGACGATCGTGTGCACCGACACCACCAGCGGCGTCGAGAGGCCGGCGAGCAGCAGGTACGCCATCTCGTAGCGGTGCCAGTGTCGCGCCGAACCGCGCCATCCCATCGCCAGCAGGCCGTAGACGAAGCGACCGACCCGGCTCGGTGAACGGTCGCGCAGAGTCGCGAGGTCAGGGATCAGGCCGATGAACCAGAACAGCAGCGACACCAGGAGGTACGTGGAGACCGCGAATACGTCCCACACCAGCGGGCTGCGGAACTGCGGCCACATGCCCATCGTGTTGGGATAGGGGAACAGCCAGTAGGCGAGCCACGGCCGGCCCATGTGCAACAAGGGGTACAGACCGGCGCAGGCGACCGCGAACAGCGTCATCGCCTCGGCGAATCGGTTGATCGACGTTCGCCATTCCTGGCGCAGCAGCAGCAGAATCGCCGAGATCAGCGTGCCGGCGTGGCCGATGCCGATCCACCAGACGAAGTTGATGATGGCGAACGCCCAGGCGACCGGAATGTTGACGCCCCAAATGCCCGTGCCCTTGGCCAGCAGGTAGGTCACGGCGACCAACAGCAGCATCGTCAGCGAGAACGAGATCGCCAGACCGATGAACCAGGCGCGCGGCGTCTGCCGAGTCAGCACCACCGAGCTGATCTTGTCGGTGACCGACGCCATCGTGTGCCCGGGCTGCACGACCGGCGGCAGATGACTCGACAGAGATCGTCGCTCGTCGCGCGGGATTTGGGTGCCGTTTGCCATCTTCGCTTCTCAGGTGTGCTTCTTGTCGATCGCCGCCAGCGCCGGGTTCGGGTTGCGAACGCCCGCCAGATACGTCGTGCGCGGCTTGGTCCCGAGCTCTGCCAGCAGAGAGTAGTCGCGCGGGCTCGCCTTGGCGCGCGACACGCGGCTGTTCGGATCGTTGATGTCGCCGAAGACGATCGCCTCGGTCGGACACACGGCCTGGCACGCGGTCACGATCTCGCCGTCGCGGATCTCGCGGCCTTCGCGCTTCGCCGTGATGCGGGCGTGGCTGATGCGCTGCACGCAGTACGTGCACTTCTCCATGACGCCGCGGCTGCGCACCGTCACGTCGGGATTGGCTGCCATCTTCAAGACGTCGGACTGGACGTCGTTGTAGAGAAGGAAGTTGAAGCGACGGACCTTGTAGGGGCAGTTGTTGGAGCAGTAGCGCGTGCCGACGCAGCGATTGTAGACCATGTCGTTCAGGCCCTCGTCGCTGTGCACCGTCGCGTTCACCGGGCAGACGATCTCGCACGGTGCCAGCTCGCAGTGCATGCACGGCACCGGCTGGTGGACGATCTGCGGCGCGTCGAGCTCGCCTTCGAAGTAGCGGTCGATGCGCAGCCAGTGCATCTCGCGACCAGCCTCGACCTGCTCCTTGCCGACCACCGGTATATTGTTCTCGGCCTGGCACGAGATGACGCAGGCGTTGCAGCCGATGCAGGAGCCGAGGTCGATCGACATTCCCCATGCGTAGCCGTCGTACGGCACCGGCGGGAAAAGCGACTTGTTGCCGTGACCGCCGTGCGCCCCGTGTCCTCCCCCGTGCTCCTCGTGCCCGTCGCCGCGCGCGCCGCGCGTCTCGAAGCGCACCAGGTCGCGGCCTTCCATCGAGAAGTGATCCTGCGTGCAGGCGAGGACGCGCGTCTCTCCCGTGGGCTGGACCGCGACGCCGGATAGCGTCCACGGCTCGTCGGAAGTGCGCAGCGGCCCCGCGTCGAACCCCGCACCCGCGGCGACGTAGCCGGCGCGCTGTCGGCCGTAGCCGAGATGAACCGTGAGCGTGTTGGCGGCCTGGCCCGGAACGATCCAGACGGGGCCGTGCAATCGCTGCTCGCCGCGGCTGAGCTCGACGACGTCGCCGCTGCTCACGCCGATCCGTTCGGCGGCGGCGGGCGCCATCCACACCGCGTTGTCCCAGGTGAGACGGGTGATCGGCCGCGGCAACTCCTGCAGCCAACCGTTGTTGGCGAAGCGGCCGTCGTAGGTCGAGGGATCGGGGCGAAAGACGACGTGCCAGTTGCCGGTCTGATCGAGCTCGCGGCGCGGCGGCAACTGCGTACCAGGCGGCGACAGCCAGTTGGGCGTGATCGCCGGCAGAGTCGAGTCGGCGATCATCCCGTCGTGGACGGCGCGCCGCCAGCTTTGCTCGAACGGCTCCGGCAGGTGCTCGCGCCAGTACGCACGGACGATCTCGTAGCCGCTCGTCTCGGCATCGGCGGCATCGCCGGCCAGGGCGGCGATGATCTCGTGCAGTGTCTTGCCTTCGTAGAGCGGTGCGATGAGCGGCTGGACGATCGACACCGTGCCGTCATAGGCGCGCGCGTCGCCCCAGGACTCGAGGAAGTGCGCCTCCGGGATGTGCCAGTGGCATTGTTCGGCGGTCTCGTCGTCGTACAGACCGAGGTGAACGCGCGTCCCGACCTTCTGCATGTGCTCGGCGAAGCGCAGATCGACCGGCGCGTCGTACACTGGATTCACGCCGGCGACGATCAGCAGATCGATCCCGCCGGCGTCGATCGACTCGACGAGCTCGCGCAGCACCGTCAGACCCGACGGGCCCGGCGCTTCGATCGGTTCGGTGAACTCGACCGTGTGGCCGATGGCCCCGAGGCGATCGTTGATGGCGTGTACCAGCAACTGCGTGGTCACCGACTGCCACTCGCCGGTGACGACCAGCGATCGACGGCCGCCGCGCTGGAGATCGCGCGCCACCTCTCGGATCCACGGCCGGTGTATGTCGATGTCGACTGGTGGCCGCACCGGCAAGCCGAGCTCGGCGGCGATCGCCAGCGCCAGCTCCTCGATGAGATGCGCATCGAGCGGCAGGCGGTGATCGGCCGCGGCGCCGGTGTTGGTCGGACTCGGCTCGACGGCGTACAGCCGGTTCTCATCCTTGCGCCGCATCGCCGCGAAGTCGCGCGCGTATCGCAACGCGCCGCGACCGGCGGCGAGGAAATCCGCGTCGAGCGCCAGAACGGTGGTGGCGCGGTCGAGCCGGTAGCGCGCTTCGAGCTCGCGGCCGAAGCCGAGGCGTGCCGCCATGCGCGCCGCGTCGCGCGCGATCGGCTCGTACTGAATCCAGCGCGCTTCGGGCAGCTCCGCCAGCAGCAGCTCGATCTGGTGCGCCAGCGACGGCGAGGTTACGGTGCCGGTCAGCAGTCGCAGGCCGGCGCCGCGGCGCCGGCGCTGTTCGCCCATCGCGCTCGCCATCTCGTCGACGAACGCCGACCACGGGCGGATGTTGCCGGCGTTGCGAATCGTCTGTGAGCGATCGGGGTCGTAGAGGCCGAGGATGGCACCTTGCGAGAACGCGTCGGTCGCGCCGCCGCTCGCCGGGTGACCGGTGTTGCCCTCGATCTTGGTCGGGCGGCCGAGGTGGCTTTCCACCAGCAGCGGTGCCGCGACGCCGCCGAGCGGCATGGCCGTGGCGTAGAAGAGCGGCTTGCCCGGCACCAGGTTCTCCGGCGCCGCGACGTACGGGAAGACCTTCTCCTCCGGCTGCCGCGTGCATGCCGAGGCGCCGGCGAGCGCCAGCGAGGCGCCCATCAGCTTGAGGAACTGGCGCCGTTCGACCGCGTCGAACAGATTCCTCGCCTGCGACGGGAACTCGGCCTCGACGAAGGCGCGGAACTCGGCCGTTTCGGCGACTTCCTCCAGGCTGCGCCAGTACCGGCTGCCGCCCTGCGAACGCAGCGACAGCTTGCGGCGCAAGGCCTCGAGGTCGACCGTCTTGACGGATGTTTCGTTCATCGCTCTCCGCGTCGCCTCACCGGTGGCAGATCGAGCAGTCGTCGCGACCCTCGATGTCGTACTCGTCGATCAGCTTGGCGCCCAGCGCCGCCTGGTCGTCCGTCCACCACGCCATGTCGAAAACCTCGTCGCGTGGCCGTACGTGCTCCGCCGGATTGCGGTGACAGTCCAGGCACCACTCCATCTGCATCGGCGACACCTGTCGCACCAGATTCATCTCGTCGATGCGGCCGTGACAGCTCGCGCATCCGATGCCCTTGCTGACATGGATCGAGTGATCGAAGTAGACGAAGTCGGGCAGGTCGTGGACCTTGATCCACTCGATCGACTCGCCGGAGCGGTAGCTGGCGCGCACCGGCTCTAGAGTCGGGCTGTCGGACCAGATCTGGGCGTGGCAGTTCATGCAGGTCTGCGTTGGCGGAATGCCCGCCGAGGCGGAGACCTCGACCGACGTGTGGCAGTAGCGGCAATCGATGCCGAGCTCACCGGTGTGATGTTTGTGACTGAACGGCACGGGCTGTTCGCGCGCCACTCCGGCCTGCGTCGCATAGCCCGAGCGGTTGAGAACCGCGAGACCCCAGAGCGCGCCGCCGATCAGAAACAGCGCTCCGAAAATGCTGACTTTCGAGAACGTGTTCGTGCTCGGGTGGAAAATCTGAGCCATCGCGCTCGATCATCCTACGGGCGTAAGAGGGAGAGGCAATACAGGTGGGCCCGATCATCGCACGCACCGCACCGCCCTGAAAAGAGCTGGCCGAGGATCGCGTGTCGCAAGACCTTGGCGCGCTTGGAAATCGCCGGCGCGGCGACCGTCGGTGCTTATGAATGCCGAATGAGGATTTTATCCTGCCTCGTTCGGATGCCAGCGCTCGGCGGCTTCGCCGTCGAGGGCCCACGTTGCGCGGTGCAACTCGGTGACCCGGCTCGGGTCGTACAGCAGCTCGCGCTGGTCCTTCGCCGACAGCGCCGCGGTGCCCTGCAGCAGCGCCTGCTCGACCAGCTCGCGCCGCCGCTGTGCGATCGCCGGGGTGACGCGGCGGGTGCGTCGCAGCAAAACTCGGTGCACGGCGTTCGCGAAGGGGTCGACGATCATGCGCGCGACGCCGCGCTTATCGGGCGGCGGCAGCGGCCGAGCCGCCAGATCCTCCTCGAGCTCGACGAGCTCGGCGGGCGGCTTCGTCTCTTCGGGGATGAGAAAGAGGCCGCGCGCGCGGGCTCGATTGCCGAGGCTCACGCGGCTCGCCAGCACCGAGACCGGTACCGACAACACCAGGCCGGCGACGATCGGCGTCAACCACCAGAAATACATAGGGCTGAGCCAGAAAACGGCGATGCCCCAGGCCGAGGCCACCAGCGTGTCGAGGCCGTGATGCCGCAGCGCTTCGCGCCAACTCGTTTCGCTGTCCTCGCGCGACGACGAGCGCCAGGTGACGGTGGCTCCGAACAGATTGGTCAGCACGAATCGCGTGTGAAAGACCATGCGGATCGGCGCCAGGATCGTCGAGAAGAGAATCTCGAGAACGGCGGTGGCGCAGAGGCGCAACACGCCGCCATACCCCGCCGCGTTGCCGCGCAAAACGATCAGCAGAATGCTCAAGACCTTCGGCAGGAACAGGATCGCGGCGGTGACGATGGCGAGCGCGATCGCCCAGTCGGGCCGCCACACCGGCCATTCGGGAAACAGGCTGTATTCGGCCGGGAAGTAGTTGGGTTCGCGCACCGCTTCCCAGACCGCCTCGGCGCTGCTGAGCAGAAGGAAGCAGAACCACAGCAACGCCGAGACGTACGACATGATGCCATTCAGGAACAGCGCGCGGTGCGCGCCGGCCAACCCGCGCGTCATCAGCAGGCGCAGATGCTGCAGGTTGCCCTGACACCAGCGCCGATCGCGCTTCATCTCTTCCAACAGCGAAGTGGAGGACTCTTCGTAGGTGCCACCGAGGTCGTACGCCAACCACAGGTCCCAACCGGCGCGGCCGAGCAACGCCGCCTCGACGAAGTCGTGGCTGAGGATCTCGCCGCCGAGCGGCGGCTTGCCGGGCAGGATCGGCAGCGAGCAGTGTTCCATGAACGGCGCGATGCGGATGATCGCGTTGTGGCCCCAATACTGTCCGTCGCCGAGCTGCCAGTAGTGCAGACCGGCGGAGAACATCGGGCCGTAGGCGCGGCCGGCGAACTGCTGCACACGCCCGAACAGCGTCTGCCGGCGCACCGTCACCGGAACCGTCTGGATGAGCGCAGCCGTCGGCGTTGCCTCCATCATGTCGACCAGGCGCGTCAGCGTCGGTCCTGCCATCACGCTGTCGGCGTCGAGCACGATCATGTAGCGGTACTGCGATCCCCAGCGCCGGCAGAAATCCGCGACATTGCCGCTCTTGCGCGCGATGCGCACGCGGCGATGCCGGTAGTAGATGCGGCCGAGCCCGGCACTGCGCGACCAATCGAACCACGCCGCCTCTTCGTCGGCCCAGCGATCGGGATCGGCGGTGTCGCTGAGCACGAAAATGTCGAACTCCGATGCCCGACCGGTCTGCTCGAGTGAATGGTAGGTCGCCTCCAGGCCTGCGAAGATTCGGTCTACCGGTTCTTCGCAGATCGGCATGATGATCGCCGTGCGCGTCGACGGGTCGCGCGGCTCCGGCCCCGGCCGCCGCGTGATGGCGAAGCGATCGCCGCCGCGAACCAGAATCACGAAGCCGGCCAGTGCCGTCCAGAATCCGATCGAGATCCAGCCGAACAATGCGCCGAAGAAGACGGCGATCGTCACCTCGAGCCAATTGCCGCCTTGGTGCGGCAGCACGTCGAGCATGAAGCGAGCGGCGATCAGGCTGGGGATCGCCACCAGCATGCCGAGCAGGAAACGGCGGCGCAGCGCGACGCGCTCCCATCGCTGTTTGCGACCTTCCGGCACGTCCGCGTTCTCCGGCGTGGTGCCGCTCGCCGCACCGCTGGCGTTGCGCTGCGTGAGCGAGCGGCCGCGCAGATGGTTCGGTCGCATCGAGCGGCGCGCCAGCGGCGGTGTCGACAAGGTGCCGGCGCCGACCTGAAACGCGGAGTAGGGCTTCGCCGCGTCGCTGAACTGAGCGATGGCGGCGTTGACGCGCCATTCCGGAAAGCCGTCGCCTTCGAACCCGGTACCCTGGAAGCTCGGCCGCAGCTTCTGCACGGCCTTGCGCACGTGGACAAGGACGTCTGCGTAAGCGCTGGGGGCGGGTTCGTGCTCGTCGGTGGCCGCATCGAGCACCGCCCGCCGGGCGATGCTCTCGGCCGTCGCTGCGTCGAAGCCAAGCGCCGTCACGTAGCGCTTCGCCCGGCGCAGCGCCGCCTCCCAGTTGCGGAAGAGGCGTGCCGCGGAAACCGCGACCGTGTCGTCGCGCTTGTCTAGCGAGTCGGGCGAGGATGAATCGGCGGCGCTCGTCATGGCTCGATGACGTACGACCAGGTTTCGGTCAGTACCTGGTCATCGAGCTTGAGAAACGCCCGCAGCTCGATCGGACCGCTGCCGCGCGGCAGCATCTGGAAAATCAGCCGCCAGCCACCGATGTCGGGGTTCTTGATCACCTGCTGATCGACCACCTCGCCTTGCTCACCGGTTCCGGCGCCGACGGTCACGTTGCCGAAGATCACCGTGCTGGCCGGCATCTTGCGCAGCGCCTCTCCCTGGAAGTCGATGACGAAGCGCTGCCCGCCTTCGCGGGTGCCGTTGTCGCGCCGCGTGGCGACGACACGGCCGGCGGGCGGGCGGGTTGCGTCCTCGCCATGCCAGATGAGCCTGTACGAGATCGAAAGCGGACTGTTTGGCTGCGCTTGGATCTCGGGAACCCAGAAAGCCACGATATTGTCGTTGGTGTCGCTGTGGGTGGGAATCTCGATGAGCTCGACGTGGCCTCGGCCCCAGTCGCCGGTCGGCTGTACCCACACGCTGGGGCGGCGCTCCGGCCGCGTCTCGAGGTCCTGGTAGTGGTCGAAATTGCGATCGCGCTGCAGCAGGCCGAAGCCGCCGGGGTTGATGGCGTTGAACGCGCTCACCCGCAGACGCTGCGGATTTTCGATCGGCCGCCAGATCCACTCGCCCTCGCCGGTGTGCACGGCCAGGCCGTCCGAGTCGTGCACCTCCGGCCGATAGTCGGGAGTGGTCGCGAGGAGTGAGTTCTCGCCGCTGTAGAACATGCTGGTCAGCGGTGCCAAGCCGATCTTCTCGATCTCCGAGCGCGAGAAGAAAGTGGCGCGCACGTCGGTGGTGGTCTGCTCCCCAGGGGTGACGATGAGCTCGAAAGCGCCCGTCATCCGCTGGCTGTCGAGCAGAGCCAGGATGGTGATGGTCTTCGCGGAGCTGGCCGGCCGCACCAACCAGAATTCCTTGAAAAAGGGGAACTCCTCGCCCGACGACAGAGCCGTGTCGATCGCCAGACCGCGCGCCGAGATGCCGAAGCCGAGATCCTTGCCGAGCGCTCGCAAGTAGCTGGCGCCGAGAAACACGATCACCTCGTCGCGATAATCGGGTTTGTTGATCGGATAGTGCACGCGGAAACCCGCGAAGCCGAGATTCTCGGGGACGCGACTGCCGAAGTTGTTCTTGCCGTAGTCGAAGTCGCTGGGCGAAAAAGCGACCTGGTGCACGCCCTGCGCATCGACGACGTTGATCGGAACGGCCCGGTCGTAATACAGGCCGGGGTGGAACATCTGGATCTCGAAGTTTCCGTCCGCCTTGCGCCACAGAGATTTCTCGGGTCGGAAGCGGATGTCGCGCCACTCGTCGTAGCTGATCTCCAGGAGCCAGTCCGGTATGCGCTGCGGCTCGACGAACGGTGTCGTCGCGAGGACACGCGCGTGCTCGACGACCGCATCGTAGTCGACCTTGTTCACCTTGCCGGCGCTCGCCTTGTCAGCGTTGGGCTTGTCGGCGCTCGCCTTGCCGGCGTTGACCTTGCCGGTGTTCGGCTTGTCGGCGTTGACCTTGCCGGCGCTCGCCTTGTCGGCGGCACCGACCATTGGCACCGCCACCACCGAAAGCAGCAGGAGCGCAGCGAACCGCCGACGGCGCCGTACGGCTGCTGCTGATTCGCCGCCGCGATCGGAGCTCGGGACAGGCTGAGAGTGGAGGGCGACCCTGCCGGCGAACGTCATGAACCCCTCGTCGCTACCGCCGAAGATGCCCTCAGCGCAAGAGGCCCCTTCACGCGCCGAGCCGATCACCATCCCCCATGTCACCCCGGCGAAAGCCGGGGGTCCAGCCCTCCCTGCCACCGCCGCCCCACCTGGATCCCGGCTTTCGCCGGGAGACCTCCTTCTGGCCGAGGCGTCAGCGACCACCTGCGCTGGCGCGCTAAGCCGGGGGCCTGTCCCGAGTCGGACGGCTCCTGCAGTCAGCGTTCAGCGACCAGCCCTGTAGGGAACAAAGCTAGACGCTGAACGCTGACCGCGGCGTTCAGGGTCCCGTCCAGGTCACACGGTGGGCGCTGAATTCGAAGTAGAAATACCACCCGAGCTCGCCGTTCGGGCCGACGTCCCGATCGTCGTGCAACGTGCAGCTCGCGCTGCCGCCGGGCAGGACCGACGAGATCGGATCGCCGTTGACGATGGGAACGCTAGAGGGAATCAGGATGGTGTCGGCGTCCTCTTCGCTAACGAAGCCGACAATAAGTCCATTGATGATGTCATCGGCGGGATCGCCGTCGTAGGTGGCGCCGACAACGACGTTCTCGAGGTCGATATTGATGACGTCGAGCGACAAGCTGATCGACGTCGGCAGGCTGCTCAGGCAGGGCGCCGTCGAAGGCGATATGCCGGGCGGATAGGAGCCGATGTTGTTTGGACCGGTGGTGCCGGCCAGCGGCGCCACGCAGGTCCCCGAGGACTGATTGACATACGTGGTCGCGGCCGGCGGATTGGCCCCCGGGCCGCACGTCTCACCGAACAGCGGCTCCGAGCACTCGCCGGTATAGATCTCGACGGCGGCGCCGGGGCCGGGTGGTTGCACGAGCGGGCGGAAGGCCGCGAGCACGTTGAGATCGAAGTTGCCCTCGGTGTTCGGCTCGAGGATGACGCCGGCGATCAGACCGTTGACCGAGGTGTCGAGAATGCCGGGCGGCTCGGTTAGATCCAGGCAAGCGCCGGGACCGAGGTTGACGAAGACGTGCGGATCGCGCAGCGCGATGTGATTGGCGCGGAAGACCTCGGGGATCGCCGTCGGACCCGGGGTGTCGGTCACCGTCGGTGTGGCCGTCGGTGTCAGCGTCGGACCACCGGGCGTTATGCTCGGAGTTGCGCTCGGGGTGAAAGTCGGGGTCACGGTCGGCGTTCTGGTCGGAGTCGACGTGCGCGTCACCGTCGGCGTGCGGGTCGGTGTCCGCGTCGGTGTCGGCAACACCTGACACGCCGTCGACGGCCCCTTGAAGAGAATCTTCTCGGCTTCGTTCTTCACCGCGGTCGACGTCGGCGGCGCGAAGCGGCCGCAGTACTCGGTGCCGTTGATGGTGAGCCGCGCTTCGACGTAGTCGACCGGACCGTCGATTGCGATGCTGCCGTAGTTGAATCCCATCCACTTGAGAAGCAACAACCCGCCGGTCGAGGTCGCCTTGAGCTTGGCGATCTTGAGCCCGCCTGCCGAAAGACCCTTGTCGAGGTATTTGAAGCCGCTCGCACCGGCGCCCGCCCAGTTGTTGCAATTCATGGCAATCGGGCCGGTGTCGTGACGGTTGGTGATGAGTCGGAAGTTCGATGTGCCCGGGCAGGTGGGAGCCGGCAGAGGCGCGGCGATCGAAAGATCCTTGACGAACTTCACCAGCGCCTTGTCCTTGAGCTGGCCGTCCTTGTCGGCGAACTTGGCGATCTTGCCGGCAGACAGATCGACGGCGCCGGCAGTGCCGACTCCGGCCAGCAGGCCGATTGCGACTGCCCAGGCGAAAGCCTTCCCCATGATTCCTCCCCCTCGTGCGAGCATTCAGTTCCCCCGAAACGCCGGACACTACACCTCCCGCGTACCGGCCGGTCAAGAAGGATTTCTCGCCGCGGGGCGAAATCGCGGAATGGTGCAAAGTCCCCGCGCGGGGCGAGCCGCGCGGGCGAGGGCACTTGATCGCATGGTCGTGCTGCGGGAGTCTCTGAGCATGCGAACGGCGGCGGACATCGGCGATCGGCTCGACTGTGCAACGTGATGGCCGGTCGCTGATCGGGCGGGACGTACGGCCAGCGCACTGGTCAGAGAAAACCACGAAGGCACGAAGTGCACGAAGGTGCTGAGCAGCCCTTCGTGGCCTTCGTGTCTTCGTGGTTCATCTGTAGCAATCGACAGTTCCTTTGACCGGAATGACAAGGGGCCAGATGAGTCTTCACGAAAGAGGTAGCCAGATGTCGAAGTTCATGATTCGCACGATCGTCTTGTTCGCAGTGATGTTGCCGGGTGCGGCGCTGGCGCATGGCAGCCCGTCGCAGTGGTCGGCGGAGGGTACCGAGTATGGCTGTTGGATCACCCGCTGGCTGGTCGGCGATGCGGCCGGCGGTGGCGGCGAGGCCGTGGCGAGCGTGCAGGTGGTGCTCGGCCGCATCGTGCCGCCGCGCGCCGGTTCGGAGCAGCCGGGCCTTTCCAAGGCCGAGCTCGAGGGGGCGACGACGTTGAACGTGCGCCTCGTCGATCCGTCGCTGGCCGGCGCCGATTCGGTGAGCGTCGTGCGCGGTGATCAGGTCCTCAAACTCGGGAAGCGCGAGCTCGAAGGCGAGCTCGGCGACTTTCCGTCGTTCTATCTGACCGGCGCCGAGGCCGACTCGGTGCTCGCGTCTCTGCGCGCCAGCCAGCTCACCGCGATCGCGGTGCGACGGGCCGACGGAAGCGAAGCGCGCTTCACGGGCGGCGAAGAGGGGCTGCGCGTCGCGATCGCGATGTACGACGCCTGCATCGCCGCCAAGTGAGCGAGCCGGACGATCGTCCGGGCTAGATCTGCATCATGCCGCGGCGCGGCTTGTCGGTTCCGTAGGTGTCTTTCATCAACGGCGCGCCGAGCTCGGCCAGAACTTTGCGGTGCTCGGCGATCGGTGTGCGCATCATGCGGTTCTCGAAGCGCTTCAGCCGCTCAAACGGCTCGAGCGCCAGCACGCGCTCGACGAACGCCGCCGTCTTCGGCCAGCGTCCGCGGTCGATCTCGTAGCGGGCGAAGGCCGCGTTGCGAAACGGGCAGGCGATGGCGATGTCGGCGATCGAGGGGTTGCCGAACAGGAATCCCGTCTCCGGCAGCTGGCTTTCGAGATAGCCGAGGACCTGCGGGATCTCCTCGTCGAGCGTCTGGCGCAGCGCCTCTTGATCGGTGTTCGTGCCCCACACGAAGGGGTTGATCGCGAACTGATTGAACAGTTTCCAGATCAGCACCTCGCCCATGCGCGTGTCGGCGTACTCCTCGAGCCAGCGCGCTCGCGCGCGCTCCGCGGCGCCCGTGGGGTGCAAGCGCGGCTTCGGATACCTCTCCTCGAGATACTCGCAGATCACGGTCGAGTCGGAGAGTGTCACGGCGCCGTCCATGAAAACGGGGATGCGTCGGATCGGGCTGATCTGCGAGAAGCGATCGTCGCCCATGAACGGAATGATCGGATCGATCTCGTACTCGACGCCCTTCATGTCGAGGACGACCAGAACCTTGCGCACGTAGGGCGACAGGTAGGAGCCGACGATCTGAACGCGATCGGGCGGCGGCGCGGTGAGCGACATGGCGCAGGATTATGCACGGATCGCGCCGTGCTGACAGCGGTCAGTCTCACCCATCATCGAAATCCAAATCGAAATCCAAATCGAAATCGAAATCGGAGCGAATGTCCGCGATTTCGATTTCGATTTGGATTTCGATTTCGAGGGGTTCCCCATCGAGGGGTTCCCCATCGAGGTGACAGTCTGGCAGGCCTC
>CADEER010000074.1:20715-23342 GCA_902826395.1 uncultured bacterium
TCGAGGGGTTCCCCATCGAGGGGTTCCCCATCGAGGTGACAGTCTGGCAGGCCTCTGGTAGCTGTGCCGTCCATGACGTCAGGCGGCAAACCAGCGCGTTACGACCCGGCCGCGATCGAGCCCGTGTGGCAGCGGCGCTGGGAGGATGAGGCGGTCTTTCGCACGCCGAGCGACGCCGCGACGCTGGCGGCGCGCCCCAAGTACTACATCCTCGATATGTTCCCTTACCCGTCCGGCGCCGGTCTGCACGTCGGCCACCCGGAGGGCTACACCGCGACCGACGTGCTGGCGCGCCTCAAGCGCATGCAGGGCTTCAACGTTCTGCACCCGATGGGCTGGGACGCCTTCGGTCTGCCGGCCGAGCGCGCCGCGATGCGCGAGAACATCCACCCCGCCGTCATCACCAAGCGCAACACCGACAACTTCCGCAAGCAGATCAAACGGCTCGGCTTCAGCTACGACTGGGAGCGCGAGATCGATACGTCGTCCGCCGATTACTATCGCTGGACGCAGTGGATCTTTCTCCAGCTCTTCGACAAGGGGCTCGCCTACATCGCCGAGATGCCGGTCAACTGGTGCCCGGCGCTCGGCACCGTGCTCGCCAACGAGGAAGTGAAGGACGGCGTCTACGTCGAGACCGGCGACCCGGTCGAACGGCGCATGATGGAGCAGTGGATGCTGCGCATCACCGCCTATGCGGAGCGTCTGCTCACCGACCTCGACGGGCTCGACTGGCCCGAGGGCGTCAAGGACATGCAGCGCAACTGGATCGGCAAGTCGACCGGCGCACAGGTGCGCTTCGCGGTCGCCGATTCCGATTTGTCGTTCGACGTGTTCACGACCCGGCCCGACACGCTGTTCGGCGCCACCTACTGCGTGCTCTCGCCGGAGCACCCGCTCGTCGCGCGCATCACGACGCCGGCACGGAAGGCGGCGGTGGACGCGTACCGAACCGCGGCCGCCGCGCTGTCCGAGATCGATCGCGCCAACGCCGAGAAGGAAAAGACCGGCGTGTACAGCGGCGCCGACGCGATCAATCCGGCGAACGGCGCGCGCATCCCGATCTGGGTCGCCGATTACGTGCTGATGGGCTACGGCACCGGCGCGATCATGGCGGTGCCGGCGCACGACGAGCGCGATCACGCGTTCGCGGTAAAGTTCGGCCTGCCGATCGTCGAGGTCATCTCCGGCGGCGCGGTGCCGGTCGCCGAATTGGCGCACACCGGCGACGGCGTCGCCGTCAACTCGGGCTTCCTCGACGGCCTGGCGGTCGAGGAAGCTAAGGCGAAGATGATTGCCTGGTTGGAGGAGAAGGACCTCGGCACCGGGCAGGTGCAGTACAAGCTGCGCGACTGGTTGTTCTCGCGCCAGCGCTACTGGGGCGAGCCGTTCCCGATCGTGCGTCTGGCCGACGGATCGATGGTCGCGGTGCCGGCGAGCGAGTTGCCGGTCGAACTGCCGCCGATCGACGAGTACCGGCCGACGGCCGACGGCAGGCCGCCGCTGGCGCGCGCCGGCGACGACTGGCTCGCGGTGACGCTGCCGGACGGACGGGTCGGCGTGCGCGAAACCAACACGATGCCGCAATGGGCGGGCTCGTGCTGGTATTACCTGCGCTACATCGATCCGCGGAACGATCGCGCAGCGTGGTCGCCCGAGCTCGAGAAGTACTGGATGCCGGTCGATCTGTACGTCGGCGGCGTCGAGCACGCGGTGCTGCACCTGCTGTACTCGCGCTTCTGGCACAAGGTGCTCTACGACTGCGGCCTGGTGTCGACCGTGGAGCCGTTCCAGCGCCTGTTCAACCAGGGGATGATCCTCGCGTACAGCTACAAGGACGAGCGCGGCAAGTACTACAACCCGTCGGAGGTCGAAGACCGCGGTGGCGAGTATTTCGCCAAGGCCGGCGGCGAGCGCCTGTCGACGCAGATCGAGAAGATGTCGAAGTCGCGCTACAACGTCGTCAGCCCCGACGACGTGATCGCCGAGTACGGCGCCGACGCGATGCGCCTGTACGAGCTCTTCATGGGCCCGCTCGAGCAGGTGAAACCCTGGCAGATGTCGGGCGTCGAGGGCGTCTACCGCTTTCTGCAGCGCGTCTGGCGCCTGGCGGTCGACGAGCGCGGCGGCGGCCTTTCGAGCCGCCTCGTCGATGCGCCGGCAGCGAGCGAGCCGCAGTTGCAGCGCGCCCTACATGTCACGATCAAGAAGGTGCTCGAGGACACGGAGAACCTGCGCTTCAACACCGCGATCGCGCAGATGATGACCTTCGTCAACGAGGCGACATCGTCGGCGACGCTGCCGCGCCAGATCGTGCGCGACTTCCTCCGAATCTTGTCGCCGTACGCGCCGCATGTCTGTGAAGAGCTGTGGGCGCGCCTCGGCCATTCCGAGTTGATTGCGCTCGCCACCTGGCCACCGCATGACGAGGCGCTGTGCGTCGAGGACACGATCGAGTGGATCGTCCAGGTGAACGGCAAGAAACGCGATTCGCTGCGGGCCTCGCGGGACACCGATACGGCCGAGATCGAGAAACTGGCGCTCGCCACCGAGGGCGCGGTGCGCAGCCTCGAGGGCCGCACGCCGAAGAAGGTCATCGTCGTGCCGGGAAGACTGGTCAACATCGT
>CADEER010000075.1 GCA_902826395.1 uncultured bacterium
CTGTGGAACGGCCGCGCGGTGCGCTCGTGCATCATGCTGGCCGTGCAGGCCGACGGCTCGCAGATCACCACCGTCGAAGGTCTCGCCAATGACGGCCAGTTGAGCCCGGTGCAGGAGGCATTCCTCGAAGAGCACGGCCTGCAGTGCGGCTTCTGCACGCCCGGCTTCCTGATCACCGTCACCGAGTTGCTCGAGCACAACCCCGATCCGAGCGATGAAGAGATCTACGACTACCTCGGCGGCCAGATCTGCCGCTGCACCGGCTACCAGAGCATCCTCGCCGCCGTCCGCAAGGCGATCGAAAAGAAGAAGGCCGCGCGATGACCCTGGTTCCTGGCCCCTGGCCCCTGGCCCCTGAGCAATGACCCGCATCCCCAATCGCATCGAAGACCTGCCGACGTCGACGCAGCGCTTCATCGGCAAGGAAGTGCACCGCGTCGAGGACCGGCAGTTGCTCACCGGCAAGACCGAGTTCATCGACAACGTCTCGCTGCCCGGCATGTTGCACTGCGCGATCCTGCGCAGCCCGATGGCGCACGCGCGCATCGTCTCGATCGACACTTCGGCCGCAGAGAAGGTGCCCGGCGTGATGGCGGTGATCACCGGCGAGGACGCGCAGCGCTGGTCGTTTCCGCAGCAGACGGTGCCGGAGGGCTGGGGCACGCGCTGCCTCGCCACTGATCGCGTTCGCTGCGTCGGCGAGCCGGTGGCCGCCGTCGCCGCGACCAGCCGCTACATCGCCGAGGACGCGCTCGAGCAGATCGTCGTCGAATACGAAGCGCTGCCGCCGGTCGTCGACACCGAGCTGGCGGCGAGCTCGCCGCCGATCTACGAGGAACACGGCACCAACGTCGTCTTCCAGCGTGTCTTCACCTGGGGCGAAGTCGACGCCGCGTTCGCGAGCGCCGACAAAGTGCTCACCGAGAAGTTCCGCTGGCACCGCCTCGGCGCCAATCCTCTCGAGTGCAACGGCGTCATCACCGAGTGGGACGTCGTCGACAACACCGTCACGGCGCGCGGCAGCTTCCAGTCGCAGGTCAACATGGGCCTGCTGTCGGCCGGCGCGCTCGGCGTGCCCTCGAACAGGGTCCGCATCATCAGCCAGCCGCACGGCGGCAGCTTCGGCGGCAAGGGCGGTCCGCGCGGCACCGTGATCACGGCACTGCTGTCGCGCAAAGCGGGCGGCCGGCCCGTGAAGTGGATCGAAGACCGCATGGAGTACCTCGCCGGCGGCGCCGGCCAGTCGTGGGATCGCTACTACGAGGTCTCGCTGGCGCTGAAGAAGGACGGCGAGATCACCGGCTTGCGCGTCGTGCTGCTCGACGATCTCGGCTGCAGCGCCGAGGGCTTCGGCGCGGTCAGCGCCGCCAAGCCGCTCGCCGCCTTTACCGGTCCGTACAAGATTCCCGTCGCGCAGTACGACCTGACGCTGGTGGCGACCAACAAGTTGCCGCAGAGCCCGTACCGCGGCATGGGTCCGCCGCCGCACAACTGGGTGCTCGAGCAGATGGTCGACCTCGCGGCGGTCGAGCTCGGCCTCGATCCGGCGGAGATGCGGCGCCGCAACTTCATTCCGAAGGAAGCGTTTCCGTATACGATCCCGAGCGGCAACGAGTACGACAGCGGCGACTACGCCGCGGCGCTCGACGCGGTGATCGAGATGGCCGACTACCCCGCGCTGCGCCGCCGTCAGGAAGAGGCGCGCCAGCAGGGCAGGTATCTCGGCATCGGTCTGGTCAACACGATCGAGCCGGGGGTGTTCGACTGGAACGCCTACGCGATCGTCGGTAGCCAGCAGACCGGCGTGCCCGAAGGCGCGACGGTCGGCATCGACATCCTCGGCAAGATCGTCGCCAAAGTCGGCTTCTCGCTCGAAGGACAGGGGCAGTACACGCTGATCGCGCAACTGCTCGCCGACTACTTCGGCACCGAGATGAGCGACGTACGCATCGTGCCGCAGGACTCGCTGTCGGCGCCGCCGCACTTCGGCCCGGGCGGCAGTCGCCTCGGTGTCGCGATCACCGGCGCGATCCTCGGTGCCGCCGATCTGCTGCGCGAGAAGCTGGTCCGCGTCGCCGCCAATCTGATGCAGATGTCGCCAGACATGCTGCAGTTGCGCGACGGCATGATCGGCATTCCCGGCGTCGCCGAAGCGCAGATCCCGGTCGGCCAGGTCGCGGCCACCATGCTGGCGCGCAGCGACCTGCTGCCCGAGGGCATGGATCC
The DNA here is from genome assembly GCA_902826395.1 of uncultured bacterium. Taxonomy (GTDB): domain Bacteria; phylum Desulfobacterota; class Binatia; order HRBIN30; family CADEER01; genus CADEER01. Next base: position 2,227 of record CADEER010000075.1, read on the forward strand.
AAATCCCGAGGCGACCTACGTCTGGACGGCGTCCGGCCGCACACCGGCCGACGACCAGGGGCGCGCGAAAAGCTATCTGACAGCGGCCAACGCCTGCCACCTGGTCCTGGTCGAGGTCGATACTGCCACTGCCGAGGTGAAGATCCTCGACTATTTCATCGCCGACGACTGCGGCACCCGCCTCAATCCCGCTACCTGCGAAGGAATGACGCAGGGCGGTGTCGCCCAAGGCGTCGGCGCGGCGTTGCTCGAGGAGTACGTGTACGACGACGACGGTCAGTTGCTGACGTCGACGTTCATGGATTACCTGATGCCAACCATCTACGAAGTGCCGATGACGCGGAAGAAGACCCTGGTGACGCCGTCGCCGTTCACGCCGCTCGGCGCCAAGGGCATGGGCGAAGGCGCACTACACACGACGCCCGCCGCGGTGATGTGCGCGATCAACGACGCGCTGCGCCCACTCGGCATCAAGGCACACGAAGTTCCCGCATCGCCCAAGCGCCTGTGGGCGCTGCTGCACAACGACTCGAAGAACTAGTTGAACCGACTCACCATAGAGGCACAGAGTCACAGAGAATCTCCCCGGTTCTTTCGGTGGCTCTGTGTCTCTGTGCCTCTGTGGTGAAGGCTTTTTAAGCGAATCGCGTTTCGACGCGGGGGAGAAGAAACCATGGCAGAGAAGAATCACTTCGTGGCGTTGTCCGAGTGTCACTTCATGAACCCGGAATCGATGCACGAGATGAGCTACTACCCGGGGTTCCAGCAGTGGTGGAAGAGCGTCGACGGCGTCATGCGCTCGTGGGGCGGCGGTCGCGACCTGCAAGGTGGCGCTGCAATGCCCGAGCCGCGCGCGCACGCGCTGATCGAGTACATGGACAAGTTCGACGTCGACGTCTGCTTCGCGTTGCGCGAATCGATGATGGACACCGCCGGCTACGTCACCTGCATGTCGACCAACGCCTTCATCATGAAGGAGATCGAGCCGTACAAGGATCGGATGTACCTGGAGATGAACGTCGGTCCGATCCTGCGCCGCGGCGTCAAGAACGCGATCTGGGAGCTCGAGTACCTCTGGAAGAACGCCAACGCCAAGCTCTGCAAGGTGTACGCGCCGGAAGACGGCGCGCTCAACGACCCGGGTATGTGGCCGTTCTACGAGAAGGCGCAGGAGCTCGGCATCCCGCTCACCATCCACACCGGCATGGCCTACGTGCTGCCGCAGCCGACCAAGTACACGATCCCGCTGCTGCTCGACGACGTCTGCCTCGATTTCCCCGATCTCAAGATCATCGCCTACCACATGGGCTGGCCGTACCATGAAGAGCTGATGGGCCTGGCCGGCAAGCACCAGAACCTCTACCTGAGCCTCTCCGGCATCATCGGCTGGTTCACTCACGCCCCGTACCGCGGCTACCACATGATCGGCGAAGCACTGCAGTGGGTGCCGGACGACAAGATCGTCATGGGCCTCGACCTCGCCTTCGACGACATGGGCACGGCGGTCGACTACATCCGCAACTTCGACATGCCGCAGGAGCTGCAGGAGAAGTGGGGTTACAAGAACCTCACCGAGGAGTCGAAGGCGAAGATCCTCGGCCTCAACCTCGCCAAGATCGCCGGCATCAAGCCGACCAAGCGCACCGGCAAGGCGGCGCGCAAAGAAGCCGCCCAGAAAAAGCCGGCGAAGAAGAAAAGATAAAAATTCACCACAGAGGCACAGAGGACACAGAGATCTCGGATTCGTATCGAACCGCCGGAGTTGCTCGCGATACGCATTCCCGAATCGAAGTGCATGGCGAGCAATTCGAAACGCTTCGAACTGCCGCCGAGATCTCTGTGTTCTCTGTGTCTCTGTGGTGAGATCTTTTTATGATCAATCTCAAGAATCGCGCTTGTATCGCTGGCATTGGCGAGACGCGCTACGTGCGCAAGCCGGGGTCGGGTTTGTCGCAGCTTGCGCTGCAACTGCAGGCGGCGAAGAACGCGATCGCCGACGCGGGGCTGTCGCCGAAGCAGGTCGACGGCATCATGCCGTTTCCCAACCTCGGGCACGCGGAGGAGTTTGCCGCCAATCTCGGCATCGAGAACCTGCGCTTCGCGGCCACGGTCAACACCGGCGGCGCGGCGCCGGTGGCGTCGCTGCGCATCGCGGCGATGGCGGTGTGCACGGGGGCGGCGGATGCAGTCCTCATTCCTGCCGGCTGGAACGGTTACTCGGGCAGTCGGGCGCGTGAGACGGTGTCCGAGGACGTGTCGTCGCTGCCGGGCGGCGTGATCGCGCGCGACTACTATCTGCCGTTTGGTCTGACCGCTCCGCCGCAGTGGTACTCGCTGATGGCGCGGCGCCACATGCACGAGTTCGGCACCACCGCCGAGCAACTCGGCGCCATCGCCGTCGCCATGCGCAAGCATGCGCAGCTCAATCCGAACGCGGTGATGTACGGCAAGCCGTTGTCGCTCAGCGACTACATGGCGTCGCCGATGATCACCGACCCGTATCGGTTGTTCGACTGCTGCCTGGAGACCGACGGGGCCGCGGCGGTCGTGGTGACGACGGCGGAGCGCGCGCTCGACCTCGCCAAGCCGCAGGTCACGATCCTCGGTGTCGCTTCCGGGCAGCCCTATCCGGCCGACGAGATCACGAATCGCAAAGACATCTTCCAGACCGGACTCAGCATCGCCGCGCCGGAGGCGTTTGCCGCGGCGGGTGTCGAGCCACGCGACATTGATTTCGCCGAGATCTACGACTGCTTCACGTTCGAAGTGTTGCAGCAGCTCGAAGAGGCGGGCTTCTGCGAACGCGGCGAGGGTGGTGAGTTCGTGCAGAGCGGGCGCATCGAGCTCGGCGGCATGCTGCCGGTCAACACGCACGGCGGACTGCTGTCGGAGGCACACGTTCTCGGCATGAACCACATCGTCGAGGCGGTGAAGCAGTTGCGCGGCGACGCCGGCGAACGCCAGGTCGAAGACGCCGAGCTCGGCGTCGTGACCGGCTGGGGCGACTTCGGCGACGGCAGCATCGCGGTGCTGGGAGCGGGGGGATGAATGCAGGGGCGAGGGGTGAGGGGCTGATGTACCTCCCTCTGAAAGCTGATCGCTGAGAGCTGATGGCTGACTATTCCAAACCGCTGCCGGTGCTCGAGGGGCTGACCGAGGAGTTTTACGGTTGGTGCCGCAAGGGCGAGTTGCGTTTCCAGCGCTGCACCGAATGCTCCGCATGGCGACACGTGCCGCGCGAGATGTGTCCGGAGTGCGGATCGACCGACTGGGATTGGCAGAAGTCGAGCGGTCGCGGCGTCGTCTTCACCTGGACGGTGGCGGCGCGTCCGCTGCACCCTGCCTTTGCCGGCGCCGCGCCGTACGCGCCGGTAGTCGTCGAGATGGAGGAGGGGGTGCGCGTCCTCTCCGAAGTGATCGACTGCCCGCCCGGCGATCTGGCGATCGACATGCCGGTGGAAGTCGTCTTCGACGCGGTAACTCCCGACGTGACGCTACCGAAGTTCAAAAGAATCCACAGATGAAAACCTAACTTCGAAATCCAAATCGAAATCGAAATCGAAATCGGAGCAGGTCTCGGTGGGGTGCGCGATTTCGATTTCGATTTGGATTTCGATTTCGACGGGAATGTCGCGTGTCCAGCCCGCGATATGTCCATTCCTTCAATTGGAGAAGACTCGGAGACCATCGCCCCATGAGCAACCTGCAACTGCCGTCGACGTTCACCTACGAGAAGCGCGACAAGATCGCGATCATGACCATCAACCGTCCGGAGGCGATGAACGCCTTCACGGCCGAGATGCTGCGCGGCATGGATGCCGCGTTCGCCGACTTCCAGGCCGACGCCGGTCTCTGGGTCGCGATCCTCACCGCCGCGGGTGACCGCGCCTTCTCGTCCGGCATGGATCTCAAAGAGGCGATCCCGCTGCTGCAGAGCGGCGACGAGATGGGCTACGAGGATCACACCAAGCGGCCGTTCTCCGACGTCTTCAAACCGATCATCGGAGCGGTCAACGGCTTTTGCATCGCCGGCGGCATGGAGTTCCTGCAGGGCACCGACATCCGTATCGCCGCCGAAACCGCCACGTTCGGCCTCGGCGAAGTGCGTTGGGGCATCATCCCGACCGGCGGCTCGCACATCCGCCTCCCGCGCCAGATCCCGTGGGCGGTGGCGATGGAGATGTTGCTGACCGGCAAGAACCTGACCGCGCAGCGCGCCTACGACATCGGGCTCGTCAACGAAGTTGTGCCCGCGGACAAGCTGATGGAGACGGCGCTCAAGTGGGCGGAGGCGATCTGCAAGAACGGCCCGCTCGCCGTGCGCACGGCGAAGGAAATCGCGGTACGCGCGCTCGGCCTCGAGTCCGGCTTCGTGCTCGAGAAAGCGCTCGGCGCCCGCGTCATGCAGTCGGAGGACGCGAAAGAGGGACCGCGCGCCTTCGCCGAAAAGCGCAAGCCCGACTTCAAAGGCCGGTAGCCCTGAGGATTAAAACCACGAAGGCACGAAGAGCACGAAGATTGGCTGGTTGGATGTCTTTCTTCGTGCCCTTCGTGCCTTCGTGGTTTATCTAGCCCCTGATTCTGGAGGACACGGTGAAGTTCGCGCTTGGCATGCCCGGCTTGATTCTCTATCCGCCGCTGATGGGGGCATGGGAGTCCGATGCGACGCCGCAGCAGCTGGTCGACGTTGCGCGGCGGGCCGACGAGCTCGGCTTCGATGCGCTGACGATCTCCGAGCACATCGTCATGCCGAACGAGATGGCCGGTGTGATGGGCCGGCGCTTTCCCGATGCGCTGGTCGCGGCGTCGGTGTTGGCCGGCGCGACGCGGCGCATCCGCCTGCTGACGTATGTGCTCGTGCTGCCGTACCGCAATCCGGTGGTGCTCGCGAAACAGACAGCGACGGTCGACTTCCTGTCCGGCGGCCGCTTCATGCTCGGCGTCGGTATCGGCCATGCGCAGCGCGAGTTCGAAGCGCTCGGCATTCCGTTCGAGCGGCGCGGCTCCCGCTCCGACGAGTACATCGAGGCGATGCGCGAGCTGTGGACCAGCGACGATCCGCGCTACGAGGGCGAGTTCGTTTCGTTCTCCGGCATCGCCTTCGAGCCCAAGCCGATCCAGCGGCCGCATCCGCCGGTCCTGGTCGGCGGCAACTCGAAGCCAGCGATGCGCCGCGCCGCCAGGTACGGCGACGGCTGGCTGCCGTGGCTGGTGAAGCGCGACGATCTGCCGGCGTGCCTCGACTACATCCGATCCCAGCCGAGTTCGCGCGCCGCGATGCCGGGCTTCGAAGTCGTGATGCCGATCAGCGAGTACAAGGTCGAGGACTACTCGCACCGCGAGCTCGGCGAAACGAACGTGCCGCGCTCGACGCAGCACATGGTCGACGAGGTAGCGCGCCACCGCGAAGCCGGGGTCACCATGACCCAGGTCGCGCCGCCCAGGACGCCGACGCGCGAGCACTTCATCGAGTGGATGGAGTGGTTCGCGTCAGACGTGATGCCGGCCTTTCGGTGACGCCGGGAAATCGCGGACAGGGTTGAAGCTGACGAGGGACGGATTCAACCACGAAGGCACGAAGGCCACGAAGAAAAGGGTTGCCGGAGTCCAGTCGACACGGGGCCCAGAGGATTTCCCGCCTCGGATCTTCGTGCGCTTCGTGCCTTCGTGGTTTAGATGGGCGCGTGGCCCTTCACTCTACGGCAGCGACTGTCTCCTGTTGCGGTGCGATCTGCACATCGAGGCGGCGCGGCGCGCTCGACAGCACTTCGACCTGGTAGGCGCCCGGCAGTAGCTCGATGGCGTCGCCGTTGACGATGCCGGAGGCGACGATGCGGCCTTCCTTCTTCACCTGGAAGGGCAGGCGCAGAGCGGCGCGCATCGCGGCGGCGAGTCCCTTGCCGTCGCTCGCTTCGAAGTAGCCGCCGCGGCCGACCTCGGCCCAACCGCGGAACTGTTCATCGAGCGCCAGCTCGTCGATCGCGAAGCCGACGATGTTGACGCGCACGTCGAAGCCCGCCTTGCGTAGATTCTCGATCGCCACCTTCGGATCGCCGTCGCACGTCTCTTCGCCGTCGGTGACCAGAACCACAACGACTGAGCCGGTCGCGCCCTTCAGATCGGTCGGCACCTGCGCGAGCGAAGCTCCGATCGGCGTCTTGGCGAGGTTCTTGGATTCGATGCTCTGGATGCGAGCCACTGCCTTGCCGCGGTCGAGCGGTGCCAGCGGGATCTCGAGGTCGGTCCGGCACGAGTCCGCCTCGCGATGACCGAAGACGCGCAGCGCGAAAGGTGTGCCGGCCGGGATCACTTCGTTCGAGAGATCGACCAGCGCTGCCTTCGCCAGATCGATCCGTCGTTTGCCGCCGATGCGCTGCAGCATGCTGCCCGACGCGTCGAGGATCAGCTCGACGGCGCCGTACGCGGCCTCGGTCGCGGCCGGCGCCGTCACCTTCAGCGTTCCGGGTACGGTGCCAGGAGTTACCGTGATCGGGGTGCGCGCCAGCACGTGGTGCTTCTGGCCGGTGACGTAGCGCAGCTCGTAGGCGCCGCTGTCGGGTGGAGCTTCGAGCTTCGCCGGCGAGCCGCGCTTGGCGTACGAGAGGCTCGACTGGTGGATCGCATCGTCGGTCGGTTTGGCCAACGCGATGTAGTCCTCGGGATTGCTCGGTCCTGTCCAGGCGACGTCGAACACGGCGCGCGCCGCGACTTCCGCCGGACCCTTCAGCGTAGCGGTCGCCGGATCGACACGCAGTGGCCGCGCGCCGAGCACGCGATACGTCTGTCCGGTGTGATAGCGGATCTGGTAGTTGCCCGGGTCTTCGGGAGCGCGCAGCGTCAGCTCCGCGCCGTCGGCAGTGTAGGCGTAGACGCCGTAGTCGCGGTCGGCGGCGCCTTCGGTATCGATGCTCACGAAGTCCCGCGCATCGTTTGGCCCCGTCCATTGGATCGACAGCGGAGCGCCCGCCATCACGGCGTCTGCTGCGGTGATGGTCGCGCCGACGCCGCCGACGGTGAGCGGCGCCGACGCGACGACGCGATACGTCTGACCGAGGTGATAGCGCACAGTGTAGGAGCCGGGTTCGTCCGGCGCGCGTAGCGCCGCCGGTGTCCCCTTGTTGGTGTACACGTAGGCGCCGTAGTCGCGGTCGGCGGCGCCGGCGCGGTCGATGCTGATGAAGTCGCCCTTGGTGTTCGGGCCGGTGAACGGCACCTCGAACGCCGCCCCGGCGTCGACCGCGGCGGGCGCCGTGACGGTGGCGGCGACGTCAGCCACTCGCAGTGGAATCGACGCTCGTACCGTGTAGGGCGTCTGGGCTTCGTGGTAGCGAACCTCGTATTCGCCGGGGACATCCGGGGCGCGCAGCGTAACCGGATTGCCGCTCTTTACGTACTTGTAGTTGCCGTAGGTTCCGGAAGCGGCGCCCTTCGCGTCGACGCTGATGAAGTCGATCTGCTCCGTGGGGCCGCCGTACTTCACCTCGAAGTCGGCGCTAACGCCTACCTCGGACGGCGCAGTGAGTGTCACCGTTTGCGCCGTCGCCGGCGCTGCGACGAGCGCGCAAAGGATCCAACGAATGGCGGTCGGGCGCATAGGACTCCCTCTTATGCGTTGGCGGGCGCGGGCGGCGCCTCGCGTCGAGGCCATGCATAAGGAGATTCGCCGCGCCGGGCAAACAAAGGGTTGGGCGCTAGCCCCAGGATCGAAATCGAAATCCAAATCGAAATCGACCAGACCGCCGAAGACGATTTCGATTTGGATTTCGATTTCGATGAGTAGTGACCCACCGCGCCGACAAGTTTGTCTTTCCCGGTGGAATCGTTGAATGATGACGCGATTGGGGAGGGGAACAAAATGCGATCGACCTTCAATAGTCGGCTGAGCCGGCGTGCATTCTTGCGAGCGTCTGCGTTCGCCGGCGCTGGCCTGACGCTCCCGGGTGGCTGGCTCCTCGGTTGCGGCAGTGACGACGGCGGCACCGAGGCGATCCCCCTGGAGGTGGATCCCAGTCTGCCGTGGTGGCAGCAGAACAACTTCGAGCCGGTGTTCGAGGAGATCACCGAGACGGATCTGCAGGTGCGCGGCAGCATTCCGAGCTCGCTCGACGGATTGTACGTGCGCAACGGGTCGAATCCGCAGGCGGCTGACAACCTGCACTGGTTCCTCGGCGACGGCATGCTGCACGGTGTCCGTATCCGCGACGGCCGCGCGCTCTGGTACCGCAACCGCTACATCCGCACGCGGATGTACGAAAACGGCCTCAACACGCAGGCGGCGGGCGCACCGATCGGCCCCAACAACCAGAGCAACGTCAGCGCCGTCTACCATGCGGGTCGTCTGCTGACCTCCGGCGAGGTCGGCTTCCCTCACGAGATCGACCCGAGCGATCTGTCGACCGTTGGGCCGTATGATTTCGGGGGCCGCCTGAATACGTTTTTCACCGCCCATCCCAAAATCGACCCGGCCACCGGCTACCTGCACTTCTTCGGCTACTTCTTCGCGCAGCCGTTCCTCACGTACCACGTCGCCGACGAGCGCGGTGAGCTGATCCATTCGGAGGTCGTGTCGGCAAAGGGGCCGACGATGATGCACTCGTTCGCCATCACCGATCGCGACGTCGTTTTCTATGAGCTGCCGGTGCTCTTCGAACCGTCGCTCTTCGCGTCCGCGGGCTTCCCGTACGCCTGGGACGAAAGCTTCGGCGCGCGCATCGGCGTCATGCCGCTCGGCGGACCGGCGTCGGAAATTCGCTGGGTGGAGATCGACCCTTGCTACGTGTTCCACGAGCTCAATGCGTTTCGCGAAGGCGACGACGTGGTCATCGATGTGTGTCGCTATGACCGCATGATGGCGGGCGAGCGCCTCGGTGCGGTGGATGCCTATCTGACGCGCTGGCGCATCGGCACCGGCGCGGCCGAGTTGACGTTCGCCGAGCAGCGCCTCGACGACACTCTTTGGGAGTTTCCGGCTCACGATCGCCGCTACACGGGGCGGCCGAACCGCTACGGCTGGCTGACGACGACGCGGTCGCACCCCGACACCATCGATCTCGCCGGCATCGCGCTTCGCGATCAGCGCAGCGGCGAGGTGCGCATCTGGGATCCGGGACCGAGCTCACACTCCGGCGAAGTGTTCTTCGTCGCCGACGGAGAAGCCGAAGGGGAGGGCTGGTTGATGACCTACGTGCACGATCGCGCCCTCGGCGTGACGGACCTCGTGATCCTCGATGCGCTGGCGGTGGAGCGCGGCCCGATCGCCGAGATTCGCATGCCGCGCCGTGTACCGTTCGGCTTCCACGGTATGTGGGTGCCGGCATGAGACGCGCCGCGGCGACCATCTCAGCCGTTGTCTTGGCGGCGCTGACGGCGGGTGCGGTGACGGATCTGCCGGCGGATCCCGAGCGGGTGCAGGCGGACGCGCGCCGCATCCTCGATGCCACCTACAAAGGCGATGTCGATACGATCATGGAGCTCACCCATCCGGCGCTCATCGAGCAGCTCGGCAGTCGCGAGGATGCGCGGCGCAAGTACGGGGAAGCATACGCGACCCTCAAGAAGATCGGCCTCGAGATCGACAGCTTCGAATTTCCCGCGCCGCCGGTGTTCGTGCCGGGCAAAGGCCGCACGTACGCCGTCATTCCGACGCGCATCGTCGTCTCGGCCGGCGAACAGCGACTCGACAGGCTCGGCTTCCAGGTCGGTATCAGCAATCCGACCGAGAAGAAGTGGACCTACGTCGAGGGCTCGAAGTTCGACGCGAAGCTGCGCGCCAAATACTTCGCGGACTTTCCGAAGGATTATAAGTTCCCCGAGACGTCGCCGATGCAATGATCGAGAGGCGGGAATCGAGAGCCGCGAAACGCCCGGCGTCGAGGGGTGCGCTGGCGCTGCTCTCGATCGTTTCGATCCTCGTGTTGCTCGGTGCGCTGGAGTTGGTGGCGCGAAGCCTGGATTCCAGAACCCTCGGCTTCCGTTTCAACGGCAAGGCCTTCGTGCCGCCGATCGAGTTCGTTCCGGATCTCAAGACCAACACCCAGGGCTTTCACGACGTCGAGTGGCCGGCCCCCGACGGCGAGTCGGTTCGCGTCGTACTGCTCGGCGACTCGTATGTCGCCGGCTATTGGGTGCGGCGGGCGAATACGGTCGGCCAGCGCCTGCAGGTCCATCTGACGCGGGAGGCGGGACGAGGTCACGTCGTCTATTCGATCGGCAAGCCGGGTTGGGGCCAGCGTCATCAGCTTCCCGCACTGCGCGAGTACGGCGAGGCGCTCGATCCCGATTGGGTGGTGCACCTGATGCTCCCGTTCAACGACATCCGCAACAACGACCGGAACCTGCACGCACAATCGCTCCGACAAAGCGTGACGGAAAGAAGGACCAGCGCCGGCTTGGGCCGCATGCGAGCCGCCGATGCGCCGGCCCTACTGTTCCCCGGATCGGTCCTCAATCAGCTGGTGTCGCATCGACTCGGGCTCCTCATGTCGCAGAAGCCCATCGACATCCCGCTCGACTACCTGGTGTACGACCAGACCCCAGACCCTACCTGGGCGCGCGCGTGGGAAACGACTTTCGGTCTGCTCGACGAGATCAAGGCAGAGGCGGATCGCCTTGGTGCGCGCTTCCTCATCGTCAGCGTCTCGACACCGCACGGAGTGTTGGGAGCCGAGGAAGGGCGCCGGCAGTTGGAAGCCGCCTACCCGGCGCTGGTCGGGCGGGACATCGACCTCGATCTCCCCGACCGCCGGGTCGCCGAGTACGCGCGCGGCCGAGGCATCGACTTCCTGCGTCTCGAGCCGATCTTCCGCGACCGATCACAAGGCGACCGCGGCGCGTATCACTGGGAGATCGACGGTCACTGGAATGCGAAGGGCAACGAGCTGGCGGCGGAGCTGATCGCGGAGCGCATGCTGGCGACAGAGTGAATCGCCTGTCCCTCCGAAACTGTCGATTCTCTCTAGATTCCTTCGGGATCGGCATCGCTTTCGGTATCGGTATCGCGATCCGCGTCGATAGCGATACCGATACCGACCCCGATTCCATTGGTGAGCGCTGCGCGACCTCCCGCTCCGCGCCGGGCGGACTCTAGTCCGTCAGGTAGAAGGTGATCGTCGTCACCACGCGGACATCCTTCTCGAGCTTGGCGGTGTCGCCGAATTCCTCGCCGGCGTCGCGGATGTTGAAGCCGCCCTGCAGCGCGCTGCGGATGCCGCCGACGCGTACTCCGGCGTTGGTGGCGAACTCGTTGGCGGCGATGCGGGCGTTGCGGGTCGCCTCCTCGAGCATCGCCGGCTTGATGTCGTTCAGCTTGGTGAAGCGGTAGCGCGGCGCCTGGTTGTCGATGTTGAAGCCGTCGGCAATCAGCGCGTTGACGGCAGCGCGACCTTTCGCGACTTGATCGACCTTCTCCGTCTCGACGCTGATCGTTCCCGAGAGACTGTGCGCCTGGTCGACCAGCACCTGCTTGTCGTCGCGGTACTCGGTGTACGTGTAGTCGAGCACGCCGGCGCTGATCTCGCTTTCCGCGAAGCCGTTCTGTGTCAGCAGGGCAATGATCGCCTTCTGCTGGCGTTCGGCCTCGCGGTACAGCTCGGGCACCGCGGCCCGCGTCGCGCCGGTCACCGTGTACACGATGCTCCACTCGGCCCGATCGGCGACGACGCGGCGCTCCGCCAGCCCCTTCACCTCGGCCGTATTGATGGCGACCTTGGCGTTGTACATCGTCTGCCCGACGAAATACCCGGCCGTCGCCACCCCGAGCGCCAGCGACACCCCGAGAAAGATCAGTCCGCGGTTCTGTTCCATCATTGAAGTCTCCACTGGTGCATCAGGCCGGGCTGCTAAAGCGCCGCGGCGCCGACGAACAACACCACGCATGTCACGTCGGCGGCAGTCAGACGGCCATCGCGGTCGCAGTCCGCGTCGCAGGTTGCGGAGGTGCCGGAGGCAAACAGCGCCGTGCAGGCTGCATTCGCATCGGCCGCATCGAGGACGCCGTTGCAGTCGACGTCTCCGGGTATTTCCACCGGAGTCGACGTCGGCGTGCGCGTGAAGATTGGGCGCAGCGTGCGCGTCGGGGTATCCTCCGGCGTTGGTGTTCGCGTGAGCGTCGGTGTCCTGGTCACCGTCACCGTCGGGGTGGGGATCAGCTCGAACGGATCCTTCGGATCGCTCGGGTCGGTCCCGGCATCCAGCTCGTCGCGATCGAAGATGGTGTCGCTGTCGCGATCGACGCCGAGGCGGAAGCCCTCGCCGGGGGGCACGCAGGTGTAGGTCACCGCCTGGCCGGCGACGGCCAGCGCGCGCAGCTCGGCGTCGCTGACGGCCGCCTCGCCGACGCGATCGCTGACGAACAGACCGCTGTCGGGATTCAGCAGGTAACCGCGCGCTTGCCCGCCGACCACCGCTTTGGCGACGAGGTCGCATTCCTTCGCGTCGGACTGATTGAGCAGGACGAAGCTGGTCTTCGCCCGTTCGAGCAGCAGGTCGAGGCGCGGCGCCGCCGCGTCGATGTTGTCGGAGGTCATCGTGACTTGTTGGCCGACGATCGGTGCGAAGGTGGTGTCGAAGGCGAGGACGAACTGTTCGAGGTTGATGCGCTGCTGGTGATCCAGCGTGAAGAAATCGCCCTGGAGGAAGTCGAACACGGTCGCGAAGCTGCCGTCGTGCAGGAAGCCGAAGCCGCGGATCTGCGCGCCCTGGTGTGCGGCGTCCTCGGGGAGGATGTGGGCGAAGTGCGTATGCGGCGTGCCGAACATACCGATCTTCTGGTAGGCGTTCTTCAACTGCGGGACTTTGAACTCCTGCGGCTCGTCGGCGAAGGTCGACTGCCCGAGGGTGCCGAACTGGCCGAGCGCCGGCACCAGGGTGTGACAGCCGGAGCAGTGCGCCGCGGGGTCCGTATCGGCGCTGCGGTCGACGAACAGCTCGCGCCCTGCCGCCTGCTCGGCGTTCAGCACATTGTCGAGCCGACGCACCGGGTTGGGCGGCGGCTGGATCTGCAGCACGAAGTCGGCGAAGGCCTCGATGTCGGCTTCGGAAAGCTCGCCTTCGTCGCGACCGAGCAGCGAGTCGAACGCTACATTGAACTCGAGGAACGCCAGCCGCGAATCCAGGGCGCGCGGATCTTGGAGATGATCGGCGACGGTGCGATCCCCCCGCCAGTGCATGGGTCCCTGCTCCTTCATGCCGCGCAGGGTCTGCGTCGTCATCGGTCCCTTTAGCGGGTGGAATGGCAGTGAGTTGCCGGTTGGCCCGAGTGGGTTGAAGTTCGGGCGCACGACATCATCCGGGTTGCCGAGATCCCAGGCGAGATTGTCGAAGTCCGCGAAGACGTGACAGGTCGCGCACGTCGCCTCGCCGTTGCTCGACGTGAGAATCGCGTCGTAGAGGAAGGGCCGGCCTGCGACGACGCTCGGCGGCTCGGGATTGTGCAGTGGGTGCTGGGCGATCTCGTCTCCGGTGGCGGTGTCGATGACCTTTACCGCGTTGTCGAAACGCGTCAGGACGTAGAGGCGCTGGCTTTCCTCGGCGAGCGCCAGCCCGGAAGGGCCGCCGCCGCTCACCGCGATATGGCGGCTGGCATCGGGAGCGAAGCTGTCGTCTTCGATGTCGGCGGTGCTGAACACTCCCACCTTGCTCGAGCCGAACGCCGCGACGTAGAGCGTCCCGTCGCTGGCGATCGCCAGGTCGAGCGGCGTGCTCAGGCTGGCGTCGCGCACGGCGGCCGGCATCGGCGCAGTGCGGTACCCTTGTGGCAGCGCGAGGATGTGCTTGTTCAGATGGCGCGACTGCACGGTGGTGCCGTCGATGACCGTGATGCGCGCTTCGTGTAGATGACCGCGCACCGTGCCGGCGATGGTGCCGGGGCCTTCGAAGCGCACCTCGTTGCGCGCGTCGGTGTTGCTGACGAACAGTGCGCCGTCGGCCGGGTTGACGATCATGTTGTACAGCACCGTGCCGACGTGCGGGATGGCGGCGGTCTGTTGCGGCGGGTCGGCCAGCGCGTCGATGCGGAAGACATCGAAGTCCGGCAGGTCGAAGCGCACGCCGTTGTTCCAGTTGCGGCCGAGCTCGTCTTCCCAGCGACCAGTCGCGCGGTTGTACTTCACGATCAGCCCGGTCTCGGGGCCCGGATCTCCCGCGGTGTTGCTGTTCGGCGCCGGGAGCCCGCCGGGCGCATCGCCGTTTGGCAGGCCGCCGGGCACCTGCACGTCATCGATGTGGCAGGGCTCGGCCGCGGCGCCGCCGTCGCACACCGCGGCTTCGGTGACGGTGGCCGTCTGGTTGCCCGATTGAAAGACCGCGGCATACACGACCGCGCCGTCGGGCGAGGCGGCCAGCGGCCGCGGCGTATCGCCGAACAGCTCGACGATCGTCTCCGGTGTCCCGCCCACCGCCGTCCCCAGCGCGATGGCGTCGAATACGTACACCAACGCGCGCGGCGTCCCCGGCGTGGTCAGGTGGAGCGGCAGGTTGGCGGGGAGATTCTGACCGAGGCGAGCGGTGGTGACGAAGGCGCGCCGGAAGTGCCCGGCCGCGGTTGGGCCGGCGAACACGATGTCGCGCGGCTCGTCGCCGACCAGCAGCGTGCGCACGACGCGCGGCGGGGTTGCGCCGATGTCGACGATGCTGACGCTGTCCGACAGGTGGTTCACCACCCAGACTTCGGTGTTGGTGCGCGCCGCCACCGCCACCGGCTCGAGCCCGACCTGCACCGAGGCGATGTGGGACAGGCCCTCCTCGGCGACGGCGAACACCTCGAGCTGCGCATCCGGCGTATTGACCGCCAGGAGCCGACTGCCGTCCGGCGACAGCGCCAACGGCCTGACCTGCCCACTCTCGAAGGTGACGAAGCCCGCCGCGAGCCGCGGCATGATGAGCACGCTGATCAGCAACGCGGCGGCGAGCCCTGTCGCATTCCTGCGCACGTTCGTTCGGATAGCACGGCTTGCTCCGGAAGGCACCGGGGGCCGCCATTGCCGGTAGGGGCATGGATCGGACAGGGCCTTGAAAGAGAAATCATACGCAGGCCGCGCAGCCTGTTAGCAAAACCGAGCCTGGGACGAGGGTTTGACTTCTGTGCCGCTACGCTACGTGTTGGCAAAGCCGATGTTTCGAAACGTGACCCTAACCCTGGTGTCGCTGTCCGCCTGTCTCGCAATTACTGCGCCGTCGCGATCGGAATCAACGACCTGCGCGTACGTTTCAAGCTCGTCCAACAAGACCCTCGTGGTCGTCAATATGGACAGGGCAATCACGGCCGGCGAGATTGAAACCGGATTTGGTACAACGTCGATCGATACCGCTCGAAGTCCCTCTCTCCTTTTCGCGCTTGACCGCTTCCGCCAAGCCATCGCGGTTGTCGATCTTCATCGACGTAGAGTTACGCGGACGGTGGACGTATCAGTGGCCGGCCCGCATGAATTCCCTTTCGCGGAGAACCTCGCCGTTTCCGAAGATGGTGCCTTCATCGCAGTGGCCACGAGTAACACTGGCTTGGGTGATCGCGTAACTGTTTGGGATGCTTCTACGTTCATGCCTGTTTATTCCTTCGGAGACGTGGCGCGACCGCTTGCGGTTGCAACCAATGATGGCACGCGCGTTTACGTAGCGAATTCGAGAGCCTCGACTACAGTATTTGATCTTGTAACGGAAAGCTTCGATTCGCTTCCGGTGCTCGCGACTAACCTTCAACTTTCCTCGGACGGCGGGCTGCTCCTTTCGGCGTTTGAACCGCTCGGGCCTGTCGTCATCACGGCTCTCGAAGACGATGTTCCACAAGTCCAAGTTGGCCGGGAGCTTGAGGTGGTATATGACGCTGCCTTCTCTCAAGAGGAGCATCTCGTCTTAGTCGCAGCTGGGAACTCGGGAATATTTGCGTTCTCTACTGAAGATCAAGAAAAGGTCGCAGCGTTCGATGTCGGCACTCACGTCATCAGGATCGCGCCCGCTCCTGACAATCGTTTGCTCGCCGCTGCATCTAGATCGGGGGAATTTTTCATTGTTGATTTGATCAGCGGCCGGTTTCAGCAAATTGATTTGAGTATCGACAACGTGTCGAAGATTGCGATAGCCGAGATACCCCGCGGATGCGGCGTCGACTGTGTTGGTGATTGCGATCGCGATGGTAACGTTGAAATTGCTGAGTTGGCGTTAGGAGTTGCCTCGGCGCTTAAGAACACACCACCGTCAACATGTGATGCCTTCGATCGCAACGGCGACGGCAGTCACGCCATCGCTGAGATCATAGAGGCAGTCCGGAACGCCCTTACTGGATGCCCTGTAGTTATGGACGCAGCCGATAAATCTTGAGGGCGCAGTCGAGGATCCGGCCGCTCGCTTCCGTTGAGGCGAGAATTTGGTGCGAAGAAAGTGCCGTGCCTTCGGTCAATAGATGATCTGCGCGGCGACCAGCTCGTCGTAGCGTTCGGGCGACATGCCGAGCAGTGTCTTGAAGACGTGGTCGTTGTCGCGGCCCATCACCGGGCCGGGGGTGACGGCGACTTCGGTGCGGCTGGTCTTCACGTAGGCGCCGTAGATCGTCTCCACGAAGCCGAGCGGGTGAGTCAGCTCGATGTAGGTGCCGCGCGCTTTGTAGTGCGGGTCATTGAGCAGGTCGCCGACGTTCAGCACCGGCGCCGCGGCGACGCCTGCCTGTTGCAGTTTGCCGGCGAGCTCGCGGTCGTCGTGCTGTGCGGTCCAGCGCGCCAGCTCGGTATGGATGGCGGTCGCGGCGGCGACGCGACCGGCGGCGCTCGCGTATTCATTCGCGGCTGCCCAGGCGGGATTGCCCATGGCGTTGCGCAGCGCGCTCCACTCCTCGTCGGTGAGCACGGCGATCGAGATCCAGCGGTCGTCGCCCTTGCAGGGAAACACGCCGTGCGGTGCGGCGGCGCCGAGCGGGTGTCGATTGCCTTTCGGGGCGGCGTTGCGGCCGTTCATTGCGTAGTCCATGAACGCCGGTCCGACCATGTGCATGATCGCCTCTTGCTGCGAGTAGTCGATGTGTTGCCCTTCGCCGGTGCGATCGCGGTGGCGCAGTGCGGCGATGATCGGGAAGGCGCCGAGGATGCCGTTGTAGGGATCCGAGTAGGCGTTCTCGACCGGCACCGGCGGCCCGTCCGAATAGCCGGTCAGGCTGTCGAGCCCGGTCAGGCTGGTGAGACTCAAGCCGTAGGTGCGCACGCCCTTCAGAGGTCCGTAGAGGCCGGCGGCTGGCATCGAGAACATGACGATGTCCGGTTTCACGGCTTTCAATACCTCGTAGCCGCAGCCGAGCTGCTCCATGACGCCGGGGCCGAAGTTCTCGACCACGACGTCGCACTTCGCCACCAGGTCGCGCGCCAACTGCTGCGCCTCGGGCTTCTTCAGGTTCAGCGTGACGCTGCCGTTGCCGGCCCAGCACGCGTGGTTGGAGAGCGAGCGGTCGGGACCGGGGATGCCGTCGCCGAACGGCGGCAGCGTGCGCGTTAGATCGACGCGCGCCTTCGATTCGATCTTGAACACTTCCGCGCCGAGAAAGGCGAGCGTCTGGCCGGTGACCGGGCCAGCCCACACCCAGCCAAAGTTGGCAACGCGTATACCCTTCAAAGGAAGATTCTTCGCCATAAAAAACTTTCTCACCACAGAGACACAGAGAACACAGAGATCCCGGGAGTTGAGCGGTGCAACGGTGTGGCTCGCGATGCGATTAGCCGAAGCTGTGGTTCTGCAAATCGATAGCTGTCGCGAGGGAGACCGATGGCAGTTCTGATCTGAGGGATCTCTGTGTCCTCTGTGCCTCTGTGGTGAATTGTCCTTAGCCGATGGTTCTGGATGCTCTGAACTGTAAGATTTCTTCGCTGCTCAGGCCGAGCTCGCGCAGCACCTCGTCGGTGTGTTGGCCGAGGAGTGGGGCGGGAGTTTGTGGGCCGCCGGGGCTGGCGGGGAGTTTGAACGGTGCGCCGAGGTTGCGGATGGCGCCGGCGGCGGGGTGCTGCTGCTCGACGATGTAGCCGCGCTCCTTTAGATGCGGATGCTCGGCGGCTTCGCCGACGGTGAACACCGCGGAGACGGGTACTCCGTTGGCCTGGCAGCGCTCCATGATTTCCATCTTGCCGTGCTCCATCGTCCACATCTCGATGAGCGGATACATGGCGTCGGCGTTCTGGGCGCGGCTGAACATGTCCTGGAAGATGTCGAGCTGCATCCACTCCGGATCGCCCATCGTCTTGGCGAGGCCGTGCCACTGCGCCGTCTCGAGGCAGAGGATCCAGACGTGGCCGTCCTTGCACGGCAGGATCGTCGCCGGCGCGCCGAGTGACATGCCGACGCCGGTGCGTTTGTCGAACTTGCCGCTCTGCGCGTAGGCGCCGATGTTCTGTCCACCGACGAACGCAGCGGCGATCGCCTCGGCGCACGACACGTCGACGTGCTGGCCGCCGCCGGCGTTGTCGCGGCCGTAGATCGCCGCCAATCCCCACGACGCGGCGGCGGCGGCGCCGAAGAAGTCCGCCGAAAATGCGCCGTGCTCGAGCGGCGACTCGCCCGGACGGCCGCAGTAGCGGCTGCTGGCGCCCGATAGGTGATAGGCGTTGAGGTCGTAACCGTTCCACTCGCTGTACGGTCCGTCCTGACCGAACGGCGTGATCGAAATCATCACCAGGCCGGGGTTGATCCGCGCCAGCGCATCATAGGTGAAACCCCATTCGCGCATCCGGAGGACGGGATGATTCTCGATCAGCGCGTCGGCGCCGGCGATCAGCTTGCGAAAGAGATCGCGACCCGCCTGCGACTCGAGATCGAGCGTTACCGATCGCTTGCTCGTGTTCAGGAAGAGATGCAGGCCGCTCTTCTCCGGATCCGGCTCGTCGCCGGGGAACGGCCCCCACCGGCGCGCGACGTCCCCGCCCAGTGGCTCGACTTTGACGACGTCGGCGCCGAAATCGGCGAAGAGCTTGGCGCAGTAAGGCGCCGACACCATCTCCCCGAGCTCGACGATGCGGAGCCCCTCCAGCGCGCCTGCGGACATGACGCCCTTCCTAGTTCAGTCGCGCGACCACTTCCAGAGACGAGCGCGAAGGTTGACAAAATGTCGCTTCATTGTGCGAGTTGAATACTATGCGCCGGCCGACCGGATGGTTCGTGCTGCTCTCTCTTCTCGCCGGTGTCGGGCTCGTCGTGAGTCCCAGTCGGGCCGCCGTATGTCCCGGCGATTGCGATGGCGATAGGCGGGTAGGCATCGGCGAGATCGTGCGCGGCGCCCGAGTCCTTCTGGAGATCGATCCACCTGATGCGTGCGACGCGGTCGACGTCAATGGCGACCTCGACGTGACAGTCGACGAGCTGATCGACACCGTGCGCGCGTCTCTCGAAGGTTGCCCAGCCCCTCCCGGCGCGCGCTGCTTCATCGACATCCGCGGCGGCAACGTTGCCAACGTTGACTGTCGTGGATACGGCACAGAGTGCGGGGAGTTGGTGTTCAACGATTCTCGGCTCGGCTTGGACGGTACCTGCTGTACGCGCCGAGGGTACCCGTGCGACACGGACGACGATTGTTGCCGCTATTTTGGTTCCATCTTCGATGACCGAGCTGAGCTCTGCGTCGACGGCAGGTGCTGCGTCCAGAGATGGGCCGATTGCAGCGGGGAAGACCCGGCGCGCCGAGCGCCGTGCTGTGACCCGAAGTACGAATGCGTCCCAAACGGTTTGGGCGAGCTGAGATGCCATCGTCGCCAGGACACGCTGCCGCAGTGAAGCGCCGGTCATTCCCTCGCCACGCGATTGCGCCGACCGCGAGCCGCAACCGGACTGCTAGCCGCGCCAGTCTGCGACCAAGCCCAGGTCGAGAGCGAGCTTCTGAGCGAGCACGATCTTGCCGTTCCACTCGGCGGCGGCGGGATCCGATGCGAGCCAGGCGATCGCGGCGGCGGGAACGGACGTCGGCGCGCCGGCGTAGCGCTTGGCGAACTCGCCCTGCGCATCGTACTGCGCCATCGCCTCGGTGAGTACGAAGCCGGGCTCGAGGCTGAAGAAGCTCACGCCGCTGTCTCGGTGCTCGACGGCGAGCACTCCGGCGAGGCGGGCGAAGGCCGCCTTGGTGGCGCCGTAGGCCCAGCCCCAGCCGCCCTTGCCAGCGGGAGCCGGCGGGTCGCGCAGCCCGGCGTCGGAGATGACGTTGATGATCGTGCCGCTGCCGCGCTCGATCATGGCCGGCAGCACGCGTCGCGTGATGTGGATCTGGGCGAAGACGTTGGCCTCGAACATCTTGCCGATCTCGGCCTCGTCGATGTCGAGGAAGTGCTGCAGGTTGGACGCGCCGGTGTAGATGCCGTTGTTGAGCAGCACGTCGATGCGGCCCCAGCGCGCCAGCGTCTCGTCGAGCGCCGCGTCGATCGAGGCGCGGTCGAGCAGGTCGAGGCGAATCGCCAGCGCCTCGCGGCCGCGCTCGCGCACCTCGCGCGCCGTCGTCGCGATGCTGCCGGGAAGCGCGCTGCCGTCGGCGGCCTGACCTTCGACGACGGTGCGCGCCGTTACCACGACATCGAAGCCGCGGTCGGCCAGGGCCAACGCGGAGGCGCGGCCGATGCCGCGGCTCGCGCCGGTAACGAAAGCGACTTTGCGCGACACGGATGGACCATGCGAGTGCTGGTGCGGAAATTCAAGGGTCGCGCGAGGACGGAACGTTGCCGCTGCGCGGTGTGTTCAAGGCGAGGCGAGGCAAAGGCGAGGCGAGGTGAATCAGTTCTTCTTGCCTCGCCTCGCCTGTGCCTCGCCTGCAAGGAATCGAAAGTCGCCAACTCCCGCCTTGCTATCGACGCTTCATCCGGCTTCTGGGGTTCGCGCCGGGGTGCGCCCAAGGCGACGGCGTGCACGGTTGTTCGCCGCGCGCGATGCGCGCTACAAACGCCAAGTCGACCTCGCGGTGCTCCTCGATGAGAAAGTCACTGACATCGCGCGAATAATGACAACAGCTTGCAGCGGTCAAACCGCTCCGGCGGGGCGATAGATTCTGCTTGGACCGATTCATGGCTC
>CADEER010000076.1 GCA_902826395.1 uncultured bacterium
GCACACGAAACATCTGATTGCCCTCTCCCTAACCCTCTCCCGGAGGGGACTGTCGGAAAACGAAAGATGAGTAACCGTACACGTACTCGTACCCGTACTCGTACACGGAGTTTCCTGCAGAATTCGGGCATGGATCGTGTACGGGTACGCGTACGAGTACGTGTACGGGAGTAAATCGACAGTCTCGTAGGGAGAGGGGATCTTTGCGGTTCGGGCTCGAGAAACTGTTCGCATCTGCTTTTACGACAGTCTCGGAGGGAGAGGGGATTTTGGTTGCGTGCTGAGCGCTGAGCGCGGCTACGGGGCGACCTCGCACGGGTAGGGCTCTACTCCCGGGACGGCGTCGACGAAGTCGGCTTCTTCGACCCGATCCTCGAGGCTGTCCGGATCGTTCACTGCGCGCTCGAACCAGTCGCGCATGGCCTCGCCGTCGACCTCTCCTTCCCACAGCTCGGGGCGGATGGAGACGACGTGCACGCTCTGGTCGCTGACGCTGGTGAAGTAGGAGTTGATGCCGGGGAGGTCTCTGGTGTCGCAGTAGGTCTGGCGCAGGGTGTTGATGAAGGATGGCTCGTCTTCGAAGAAGGCGTCGTTTTGCTGAGTGCGGTCGAGCGGGTTGGTCAGCAGCAGGAACTGCTGCTCGGGAACCTGCTTCAAGCGCGGCGCGATCGCCTCGAAGAGCACGGCGCCGACGGCGCAGTCGCCGACGAAGCAGTAGGGCGGCAGATTGGGTTGCGCCCCCCAGGCGGGGATCTTCACCGCTCCGAGGCCGCGCACGCCGAGCACCGAGCCGTTGTCGAGCGCCAGACCGGCGTCGGGGAATGCCGCGGTGCGCGGCCACTGCAGGTCGTCGATCAGCCAGTGGTAGTTGTAGAGCGCGCCGTAGCCGCCGGCCGACCAGCCGCCGAACAGCGCGACGATCTCGTCGGGCCGGAAGCCGGCACCGCCCTCTTCGTCCATCTCCTTCCAGATGACGTCGCGCACCATCTGCAGGGCGGCGCGCAGATTGACGGCGCCGTAGCGCGGCACTTCGATCGCGCCGAGCGTCTCGGACACGCCGCCGCCGGCGAAGACGTCCTGGTTGCAGTACGGGAGGTAGACCTTGGTCCAGTTGGCGAACGGGCTCACCTCCGGATCGTCGGAGGCGATGCCGACGCTGGTCGGCTCGTCGTCGAGGGCCATGAACAAGCCTGGATTGCTCTCCATGCGCGACGTGCAGTCCTCTTCGAACAGGCACACGCCGCCGCCCTGCAGGCCGATGATGACACGGTCGAGGCGCTCGCCCTCGGGCGCCAGCCGGATCTGGAACGCATAGGGAGAGCCGTCGGCGCACAGAGTGCCCCACTTGTCGCCGTCGACGACGACCTGCACGTACTCGCCGCGCGGCGCGTCGAAGTCGGCGTTCGCGGGGCCGCAACCCAGCTCGAGCGGGGCGGTGTCGGGATGACCGGCGGCGGCGATGCAGTCGACCTGATGCGCGGCGCGGGCGACATATGTCGTCGGGTTGACGGCGATCAGCTCGGCGAGATCGTCGCAGCTCGCTTCGATGTCGGTGAGCGCCGTCGCGGCGAGAGCCGCGCGCTCGGCGTCGACCGCCGGCGCGTCGCAGGCATCGCCGTCGAGGCAGGATCCGATGGCGGCGAGCGAACCGTCGACCAACTCCGCGGCGGCCTGATGCGCCGCCGATAGGCAACTCTGTCCCGCCGCGTCGGCTGCGGGAAACACAGCGCCCTGCGGTCCGCCGTAGGTGCGCCAGGCGAGCGACGACGACTCGGAGAGACACGAGTTGCGCAGCCGGCCGACCACCGCGTCGCCCGACAGATCCAGGAAGTCGCCGTCGTGGCAGTCGGCTTCGACCGTGGTTTGCAGATCGGCGAGCGCCGCCGCGATCGCCGGATTGTCGCCGTCGCACGGCGCGCCGGTGCCGGAGTAACAGGCGGCGATCGCGGCGCTCACGCCGTCGACGCAATCGCGCAGCGCGGCCGGCGCGGCGTCGGCACACGATCGGCTATCGATCGTCGTCTCGTCGTCCGAACAACCGACGAGTCCCACGACCAGGAGGGCTACCAATACACGATGGGTTCGCATGGCGGGCGACCCTATCACGGGAGCCGGGCGCGTCCACGCCATGAGTGCCGACCGCGGGTAACCTCTCATGTGGCATGAGCCCCGGTAAGTAATTCTCCTAACTACTCAAGAGTCCACTGACGGGGTAACTACGCGGCACACTGTTCACGGGGGAAATCACAATGAGGACTTTCGCATCAATCAGCGCCAGCGCTCTGGTGCTACTTGCGATGGGCGGCCCGACGTTTGCGACCGAGTTGCCGATTCCGACCAAAGTGTTCGTCGTCAAGCCGAATAAGCTGGTCAAGCTCATATCCAAGAATCATGGACAGCCGCTTCCCGATCCGTTGAACGTGACCAACCCGGTGGTCTTTGGAGCGACGTTGATGATCAAGGACATGGGTGTGGGCGGCGGCACCGTCAGCTTCGCTCTGGACGCCAGCGGCTGGACCCAGACGGCGAGCGGCTTCAAGTACAAGGGAAAGAACGACGTGCTCGATCCGAATCCCAAGGGCACTTGTCGGGTCGTTCTTTTGACGGCCTCGACGATCAAGGCGGTGTGCAAGGACGATGGACTCGGGACGCTTGCTGCGCTCACCACTCCGTTCTCCGGTGCGGCGGCCGCCAGTCTGAGGAGCGGCTTGACGGGCACCGACCTGGAGTACTGCGCCGAAGCGGGTGGGGACGAAAAGGCGAACACGACGACCCAGCTCAAGCGCAAAGATGCGCCAGCACCAACCGTCTGTGCAGCCTTTGGCTGCGATGGGCACGAGTTTGCGGGTGGTTGCTGGTACGCCGACGATGGTCTGAGCTGCGATCAGATCTGCGCCAACCAGGGCATGTCGTACTCCGAGCTCACTCGCACTGTCGCCGGCAGTGACGGGAGCGTTGCCAACTGTCAGGCACTCATCGCGCACTTCGGCTGGCCGCAGCCATTCAACAATTTATCTTGCAACGATGGATTCGGCTGCGCGCGGGACAACACTCAGACGGCGTTTTGCTCGTCGCCCACTACCAACTCGACGGCGACTTGCGCGTCTTGTGGACGCATCTGCGCCTGCGAGTGACGGCGAACGAGGCCGCGGCGTGGTTCACGTCGCGGCCTCGCGGCTTTCGGGTCAGATGCAACCGCCGGTAGCGGGCGACACGGTTACCGCTACGTTCTGAACCGCGCCTTCGGTGCGCAGGACTAGTAGGGGCGCGCAGGGGGCCGAGGTGACGTTCGCACCTTCCGCCGCTACCGAATAGCCCGCCGGATAGTGGCGAGCCGGGACGTAGACGACGGTGACGATTTCTTCCGAAAGACGCTCACCGGCCGGTGATGTGGTGTCGTACTCGAGCTCGAACACCTTCGTCTCGGCATCGAAGGCTACGTGCGTCGGTGTGCCGGCGATGGCGGTGGGGTAGGGCCGGACCAGCGCTTCGAACGCCGCCAGACTGCGCAGGTTGTCGTCGCCGGCCGGCTGCATGGCGTCGGCGATGATCGACTCGGGGTACTGCCAGTCGAACCACGGCAGGAGTTCGGCGTCGAGCTGATTGGCCAGCCGGTCGAGCAGGATCGGGTCGATGCTGGCGCCGAACTCGGTCACCATGACGGGCGCGCCGTCGCGCGTCGCCGCCTCGACACCGAATCGAAGCACGGCCTCCTCGCCGGCGACGTCGACCGCGTACGAGTGGAAGGATAGAGCGGTGCGCGGCTCGGTGCCCGGCAGCGTCGTCGGCCCCTGGCCGAAGTTGAAGAGCACGAATGGCTCGGCGAAGACGAGCTGTGTATCCGACGCGGCGCGGATCACCTCGCCCATCTTGTGGTGGAAGGGGTCGAGATACTGCGCTTCGAGGTCGGGGCAGCCGGCCGCCGTCGAGCAGGGTTGCCAATCGGCGCCGGGCCACGGCTCGTTCATCAGGTCGTAGCCGATCACCCACGGATCGCCGCCGAAGCGCGCCGCGACGGCGGCGACACCCTGCGCGTAGTAGTCCTGCACGCCGATGCCGCCGGGGATGGAGCGGTTCTGCCAGAAGCTCTCGAAGGCGCGCTGCATGGCGGGGTTCTGCACGTAGTAGAGGGGGAAGACGGCGTCGGGCGGATTGGGCAGTCCATCGTCGATCGCCATCCAGTCGGGCAAGCCGTTGCCGTTGTACTTCGGCGCGAAGCCGTCCTGGTGGAAGTCGAGCAGCACGAAGATCTCGTGCGCGGCGAGGGCGTCGACGCTGGCGGCGATGTTCTCGATGTACTCGGCGCTCACCTCGCCGGGCTCGGGCATCAACCCGCGAAAGTCGATGCCGAGGCGGATGGCGTTGAAGCCTTCTCCGGCGAGATAAGCCGCGTCGTCGTCGCCGAAGCCGAAGGCCGCGGGATAGTACGGTGCGCTCTTCGACACCTGGTTGAAGCCGTGCATCAGCACGACGCGGCCGGTGGCGTCGGTGAACCAGCGCCCCTCGCTCGAAAGCGGTGGGATCGGGCCGCCGGCGCCGATGTCGGCCGTTCCGGAATCGTCGTCGCTGCCGCAGGCGGCGATTGCGAGGGCCGCGCAGGCGGCGAGGAGGAGGCGATGCATCGATCGAGTCATGCGGGCACCATCGTGGATTTGGCGGTGGGGATCCAGTGTTTCAGCGGTGTCTTCCCCAATCTCCAACCGATCGAAATCGAAATCCAAATCGAAATCGAAATCGAAAGAACGGGTCCGCGATTTCGATTTGGATTTCGATTTCGATAAGACGTCGAAGACATTCCCGCTTCCGCGCCGCTCGACGGGAGGAACGCGCCCTCCGGTGACTTGCGACAGCGTATCGAGGGAGCCGCCCCTCGATACGCTCGCTTCGCTCGCTACTCGGGGTGGACGGGGGAAGCGAACGGTGGTGCGCTCGCGCTTCGGGGATCCAGCCTCGGGACTCCCGGGCGAGATATTCATTCAATCCGTACTCGTACACGTACACGTACCCCGTACACGGCGGTCTTGCCGCCGACGCGAACGATTACGTGTACGCGTACGAGTACGTGTACGTGTACGACAAAGAGCCGGTCTCGCTCAGCGCGCCAGCAGCGGGTACGGGTCGATGGCGTGGTAGCGCATGGGGAAGAACAGCGACGTCACCTGGTAGATTCCGAAGTGCAGGTGTGGCGGGGTGCGCATCGCGTTGCCGGTGTTGCCGACCGTGCCGATCTGCGTCCCGGCTGCGATGTGTCGGCCCATCGACATGCCGTCGGCGAGCTCGCGCATGTGCGCGTAGTAGTAGAGGCGTCCGCCGCCGCCGAGGATCCACAGCACGACGCCGCCGATCGGAGTGCGGCGATTGCCGATGATGATGCCGGGCGCGGTGGCGAGCACCGGCGTGCCGGCGGGGGCCATGATGTCGATGCCCTCGTGGCGGCGCCGACCGCCGTCGCGCGGGGCGCCGAAGTTTGCCTCGAGCTTCTCTGTCGGCACGCCGGCGACCGGGATCACCAGCGTCTGTTGCGGCACGCGTTCCGCGTAGAGCCACCAGAGGGCGCGGCCGTACGGCCAGACCAGTGCGATCCAGGCGACGGCGGCGAATAGAGCGGCGATCGCGGCGGTACGGCCGAAGGCCGGCCACCGCCGTGCCGGAGGATCCGACCGCGCGTCAGCCATTGCCCAGCTCGCGCACTGCAACCGCGCCGGCTCGCGCGTCCGTTTGCTCGTCCAACGCGTCGAGCGATTCGAGAAGATGGCCAGCCTGCTCGGCGAGGCGCCGGGTCGCGCGATCGCCCGAAGGCACCGCCGGAATTGCCTGCAGCTCGCGGCGCGCCGCGTCGACGTTGCCGCTCTGCAGGTAGACCTGCGCCAGCATGAGGTGCGGGCGCACCAGTCCCGGCAGTGTGTCGCGCACGTCGACGAGAGCGCGCACTGCTTCTTCGGTGCGCCGGCGGCGCAACTCGACCGCCGCGTAGGTGTACTCGAGCGAGGGCACGAGCCCGTCGCGCCGCGTTTGTCGCAGCGCCGCCTCGAAGCCGTCCAGGTCCTCGGCGGCGGCGTGGCAGCGCGCGAGGATTCCCCAGAGCTCGCCGTGCTGCCGTTCGAGCTGCAGACCGGCGCGAGCGAAGTACTCGGCCATCGGCCAGGCGCCGCGTGTCATCGCGGTGCGCGCGGTCGCGTAGTGGCGCTCGACGACGAGTACCCGCACTCCCTGCGCCAGCAACAGCACGGCGGCCGCCGCGAGCCCCGCTTGTTCGAGGATCGACAGCCGGCGCGGCGCGGGCGCCGTCATCGCCGCGGCGCGCGTCAGCAGCGCCACCGCGAGGAGGCAGAAGAGGGCCGTGGTCGCCGGTACCTGCAGCGGATTGTCGGCGATCGCGCAGGCCAGCAGAGCGGCAATCCCACCGGCGAGGTCGGCGCCGGCGTCGCGCACACGGCGCGCCGCTGTGAGCAGCAGCGCGCAGACGGCCGCGAACCCAGCCAGAGCCGGGACGCCCGCCTCGGCCGCCAGCCGCAGGTATTCGTCATGCGGTTGATCGGTGAGCTGGGTCAGCGGCGGCGCCGAGTCGGCGCGGCGCACATAGGCGCGCTGATACTCGGGATAGCGCCCTGCATAGGCGGCGGGCCCGACTCCGAGCAACGGTTGGTCCGCGATCATGTCGGCGGTGATCTCCCACATGCGCAGCCGCCCGGCGAGGGATGCGGTGCGCGACACGGCGCCGGAGATCTCGTCTGCCGGAAGGGTTGCCGCCGCGATGACGGCGCCGAGCCCGACACCGAGCGCGGCGCTCATCGCAACTCGCCAGGAGCGCGCCGACGCGGCGAAGCCGCACGCGACGACGATCCCCGCCGTGGCGCCGACCCAGGCGCCGCGCGAGAAGGTCAGGACGAGGGCCGCGGCCATCACCGCCCCGGCGCCGCACCAGGCGAACCGATGCCATCCGGCCGGAGCGGCAGCGGCGCGCAGCCAGGCCAGCGGCAGCGTCGCCGCGATCAAGGCGCCCACCCAGTTGGGATTGCCGATCGTTCCGAAGGCGAGCCACTTCGCCGACGGCAAGTTGGAGACATCGGTGATGGCGTCGCCGAACGGCACCTGGAGCAGAATCAAGATCGACTGGACGGCACCGAGGATCGCCGCGGTGCCGGTGAGGCGGTCGATGTCGGTCGGCTCGATGCAACTCAGATGGATCGCCAAGCCGAATGCCGCGTACGACCACGCCCGCACGACGCCGTCGCTGGAATAGAGATGATGGCTTTCGCTCGCCGCCGCGGCGCTCATGGCGAGCAGCGGCAATGCGAGGATCAGATACCAACGCCAGGGCCAGGGGCGAACGCGTCGGCCGGTCTCCGCGGCCGCCAGCAGCAGCGCGAAGGCGCTCGCCAGGCAGAGTGCCGCTTCTTTGGGCGCCGCGAACGCGTGGGGCACCATAGGCAGAACGGCGAAGACGATGATCGCCAGCCCGGCCTGCAGCGTTGCGATGTCGAGTCGGTCGGTGGGCCGGGAAACATTGGCCGCGGCACTCATCGCGGCCATCCTCCCTGCGTTGCTGGCGGACGGTGTTCTCGCGCTCCCGGCGGTGGGTAGCTGCGCTCGAGAGCTGCATTGCGAAAGAGCTCGGGGCCGAAGCGCGGCGGGCTGGTCAACACCGACACCAGCCGCGCCGATTGATCGGACGAAAGCTGCGTCGCCGGGATGCCGAAGTAGTAGCAAGACGCCGCGCCGACGCCGCGCACGCCCGGACCCCAGTGCACGACGTTCAGGTAGAGCTCGGCGATGCGCCGCTTCGAGAACCGATTCTCCACCTGCAGAGCGTACGCGATCTCGCGCATCTTGCGCAGCAGAGTGCGCTCCTTGCTGAGCGCGATCTCACGCATGAGCTGCATGGTGATCGTTCCGGCCCCGTATCGATACTGTCCCGCGGCGACGTTCTTGCGCAGCGCCCGAAACAGCGGTGCCCATCTGACGCCGTGATGCCGGAAGAAGAAGCGATCCTCCTGGTACAGCAGGGCGGAGATCAGATGAGGCGGCATCTGCGAAATGGGGACGAAGAGGATGCGGTTGTCGCCGAGCCAGGCGGCGCTGTTGCACGGCGGATCGGCTGCAGATTGGAAATCGATGCCCGCCGGCAGGGAGATCGGCGGCAGGACGAGCAGCCACGCGGCTAGCCCGTAGACGCCCGCCAGAGCGGCGACGAGGACGAAAAACGCCGACCGAGTCTTGCCGAGCACACCAATCGGTCGCGCGCTTGGAGCGAGAGGCTATTCTTCGGCGCGTCCGGTCTTGGCGCGAATCGCGAAGAGCGCGATCAGTGCCAGGACGATCGATGCCGAGATGATGCCCCAATTGGTGAGGACGGGAGCGCCTGCTGGTATTGGCTCGCCCGGCATGACCGGCCCACTCGGGGTGATCGTCGGCGATCCAACGCCGGCGTAAACGCGCACGACGAGCGCCTGATCCGCGATGTGGGAGATTTCCCGCCAGACGATGTCGAGATCGCCGCCGCTGGCGATCACCAGAATCGGGAAAAGGATCACGGGCACGAGCAACAGGACCAAGAGCCGGTCACGCATCAGAGCCTCCCGTCACGAGGGGAACTTGATCCTCCCGTAGCGAAGTGCCCCGCGCGATGTCAAACACAAAGTTCCGGGCCTTTCTCTCGCCGGAATGACGAGGCACCGTGATCGGGGCGCGGAGCGGTCGCGTCACTCGATCGGCTGCTCGATCCGCCCCGCCCGGCGCAGCGGACTGACCGGGGTGTCGTCCGGCGAGCGCACGGCTGTGCCGGCCGGATCGCACGGCAGACGTGGCAAGGGCTGCAACGCCTCTGCCGCCAGCGCGCCGGGGCAGTTCGTCGCCACCAATTCGCTGTGCAGGCGGATGTGGGAGGCCGGCAGGTCGTATTCGCGCGCCTTGACGTCGACCAGCCGCAGCAGGCTCTCGACCTGCGCCTCGGTCGGCCGGTCGACCGCGTAGTTGCCGAGCAGAGCGATGTGCAGCAGGTCGGACGGATCGGTCCAGGTGTGGGTGCGGGTCGTGGCGCTCTCGGCGGCCCCTTCCAGGATGCGCCCGTCGACGTCGACCAAGTAGTGGTAGGGCAGATCCGTCCACCCGGAACTGCGCAACACTGACTTGCGCAGCGCCGCGGCCTTGGCCTCGCCGGATTTGTGTGGGCGATGGCGGATGCCGTCGTGGTGGATGACGATGCCGCGCACATTCTGGCCGACCCCGGTGTCGACGATCGGACCGGAGAGATCCCATACCCAGCGCGGCACCGGGATCGGGGGCAGGCTCTGCTCGACGGAGTGCAAGAGAGAGTCGCCGCATTCCAGGGCCAGCGCCGCGAGCCGATCGGCGACCGACGGCCGTTCGAGCGGGTTCGCCAGGCGATGCCGGATCGACTCCAGAGAATCGCCGCGCGGTCGCAGGCGAAAGACGCCATCGGCTTCGTAGGCGGCGTCGAGCACGTCGGTGAACACGCTCGCCGGCAGGCGCTCTATCTCGACGCCGTCCATCAGTCGCCGCAGCGCCGCCATCTCCCACGGCCGCAGATTGGTTTCGATTGCGGCAGCCATCGCATTGGCGAGTCGCCAGAGCACCAGCGGATCGAGCCGCGTCCGCAGCGAAGAGGCGCGATCGCGCAGCGCGACGAGAACTTTCTGTTGCCGTACGGCACGCGCATAGTCGGTGCCCTCGCCGTTTGTGCCGCGTCGCGCGCGAGCGTACACGAGCGCCCGCTCGCCGATCATGTGCGACCAGCCCGCTTGAAAGGACGCGTGCGGGTTGCCGGCGTCGCGGAAGGCGAGGTCGTGGAACGGCCGGTCCACCCACACCCAGATGCCGCCAACGGCATCGACGATCTGCTCGAGGCCGCTGATGTCTACCGTCGCGTAGTACGGAAGCTCGAGGCCGAACGCGTCCTCGGCGATCCGCAGAAATGCGTCGCGCCCCGGGGGGTCCGCCAACCCGTACGCCTCGTTGAACTTGTGTCGCGTGCCGTCGGGAAAGTCGATCGCGAGGTCGCGTGGAATCGACACCAGCGTCGCGCGCTGCGCCTGCGGGAAGATGCTGAGCAGCAGGATGGTGTCGGTCATGCGCGCGCCGTTGTAGCCGGCACCGGGGACGCCGAGCAGCAGGACGTTGACGCGCCCGGCGTCTTCTCCAGCGAGTCGATCGTGTCGGAAGTAGCGCCGCAGCTCCTGTGCGGCCGACTCGGCTCCGAAGCGGCCGTGGATGCGATAGGCCGCCGCGGCTGCCGCGCCGACCAGCGCGGCGATCCAGGCGGCGGCGAGCACAGCCGCCACGCGGCCAGGGGGGAGCTTGCGCCGCGGCGTCAAATGGCGTCGGCGAGCAACTGTGCGTAGACGTCGGCGAGATCGACGATCGCCTGGCGGCAATCGCCGTTGAAAGACGAGCCGTGCATGATTGCCAGGGTTCGCGGCTGCAGATCGGCGAGGGCGCGGATGGTCGGGGCAGTGCCAGGCGTCAGGCAAGTTGCGCCGAACGCCTGCTCGGCCGCACGCGCCGGGCCGACGATGTCGCTTGCCGTCAGCGCCGGCAGATCGCCGGTGTGCGTGAACAGATCGCCGCAGAAGAGCGTGGCGGTCGTTTCCTCGAACAGGACACGCGCGTCCCAGCCGTGCGGCACGTGCGGCGTGTCGATGTGGCGTACGCGTTTGCCGCCGAGATCGAGTACTTCTCCGTTCTGCAGCGGACGCGGCGGGCGGTCGGCGAGATCGTTGAGCGATACCATGACGCCGTTTGCGCCGTGCGCGATCTCGGCGGTCGGGGCCGCGGCGAGCCATTGGTTCATGGCGCCGGACTCGTCTGCCTCGAGGTGACCGAAGCCGATCCAGCGCAGCCTCTCGACCGGGATGATCTTCGCGACCTCCGCCGAGACGATCGGAAAGAGCGCCCGCATGCCGGTGTGGAACAGCAGCGGCTCGTCGGCGCGCACCAGAAACTGGTTGAAGGTGAATCCGTCGGGGGTGACGCCGGGCACCAGCGTGGAGATGCGAAAGATATCCGGCGCGATCTCGTCGGTCGTCGTCTTCATGGCGCCTCCGCTTCAGCGCTCCAGCACGCCGAGGGCATCGGGAAACGTCAGCCCGTCGGCGATGGTCTCGGGCGGCAGCGCGATTCCCGCTTCGCTGCGCACGCGGCGCACCGTTCCGGCGCCGGAGCGCGGGCCGATGCCGTTCGCCGAGATGACCAGTCCGAGATCGGCGTAGTAGAGCGTGCCGTCCGAGTCGGCGGCGACACCGAGCGGCGATCCGTTGGTCAGCGGCTCGGGGCCGATCGACTCGCCGGGTACGCGATCGAGGACGCGGCGAACGAAGACGCCGTCGGCGTCGTACTCGGCGACGATGCCGCCGATGACGCTCGACACGAAGAAGGTGCCGGCCGGCGTTCCGGTCACGCCGTTGGTAATGGCGACATTGGCGTCGGTGGCGATGAACAGCTCGCGGTCGATCGAGTCGGCGAGCGGCGCTCCGGTCGCGTCGCGCCCGCCGCAGCCGCCGGCGGCATCGTCCGAGGTCGGGAACGGACCCGTGTAGCGATGTACGCCCGGCATGACCCGAGCGCTGGCGACGTAGACCCGATCCTCGGCGTCGACGTACACCGTGCCCGCCGTGCCGATCGCGACGTCGAGCTTGCAGTAGCGGACCTCTGCGGCGTCGAGCGGTGGGAACCAGAGGATCAACTGTCCGTTTGCCGGCCCGCTCTGGTTGTTGCCGATGTCGGTGGTCAGCAGCCTGCCGTCGGAGAGGAAGGCGCAGCCGAACGGATCGGCGGAGTCGGGGACTCCCTCTTCGCCCGGCTCGCCCTGGAAGGTCGCAAACAGCTTGGCGACCTGGGTGGCGGTGAGCTCGCCGACCCGCGGCCCGTCGAGCTCGAAGACACCCCAACCCGGCGGTGGGTCCGGCTGTCCCGTGTCCTCGCCGGCGACGAATCTATTGGTACCGGGCTCGAAACAAACCTGGCCGTTGATGTCGCGCCCCGACCCGGGGGCGTGGCCGGCGCTCGGGATGACGACCTGAGAGCGCACGAGTCCTTCATCGACTGCGTAGGCCCACAATCGGTTGCCTTCCGGAGCCAGGATGATGCGCCGGTCGAAGTCGCCGCCGTCGTCGTCGCTGCCGCAACCGAGAGCCGCGATCAGGGCGACCGCCAGCGACAGTCGAGTTGCCAGCCGATGTGTCTGCATGTCCATGGTTTACCCCCAGGCCACTGTTAAGCTCGCCCGGCTCGCCCTAGGCAAGCCCGCGGACCGGTGATCGAACGGGCCGGCGGATACGAGGCGCGAAAAGCACGGCGGGCAAATTGAGTCTGCACGCCGGGTCGAGTAGGGTGTCGCGATCGGCCGAGCCGGCCCTGGGCGGCAACAGACCTACCGCAGACGAGAAGTCAGACCGTACCAGGGGGAAGCCTGCGTGCTCACAGGGGGCGGCGCAGCACATTTAACCTCTACGAAGGGACGACCATGAAGATGACACTGAAATCCTCCAACCTATCGCGCGGCCTGGCCGCGGCGGCGTTGCTGGTCCTGATCGGATCCGCGGCGCCGGCGCAGGAAGAGGCCGGCGGTCCGTGTGCCGATTACGCGACCAAGCTGTGCGAGAAGGCCGATCCGGCGAGCTGCGCGGCGATCAAGTCGGCGACCAGCCTGATGCCGCCGGCGGCTTGCGAAGCCGGCATGAAGGATCTCGAGTACTCCTTCACTCGTCTCACCGAGATGAAGAAGCAGTGCACCGAGCTCGGCGACAAGCTGTGCAAGGATCTCGGAGAAGACACGCAGACCTGCAAGATGGTCCAGACCAAGGTTCCCGAGCTGGCGCCCGAGCAGTGCAAGCAGATGCTCGATCAGTACGCGGCGGTGCTCGCCGATCTGCAGCGCCAGGAGCAGGCCAACAAGCCGCTGAGCGCCGAGCAGCAGAAGTTGGTGGCGTCCGGCACCGATGCGGCGTTCGGCCCGGCCGACGCGAAGGTGACGGTGGTCGAGTTCTCCGACTTCCAATGTCCGTACTGCACGCGCGCCGCGGCGGTGACGAAGGAAGTCAAAGAGAAGTACTCGGACAAGGTTCGTTTCGTGTTCCGCCAGTTCCCGCTTTCGTTCCACAAGGAAGCGCACCTGGCGGCGCAAGCTTCGCTGGCTGCCGGCGAGCAGGGCAAGTTCTGGGAGTACCACGACATGCTGTTCGAGAATCAGAAGGCTCTCGATCGCCCTTCTCTCGAGAAGTATGCCGAGCAACTCGGTCTCGACATGGCGAAGTTCAAGAAGGCGCTCGACGACGGCACGTACAAGGCGGCAGTGGATGCCGACATCGAGCTCGGCAACAAGGTCGCGGTGAGCGGCACGCCGACGATGTTCATCAACGGTGCGCGAGCGCAGAACGCTACTGACTTCGCGTCGGTCTCGGCGCAGATCGAAGCAGCGTTGAAATAACGCGCGCTGCGCGAAACAAGAAAGGGGGAGAGCGGCTCAGCCGCTCGCCCCCTTTTCGTTTCCGGCGGGCTTTGCCCGCCGATACGATCGCCACCCACTTTGTCACCCCGGCGAAAGGGACTGTCGGTTTTCTCCCGTACACGTACTCGTACGCGTACCCGTACACGATCAATGCTCGAATTCTGCAGGAAAGTCCGTGTACGCGTACGGGTACGAGTACGTGTACGGTCACCAATCTTTGTTTTCCGACAGTCCGGAAAGCCGGGGTCCAGGCTGCACGCCACCGCCGCCCACCTGGATCCCGGCTTTCGCCGGGAAGACGTGCTCTCCCACCAATTGAATTGGCGGGCAAAGCCTTACCGCCGTCGGTGCGGCGATCCGCTCAGTTCTGGATCTCCTCGACCGAGATCGCGACCGCCTGCGTGAACGTGAACTCGACCAGGTCGCCGGCCTTCACCGCCCGCAGGCGGTTGGGGTCGCGCACCGGCAGGGTGGTAACTTCACCATCGGGCGTCCGCAGCGTGACCGAGGGGGCGTTCATGTCGACGGCCTCGACGGTGGCGGTGACGACGACGGCGCGCGCCGCGCCGGCGGCCGGCCTGGAACCGAGGGGAGCCGTTGCGCCGTCCTCGGCGACGCGCACTCCGGGCACGGCCTCGCCGGGCCTCCTCACCTCATAGACTACCGACTCGAAGTACTGCGCGCGGACGACGTCGCCTGCCTGCACCTGGTCGAGGTTGCGGATCTCGGGCCCGGCTTCGAAGGTGATCTCCTTCCCTTCGTTGGTGGTCAGCGTGACCATGCGCGAGGTGTGATCGATCTTGGTCACTCTCGCGGTGACCATCACGGCGTTCTCCTCGATCGTGCCGCTGGTCGGCGCCGGTGCCTCTTCCTTCATCATCGAGCATGCGGCGAGGCTCGCGGCAAAAGCCGTCGCCAGGACCCGTAGCATGATGCGCTTCATTTTCTCCTCCGATCGCGGCCGTCGTGGCCAGTCGTGCGAGCGCCTGGGCTGCCCGCGGTTGGTTTGGCCCCCTCCTTTATCACCGGCGGCGACTTTTCCAAGATTCGACGGGCGGTGCGCCCGCGTGACGGTTCGCCAGGTGGCATAGCGCTCGGCTAAGCATCAGGGATGCGGGCGCCGCTCTCCAACATACCAAAGCGCGACCGGGCGGCGGTTTGGTCCGGCTTCTCGGTGCTCTTCGCCGTCGTCGCGGCGCATGCGTTGTTGGAGACGGCGCGCGACACTCTGTTCCTGCGAGACTTGCCCGCGTCGAATCTGCCGTGGGCCTACCTGGGGATCGCCGGTCTGTGCATCGTTGCGGCGAGCGCGCACCGGCGATTGCGAGCCTTCAACTCGGGTAGCCGGATGCTGGTTCTCACCCTGCTGGCCGGCGCTGCGATCACCGCCGGGCTCTGGCTTGCCACCGCTGAAGCGACGAGGGCTTCGCTGTTCGCGCTCTACGTGTGGACGGGAGTGCTGTCGAGTGTGGTGGTGGTGCAGATCTGGCTGCGCCTCGGCGTCGTGCTGGACATCGTCAGCGCCAAGACCGGGTTCGCGTTCGTCGGTGCCGGCGGCATGGCCGGCGCCGCACTCGGCTCGTGGCTGGCGGACGTCATCCTGCGCGCACTGCCGGCGCGCGCCCTGCTGATCGCCGCGGCGGCGGCCCTCGGGATCGCTGCCATCATCGCGGCGACGCTGAGCGGCGAAGCGCATGACGACGGCGAGGATGTCGCGCCGGCCGGCGAGGTGCTGACAACGGTGCGCTCCGATCCCTACTTGATGCGCCTCCTGGCGATCGCGGCGCTCGCTCCGCTGCCGCTGATGCTCACCGACTATCTGTTCAAGTCGGTGGCGACGGCCGGCATCGCGCGCGACGA
Organism: uncultured bacterium; assembly: GCA_902826395.1. Lineage (GTDB taxonomy): Bacteria > Desulfobacterota > Binatia > HRBIN30 > CADEER01 > CADEER01. The sequence goes on from CADEER010000076.1 coordinate 15,326, forward strand.
CCTCGGTGCCTTCTTCGCCCGCTTCTACGCGGTGACCAACACGGTGGCGCTCGGCGTGCAGATTTTCCTCGTTCCCCGACTGCTGGCGCGTTTGGGCGCGGTGGCCGCCTCAGCGATCTTTCCCGCCTCGCTCGGGATTCTAGGCGGCGCCGCAGCGGCCGTCGGCGGGCTGCCGCTGATCGTCGCGATGAAAGCGGGCGACGCGACGCTGCGTCACTCGCTGAACCGCGCCGGCAACGAGATCCTCTTTCTGCCGATCCAGGCGCGGCATCGGCCGACGGCGAAGTTCCTCGCCGAGGCAGTCGGACAGCGCGGCGGCCAGGCGGTGGCATCGCTGCTCCTGCTCGGAGCCCTGGCCGCCGGTATCGGGGAGCGCGCGCTGCTGGCGGCCGTCGCGATTCTCGCCGTGGCATGGCTGGCGACGCTGCTGCGCTTGCGCAGCCATTACGTCGCGCGATTTCGCGCCAAGCTTGGCACTCTGCGCTCCGCGGATCGCGGCTACGCGGTCCCGGATCTCGAGCTCGATTCGCTGGAGACGCTGGTCCAGGCGCTGAGCTCGCCGCAGGACGAGGATGTGGTAGCGGCGCTCGACGTGCTGCACGCGTACGGCAAGGCGCATCTCATCCCGGGCCTCATCCTCTATCATCCATCTTCCGAAGTAGTTCTGAGGGCGCTGGACATCTTCGCCCGCGAGCCGCGCACTGCCAGGCAGGACCTCTCCGGATTGGTCGAGCGTCTGCTCGATCGCGAGGACGCGCGCGTGCGCGCGGCCGCATTACGCGGAGTTCTCGAACAGATCCCCGACGCGCGCCTCGAGCGCCTCATTCGGGGCGACGCGTCGTCGCTGGTGCGCGCGACGGCTATCGTCGGTCAGTTGGCGCGCATCGAAGTTGGCGATCAGCGATTGCTCGCGCGCGTCGACGAGCTGATCGACACGGCGGATCTCGAAACGAAGTGCGAAGTGGCGCGCGCGGTGTCGTCGCTGCCGGAGGCGATCGGCGCGCCGATCATCGCGCGTCTGATCGAGGACCAGGATCGCGTGCTGCGCGTGGCGCTCGCCGAATCGATCGCCGCCGATCCCCGTATCGGTCATCTGCCGGTGCTTCTCGAGTTGCTGACGACACGGGACGCGCGCTTCCCGGCGCGGCAGGCGCTGGTCGCGATCGGCGATCCGGCGCTGGAGTATCTGGCCGAGCAGAGCCAACGCGCGGAGCTCGATGAGGCTATCCGGCGGCACATACCGCGCACGATCAGCCGCTTCGGCACGGCTGCAGCGGCGAAGATTCTGATCGGTCAGCTGGAGCGCGATCCGGACACCGCCGTCCGCTACAAGATCCTGCGCGGGCTGGGCCGCATGCGAGCCAATCAGCCCGATCTGCCGATCGACCCCCGACCGCTGGCCGACGAGGCGCGGCGCTCGCTCGAGCGCGCCATCGAGCTGCTGTCGTACTCGGTCGCGCTCGAGCGCGTAGGGGGATCGCTGTCGGCGGCCGACTCGCGAGTCGCGGCGCTGCTGCCGCCGCTGCTCGAGGAGAAAGAGAAGGCGGCGATCGAGCGCATCTTTCGCGTTCTGCGCATTCTCAATCCCGAGGAGCGCTTCGACGCGGTCTTCAACGGCTTGCGGGTTGCCGATCGCCAGATGCGAGCCGGCAGCATCGAGATGCTCGGGCACGTGGTGGACGACGATCTGAGGCCGGGGCTGCTGGCCATCGTCAGCTTCGGCGACGCGGCGGAGCGGCTGACCGACGCGCGCGTCTACTACGAGCCGCCGCTCGCCGCATCGGCGCTCGCCGTTGCCGCGGACTCGCCGGATCGCGAGTCCGCCCTCGGTCTGGCGCGGCGACTGCGCGCCGAGCTGACCGGCGATCCGGACCCGGTGCTGCGCTCGGTGGCGGAGATCGCCCTGGCGACGGTTTCGGCATGAAGAACGATGCCGCGACCATCGTCGCGCGGGTGCTGTTGTTGAAGCGGTTTCCCGCGTTTGCCGACCTCTCGCCCGCCGCGCTGACACCGCTGGCCGAGCGCGTCACTGAAACCAGTGCCGCAACCGGTGAGCCGGTGGTGCGCGATGATGCGGAGGCCGGGGTTCACTTCGTGCTGGAGGGAGAGGCGGAGGTGCGCCGCCTGGGCATCGCAGTGGCGACCGTCGGCGCCGGCGAGATCCTGGGCGATGTCGAGGCCCTGGCCGCTGTGCCTCTTTCGCTGATGACCGCGCGTGCCGTATCGCCGTGTCGGACGCTGCACCTGAGCCGCGCGGCTCTGCTCGCGGCGCAGGAGGATTGCTTTCCCCTGCAGCGAGCTCTTCTCGAGAGGATAGGCGCGGTGGACCTCGGCGCGCGGCGTCGACTGGGTTGGGAGGTCGTGTGTGCGCGCAGGGTGGCCGACGCGGCGGCGATGCCGATGGCCGACCCCACCGAGCTCGCGCACCGGGTTGTGTCATTGCGATTGACGCGCGAGTTGTCGGGTCTGAGCATTCGCGCGTTGGGGCGTCTCGCCGTCGCAGCGCACGTCGAAACGCACGCTGCCGGCGCGGTCCTGTGGCGCAGCGGCGAGCGCGCCGATGCGGCGATCCAGGTGGTGCGCGGTCGGCTGCGCTGCGCTCCGCCCGACGGAGCCGAGTTCGAGGTGAGTGGCGCGATTCTACTCGGACTTTCCGAGGTGCTCGCCAAGCAGCCGCGGTGGTGCGACGCGATTGCGGTCACGGAGGTGGTGGTGATGTACCTCGACCTGGAAGACATCCTGGACGAGCTCGAGGACGACGGCGACGTCGCGGCGGAGCTGATCGCCTCGCTCGCCTCGGATGCCGCGATCCTCGAGGATCGCATTGCGCGATCTCAGTTGAGCGATGGCGAGAGCGAATGACCGGCGGGCGCACGACCACGAGGGTGAAGTGAGCAACGATGATGCCGGGCCGATCGGCCCACTGGCAGTCCTGCGCGGTATTCGCGGCGGCGACCTCGCGTTGATCGCGTCGATGTTCGGTCAGTTCTTCCTGGTCATCACCGCGTTCTGGATCATGAAGCCTCTCAAGAAGGCGGTGCTGATCCAGTTCTACGACGCCGGAGGTCTGACTCTGTTCGGCTACACGTTCACCGCCGCGGAGGCGGAGCTGATCGCGAAGCTGCTGAACATGGCGACGGCGTTCGTCGCCGTAGTTGCCTTCACGCTTCTGTCGCGGCGGTTGCAGCGCCAGGGCCTGATGGTCGCCTGGATCGCCTTCTTCGCAGCCGGCGAGGCGCTGTTCGCGTGGTATGGCGTGGATCGAAACGCGTTGTCGGTGTGGAGCTTCTATCTGTTCGGCGATCTCTTCTCGACGGTCATGGTCGCCGCGTTCTTCGCCTTTCTCAACGACAGCGTCGATGCCGCGCAGGCCAAGCGGCTGTACGGACCGATCGGTCTCGGCGGCGTGCTGGGCGGTGCTTTCGGCAGCATCGCGGTCGCGGCCTGGATCGACGATCTGTCACTGCACACATGGTTGATCGTTTGCATCGCGATCAGCGTCGCCGTCGCCGTGTTGGCGCTGATCGCGGGCAGCCTGGTCGCCGGCCGTGACGTCGAGCGGGCCGCCGACGCAGGCGATGAAGAGCGGAGCGATGGCGGCGCGGCGATGGAGGGAGCGCTGCTGGTATGGCGATCGCGCTACCTGCTCTCGATCGTCGCGATCGTCGGTATCTACGAGGTGATCTCGACGGTGCTGGATTTCCAGTTCACGTCGACGGTAGCGCACTATCGCGACGGCGACGCCATCGGTGAGCACCTGGCGTCGGTCTTCGCCTTCACGAACGCCGTCGCGGCTGCCGTGCAACTGTTCGGCACCAGCTTCATCATGACCCGCTTCGGCGTCGGCGCGGCGCTGCTGGTCCTGCCGTCGACCGTGCTCCTCGGGTCGGCGGCGTTCCTCGCTCTGCCGGTGCTGTGGGTCGGCTCGTCGCTCAATACGCTCGACAACGCGTTCAACTACTCCGTGAACCAATCGGCGAAGGAGACCCTGTACGTGCCGCGGCCGCGCGCCGAGAAGTATCGCGCCAAGGCGTTCATCGACATGTTCGTGCAGCGCGCCGCCAAGGCGCTGGCGGTCGGGGTCAGCCTCGGCATGGGATACTTCTTCGACGACTTCGCCGCGGTGCGCTGGCTTTCGTTCCTGACCATCGCCTTGGTTGCGATCTGGGCGGTGGCGGCGCGCTACGCCGGACGTGAGTTCAGGGAGCTGGAGACGTCGCGGGACGCGGCGCGCTGAGGTCGCGCGCGAACACTTCCCGGGCTTCCCGCGCGGCGGGATCCCAGAGGAAGACCGCCAGCCTGACGCGGCCGTCTGTCGCGAAATCCAACTGCATCAGCCCCGGCCGCTCGCCGTCCGAATGGACGAACAGCGCATTGCCGGATCGACCCACGTCCGATGCCTTGGCGGAGGACCCCAGGCCGCTGACCAGCGAGTAGTCCGGGCCGAAAGGTTCCTCGAAGAGCTGCAGGCTGTGGTCGTGGCCGGCGGCGAAGAGGAGCGGCGCGCGTTCCTCGCGGCGCGCGATCTCCATACTGATGATCAGTTGTTCGCGCATGTTCTCATAGCTCGGGTGAGACATGTCCTGTGGGCTGGGCGAGCGCCAGCGCCGCGACCAGATCATCGCACTGCCCAGGACCGGCAGCGGTACCCAATGGGCGAACGATGGGATGTAGGTGCTGAGCATCTGCAAGGGGAAGATGTGGACGTGCCACGGGTAGTGGCCGCCGTGCGGCCCGATGCTGCGGATCGGATGATGCGCGACGACGATCGACTCGCGGTCGCCGGCGCTCACCAGCGCTTCCTCGAGGGCGCGCCGCACGGCCGTCTCGGTGAGATGCGGGCAGCCGGTCGGATTCTCCTCGGGGCTCGGTTTGCTGCCTTCGGCGAGCCACCACTGCGTGTCGATGGAGATCAGGCGCACTCGCGTGCCGAGATCGATCACGACGGGGCCGGGGCAGCCGCCGGACGGGGCGAGGACGATGTCGGTCTCCGCGACTACCTGCAACTCGGCGATGTAGGCGCCGAGCTCTCGGATGCGATCCCAACCGCCGATGCCGAACTGATCCCAATCGTGATTGCCGGGGACGAAGATCGCATTGGCCCTGGCGGCGGTCACGGCGATGACCTGCGCATCGAGCCGATTCTCCGCGTCGGTGCGACTCTCGTAGATGTTGAGCAACACCTCGTCGAGCACTTCCTGCGCCACCGTGTCGTCGATCGACCCGCGCTCCGGCATGCCGGTTTCGTAGACGTTGTCGCCGAGAAACACGGCCGTTGTTTTGGCGGGCAGCTCGCGCGCCCGCGCGTGGAGGGCCGCGAGCGCCGGCTCGCCGTCGGGATCAGGCGCGCCGGCGTCGCCGATCAGCAGCAGGCGATAGTCGATCTCGTGCGGCGCAATCGCTTCGGGCGTCGCGGCCGGTTGCGCCTGGACCGGGCCGGCGGCGACGATGAGAGCTGCGACGAGCGCGGTGCAGTGACGGTTTCTCGGACTCAAAACGCCGGGACCTCGTCGCGCGCGACCGCCTTCAGCAATTCGTCGAGACGCTCGCGCGTGCCGGTGATCTCGCTATCGGTCAGCCCGAGCTGCAGCACGGAACCGCGCCGCCGCACCCCCTCGTCCGCATCGATAGGCGCATGCGGCTTTGCCGCCGGCCGATAGATCTTCGCCTCATCCAGCTCCAGCTCGACGAGGACGCGCAGCTCCTCGAATTCGCGCTTGGAGACTCTCTGCAAACGCTCGATCGCCTGCGTCGGTACCGCCGGGACGCGCAGCTCGTTCCAGTTGGTGACGAAGTAGTTCCAGACCCACGGCTCGAACGAGATGCCATTGTCGGCGGCGTAGACGCGCGGCGGACCGGACTCGTCGGCGAACAGTAGGTTACCCTGGCGTCCGTCCCGGTGGTCGATGAGGTGCGTGAGCACGTTGAGGTTCGCCAGGTGAACGGCATAGGCCGCATCGCTGCGAAACCGCTCGGCGTCGTACGCGTCCTTGGGTGCCGTCACATGGCGCAGCCAGACCGTGAGCACCACGAGGATGCAATCCGTGTCCGCGACCGTCGGCTGGACGTCGGCCTTCCATTTCCGCACCTGGTCGATCGCGATGCAGCGCACGACGCTGGTCGGTACGACGTACTGCTCGGGGGTGAGGAACCACTTCTGGATCCGGTAGGCGGCGATCTCCTTGCGCGGCGAGTTGTTCCAGTGGTCGAGCTCTGGCGGAAACGTCTTCCACTTCACCTCCATGGACTCGCCGTCCGCGAATTTCAGGGTGGCTCGGTTCGCTCCCGTGACGCCGCCGCCTGCCGCCTCGACGGCGACGATCTCGAACGGCTCCGCGGACAGACGCTTCTCGATCTCGAAGGGGTGCGCACCCCAGTTGAAGAACGGCTGCTCGTTCTCGACGCGACTGGAGGCGATCGGCGGCGGCTGAGGCGGGCTGGAGGCGCAGGAGAGAAGGGCGGCGGCGAGTACCGCCGCCGCAAGTGGACGGGGACGCAACATCTGCGGACTCCTTGCTGAGCTCACGCGAGTTCGAACTGAGCCGGGGGAAACGCCAGGGTCAAGCGGAGGGCGTTGCATATCCGACCGCGGTCAGGAAGAGGACGCTCTTGCCGCCGGCATGCGGCGAGAAGAAGTCCGTGACGTCGTCGTCGAAGAACGTGAGACCGGTGGCGCCGAGCCCGAGACGGTAGGCGGAGAGATAGATGCGGCCACCGATGATCGCCGCCTCCAGCGACGCGGCGCGATAGCCGCGCGGGCCGAGGCGACCGGTGACTGCCTCCAGGTCGCTCAGCACGTAGAAATTGACCGCGGCGTCGGCGGCGAGCTCTTGGCCGAGGTCGAGATGACCTGCATCGCCGCGCATATCGCCTTCGCGCACTAGCTCGAGCGCGCCGTCGCCGGGTCGGAAGACCCACGCGCCCGGCGCGACGCCATCAACTCCGTTGACGATCAGATAGATGTCTCCGAGCAGCGCCGCGCCTGCAGCGCCGGAGCTGGCTTCGGGATAGAAATCGGCCGGGATCGGCGCCACCGCCTCGTGCAAGATGTAGCCGAGCTGTTCGCGGCCGATCGGTGAACGCGCAAAGCGGCGCGCCGAGCCGCGGCGCCGGATCCCCGCGGTGATCGCCCGCGGTGCCGTGAGGACGCTCGAGTCGATTGGTTGGATCGCGCCGGTCGCGGCAGGTCGCGGCGTCGCGGCGACCTTTTGGCGCCACGCCTCGGCGCTCGTCGCCTCGGTGAAGCGCGAGCCGTCGTGCGCGGCGGCAATCGCCGGATACTCGACTTCACTCGGCGACAAGGGCTCGGTTGCGGCCGTGAGAGGGGTGATCGGCGGTGTGGCGTCGGCGACCGAGCCGTGGCCGATTGCGAGGCACACGATTGCCGCCTCGCGCCGGCCGTCGAGTCCGACCAACTCGTTCACCGGTGCATCGGCGAACCCGGCGACGATGCGCGCCGGGAGCCCGTCTTCGGCGGCGACTGCGAGCGTGTTCGCCAGCATCGTGCCGGTGTCCCAGAAGCAGTGTCGATAGGCGCGCGACTGGTACTTCCAGGCGTTGCGCCAGAAGGTCGATGCGAACACGATCACGACCGGGGCCGCGGCGAGCGCCGGCTCGCCGCCGCTCGCGTCGGCGAGCATGCGGCGATGATCGCCGGCGCGCAAAAGGCGCAGCGAGAAGATGTCCGGCGCGGAGTGGTAGCCCGCGGCGGCCAGACCCTCGAGATCGCCGCC
>CADEER010000077.1:0-7131 GCA_902826395.1 uncultured bacterium
GCGGCTCGTACCACGGCGCCACCGCGCGGCGCGGGCGCGTCACCAGGCGGTGGCTGCGGTACTCGACGGTGCGGCTCCACGCGGGCGCGAACGGCGCGCTCTCGAGCAACCGCTGGCACGTCGGTGGCGCGATGCCTTCGAACCCGTCGTGGCAGTAGCTGCCGCGATAGAAGTACCAGCAGCCGCCGCGCGGCGGATCGCGCAGCGCTTCGGACATCGCGACGATGCGCCCCGGCACAGGTGCGCGGGGATGATGGGCCGACACGTCGCGGGCGATCTCGGCGTAGCGTTTGAAGACGTCGAAGAAGGTCTCCGGATCGTCGGGCACGATCAGGCGGCAGCCGTCTGGTACCTGCAGGAGCGCCTCGCGAAACACCGCCTCGTCGACGGCGGGGCCATAGCGGAGGGCGAGGTAGTCGCGTTCGAGCAACGGCGTCGCCAGCATCCAGAGTGCCGCGACGATCGTCAGGAACGGCAGCCCGATTGCGCTGGCGAGGCCGCTCGCGCCGGCGCCTGCGAGCAGCGCGAGCCAGGGCATGGCGAAGGCGCCGTAGCGGAAGAACTCGAGATACGTCGCGGTGGGATCCGACATCGTCGGCGTGACGTGCAAGGGCACGATGCCGGCGAGCAGGCCGGCGAGAGTCACCGCGCGCGCGTTGCCGCGCAGCCAGATGACGCCGAGCGGGAGCGGCAGCCACAGCCAGTACGGCAGCAAGGCGCCGGTGGTCAGGATCTCGGCGAACGGCAGCGTGCTCCACGGTCCGCCGACGTACGCCACCGAGCTGTTGCCGAGGCCGCCGAGAGTGCCGGCCCGCACGGCGGCGAGCGCGACCAGCCACGCCGCGGCGCCAGCTAGGACGGGGTGTCGCCAGAGGTGTACGAGTCGCGGTGCGAGGGCGAGCAGCGGCAGGCCGACGACCAACATCTCGGGGCGGCCGTAGAGGCCGAATGCGATCAGAGTGAGACCTGCCGCCACGTCGCCGGCGCGTTCGCTGTTGCCGCCGTTTGCGACCAACGCGAGGCCGCCGAGCAGTGTCGTCACCACGGCACCCGATTCGAAATCGCTCGAGTACAACGCGGCGTGCACCGGCAGAGACGCCAGCGCCAGGCCGCCGAGGGCGGCGGCGGCGCGGCTCGCTCCGATCGCGTGCGCCAACAGAACGACAAGTGGCGGCGACAGCGCTGCCACGACGCGAGGCACGGCGATCGCGTCCCACATCGATGCGCCGGGCAGCAGCACGTCGAGCAGCACGGCGACGGATCCGAAGCCGCGCCGGTATTCGAGCAGGCGGCTCCAACCCGAGCCGCCGTCGGTCAGCACGTTGGCCGACGTGAGCGCGAACCGAACGAAGAGACTCCAACCGAGGACCAGGGCGGCATCCAGCCACGCGGCGCGATTGCAGCGCCGCGTGCGCGGAGATGCGGCTGCGGCGGCCAACGCAGCGGCGACCGCGGCCACCAATGCGAGTTGCACGAGGTGGCGCTCGCGATCCTGCAGAAACGTTTCGATCTGACCGATCGGCGCGCCGCCGGGAGGACTGCCCGACGTCAGGTACCAGACGCCGAGCGGGGCAGCGGCGATGAAGGCCGCGCCAACCGCCGCACCCGACGCGGTGCTGTAGCGCAGCTCGAGGAGCAGGATCAGCGCCGACGCAACGAGGATCGAGGCGAGGGCGGCGGTGTTCGAGGTGGCGGCGCGCGATTGCGCGCGGCTCGCCGCTGGCGCGCTCAGCACGCCTTCCCAGAACGCCGCGTCGATGCGCGGTGCGATGATCTCGCTCAGTCGCGCGGCGGCGGCCTTGCCCGCCGCGGAGAGATCGCTCGCGGGCGGTGTCAGCTCGAGGCGGTGCGAGCTGAGCTCTGCGTCGGGGGTCACCCGCAGATGGATCGGCGCGAGCCTGTCGCCCTCGAGGATGAACGTGAAGCCGCTATCGGCGACGCCGATGTTGGCGAGACGGTAGCCGGCGGCGATCGGGGAGCCGAGTTGCAACGGCGCAGCCAGCGCCAGAATGCGGTGTTCCTGTCCCGGCGGGATGACGCGCGAGATCTCGCCGGCCGCCGCGGTGGCGATGCTCAGCAGAAGGTAGACGCCGACTGCCCGCGTCGACGACATCAGTGCCGACCCGGGTGCGCGGCAGACGGCGATGGGGCCGTCGTCAGGGAACGGCTTTGCCGAGCCGTTCGCCGATCACGTGCGGCGATTCGGTCGCTGCCCAGCGCTCGAAAACCTGGCGGTCGGCGGTATCCGCGGCTGCCAGTGACTCGAAGATCCGGGTCGCGATCGCCAACTGCTCGGCGAGCTCGATGCAGCGATGGCCCTGGCCGAACAGATCACCCTGCGTCAGATAGGTGCGAACCGGATTGATGCCGACGTACGGCTTGCTCCAGGAGTCGGTGCACATCGGCTGCGCGTCGAGCAGCGATGCCGAGGCGATCGAGCGCACCGTCGGGTGGCGTGTCAGCCGGCCGACATCGACGTCGGCGACGTTGCCGATCTCGAACAAGGAGTCGCCGGAGTCGTCGATGACGCGCGCCTCGTCGCAGGGAAAGATGCGGCCGTCGGCGCCGTACGCCAACTGGCTGGAGCCGGCGCCGCTGGGCGATTGCAGGTCGACGGTACCGGGGTCCCTGGCGGTGAGAATCTTGGCCGCGATGACCGCGGCCAGGCTGTCGATCAAGTCGCTGCCGCCGCGGTTCAACTCCAGAATGTAGTCGAGCAGGGTGCGCCGAAACTCGAGGTACTGCGGCTGCGTGTAGCCGATCTTGCGCCAGGTCTCAGCGTCGAACGCCCATGCTTCGAGCGGTCGAACGTGGATGACGCCGATCTTCCTCGCCACGTACTCGTCCGCCACCTCGCGGGGCGATGCCAGAGTGCGCGCCGTGACGGCCAGTCGCGCGTCGACGTTCCACTGATGCGGGTCGCGGCCCAGCTCGGCGTAGCGACGCTGGAAGTATTCGATCCAGCGAACCACGTCGGCGTGGGTTGCGCCGCCGAGGTGAGCGCGGTTGTCGTCGTGCAGTGCGGCCGGGCCGTCCAGAGTCGTGCTCAGCAGCACGTCGTTGGCGATCATCCACTCCGCGATCTCCTCGGTCATCGATCGGAGATTGCTGAGCGCGCGGAAGCGCAGCGTCTTGCCGGCGGTGTGCTGACTGATCGATTGCGCCTGCTGCACCAGGTGCTGCAGGACCGCGAGGTTGGCGAAGGGATCGCCGTCGGCACCCTGGAACTCGAAGCTGATCGCCGGAGAGGTGCCCTTGAGCGCGAAATCGACGATCCTGTCGGCGGTCTCGGCGCTCATGTCGAGAGGGTTGCCGCCGCGCCGGGTGAGGTTCACGACGTGCAGGCGCGGCCCGAAGCGGACATGGCCGCTTCGCTTGCTCACGCGGGTCGCCAGAGCATCGAGATCGAGGCCGTCGCGGACCAGGCCCTTGCTCTGAAACTCCTCGAAGCGCGCGTGGTCGCTCCCGACACGGCCGCCGATCAGATCGGCGAGCTCGCCGTCTTCGAGAAATGCCCATTCGCCGGCGTCGTTGGTGACCAGGACCTTGCCGGCCACCTGCCCCCAGCGGAAGAAACCCAATCCATCGGCCGCGATCTCGGGCCGCGTCACGGAGATACTGCGCTGCTCCACTACACTCCCTCGTCGATCGCCGCCTGTCGGCGCAGCGCGATCGTTTCGTGCAGGACGTGATTGGCGAACGCGTGCGCGAGTGCCGTCAGGTCATACTCACCAGCCTCGTCGATCACAGCGTCGACGCCCTCGGGTGTCCGCGTCGTTTCGATCTTCGCGTGCCCGGCATACGCCGCGGCGGCAGCTTCGACGGCCTCGGCGAGGTAGAGCGAGCGGTGGAACTTGAGCTGCTCAGCCATTCGAGGATTCGCCACCCTGATCGCGCCCGTGCTTCTCTTCCCAGGGCACCATGATTTCCAGGGGGTCCTCGAGGAGCTCTTCGGACTCGAGCTCGGCGAGGAGATCGTCGACCGACGGTGACGAGGTAGCGGCGCGCAACGCCGCGGCGGTGTAGTACTCGCGGATGCGCGCCGTCGACTGCGCCAGCTTCAGGCGCAGCGTCTGCGACAGCAATTCATTGGCAAACGACCCGGCCAGCGCATCCAGCTCTTTGGCTCCGGCCGCTTCCTGGGCGGTCAGACGGACGCCCACGATCTGATCCTTCGGGCGCGTCAGGTAGACGTAGCACCGGTCGAGGAACAGGTAGGAAGCGCCGTAGATCGCTTCCAGCGGATAGACGCTCTCGTCGAGCTCGAACGAGATATCGTTCGAGCTCAACGAGAAGCCGAGTCGCGATTCGGGCGTACCCTCTTGGGACGCCACGCCTAGCGCAACCTGTGGTCTGCCGTCTGGCTGCACATGCGGATTCTCTCCGCGTGCGGCATCAGCGAGGCCACAACGGTGTGCTGCCGACCTTCGTTCGCGGCGATGGTGTGCGCCAGAGTGGCGACCGCCTGGCCCAGCCCCTCTTCGGTGGGCAGGTCGCCGCGGCCGCCGTTCATGACCACGAGGTCGAAGTTCTTCGTATAGACGAGGCCTTGCGGCTTGCCATTGTTCGAGCAGACGTGCACGCGGCTCTCGCGGCCGTGCTGATTGCGCAGGGTCACCACGCACGAACCCGCGACCGCTCCAGAGAAGCGGGCGAGACTCCAGCCGTGTGAAACATCAGCGCCTTCGGCGAGAGGACTGAGCAGCTCCCACGGCGCCTTTACCTTGGCAGTGTCGGGTGCGCCGACCTGCGGAGCGGCCGCCGGTGCCTGCGGCTGCGGTGCATGAGCGAGAGCGGCGTCGGTTGCGCTCTGGTCGAGCGGCTGGTTTCCCCCGTCGAACGAACCCTTCAGACTCGCACGGGCTGTGCCGGCTGCCAGAATGAGTGCCGTACCCGCGGCGAGCTTCCCACCCAATTCGCGTCGCGAAAGCATATTGAATCCTCCTTGCTTAGTGGACCGGTGCCTACCACAGCTTTCAGACGAGGTGCAACGGATATCTCCGCCGTTTTGGGGACAAGCCCAAAATGCGGGGTCGCGCCCATTTCATTAGAAGTTGTCGATTTTGTCTCGCGGAAGGCGAGTCGAGGCAAAGGCGAGGCGAGGCTGGAAAACCTTGCCTTGCCTCGCCTGTGCCTCGCCTGCGAAGGCTGCGAATCAACAATACTGTCCAGAATTGTCGTTTCCCGACAGTCTCATTAGCTGAGGCGGACAAATTGCCGTGGAGGAGGTCCCGCTGCGCGTGTACCCTCGCCCATCATGACTGCCATAGTGCTCGCTGCCCTGGCTGTGCTGATCGGCTGGGTGGTCGTCGGCTACAACCGCCTGGTGAAGCTGCGCAACCGCGTCGCCAACGGCTGGAAGCAGATCGACGTGCAGCTCAAGCGCCGCCACGACCTGATCCCGGCCCTGGTCGCCGCCGTCAAGGGCGCGCTCGAGTTCGAGCAGGACACCCTGACCAAGGTCACCGAAGCGCGAGGCCGCGCCATGGCGGCACACGGCGTCGGGCAGACCGCCGCCGCGGAGAGCGCCCTGACGCAGGCGTTGCGGCAGCTGGTGGCGGTCGTCGAGCGCTATCCGGAGCTGCGCGCTCAGAGCAACGTGTCGCAGCTCCAGGAGGAGCTGACCACGACCGAGAATCAGATCGCTTTCTCGCGGCAGCACTACAACGACGTGGTCATGAGCTACAACACGCTGCAGCAGTTGTTTCCGGCCAATCTGATCGCCGGCGTCTTCCGCTTCGAGGAGGCGGACTACTTCGCCGCCGACGAAGCCGACCGCGCCGTGCCGCGAGTCGATCTCTCGCTGCGCACGCAAGCCTGATCCGTACCTGCCCATGCACGCAGGCGGAGCGCGCGGTGTGCGCGGCGGAGCATGGAGCGATGCCGCGCCGGCGCCGACTGCGTCGCGCCGTGCCGGCGGTGCGACTTTCTACGAGCGCCAGGCGGCGAATCGCCGGCGCATCGCGCTGCTGGTAGCGACGCACGCGGCGGTCTCCGCCAGCCTCGGGCTGGCGATGGACGTGCTCCTGCTCGGCTTCCCGTCATCGGGTCCCGGCCTGCCGGTGGTGACGACGACGGCTATCGGGCTGTCGGCGCTGATGAGCTGGTTCGGTTACTACCGCGGCGACAAGGCGCTGCTCGACAGCCTGCTGGCCCGCCCGCTCGACCCGCGCGACGAAGAGCATCGCCAGCTCGCCAACATCGTGCGCGAGATTTCTCTAGCGGCCGGCATCCGGCCGCCGGCGGTGTACGTGATCCCGGACAGGGCGCCGAATGCGATGTCGATCGGCCGCGATCCGGAGCACGCCTCGCTCGCCGTGACCAGTGGCGCCCTGGTGTTGCTCGATCGCGAGGAAACCCAGGGCGTCGTCGCTCACGAGATCGCCCACATCGTCAGTCGCGACACCGCCGTGATGATGCTGGTGAGCGCGCTGTTCGGGAATCTGATCGTGCTCGGCGACTGGTCGCGGCGCATGTTCTTCTTCGCTCGGTTTTCGACTCTCGCGGGTCTGCTGCTGGCGGTGCCGACACTGCTTCTCGCGCTGGTCGGCCCGGTGCTGTCGAGGATCCTCGCGATGGGGGTCTCGCGCGAGCGCGAGTACCTGGCCGACGCGAAGGCGGTCGAGCTCACCCGCAATCCGAACGGAATGGCGAGCGCGCTGCGCAAGATTGCCCGCACGTCGTCGCCGCTGCGCGGCGCGACTCGCGGCACGGCGCATTTCTTCGTCGTCAATCCGCTGCACCGCCTGATCGACGAGCGCGACACGCGCTGGGCGGATCTGTTTGCCACCCATCCGCCGCTCGAGCACCGCATCGCGTTGCTCGAGGGCAGGGCGGTATGAACCCGGCAGCCGACTGTCCCGACTGCCGCGCGCCGATGCGCGAGGTGAGCGCGCGAGCCCGCACCGGCTACCTGTTGTCGCTCGACCAATGTGAGCGCTGCGGCGGTGTCTGGTTCGACCGCTGGGAGCTCTTCCCGCTGCAGCACGAGGAGGTCGGACGCCTCGATCCCGTCGACGGCGATCGCCTGCACGACCCGCTCGCCGATGTCGTCGACGACGTCCGGCGCGATCGTGACTGCCCGCGCTGCGAGGTCGCGCTGCGCGAGTTTCGCGACGCCAACCTGCCGGC
>CADEER010000077.1:7231-22977 GCA_902826395.1 uncultured bacterium
TCGACTTCGCTCTTCGCCCACACCAGCTCGAAGCGCTTCTGCGCCTTGGCTGCTTCGCGCGGGTTGCCCTGCATCTCGAGGCTGCGCGCCAGGCCGTAGAGGGCCCAGCCGTTCTCCGGCAGCCGTTCGAGGTCGGCTCGGAAGACGCGCTCGGCCTCGCGTGCGCGGCCGGACTTGAGCAGTAGCGTGCCGAGCGCGTGGCGCACCGGCTGGATCCAACTCGGCGGCTCGTCGTAGCGAAGCGCGTCCTCGTGTGCGATCGCCTCCTCGAGGGTGTGGAAGGCCTCTTGTATTCTGCCCTCCCTGTAGAGGATCTCGCCCTCGAGCACGTCTTCGGCGACGCGAAGGAGGTCGCTCCCCTTGTTGTTGCCGAAGAAAGCGTCGGCCGGTACGGCATCGGCGCGTTCGAGAAATGCGAGTTGCTCGGCGCGCGCCTTGGCGATGTCGCCGCGCGCGGCATAGGCGACGCCGCGCGCATAGTGGCGCAGCGCCCGTGCCAGGGGAAAGCGCTCGGCGTAGTCGGGAGCGGCGAGCACTTCGTCCCACAAACCGAAGCGCATGCGCACCTCGAGCGGCATAACCATGTAGCCGTCGGCGATCATCGCGTACTCGATGGTCCACGCCTCGGGCATGTCGGTTACCAACTCGTCGATGACGCGGAGCGCCTCGCCGCGCTGGCCGTTCATCATCGCGGCGTACGCGAGCATGTGATTGTTGTGCGCCATGTAGAGCCCGTAGAAGCCGGGATTGGGCGTGTGCATTCGATAGACGCGATCGGCCACCAGCGCCGCGGCGTTGGCATCGATTGCCTCCTGCCAGCGGCCGCGCCGAACGTCGATGTGCGACGGCATATGAACGAGATGGCTGATGCCGGGCTGCAGGTCGCGCAGCGTGTCGGCGGCGCGGTCGGCGCGGCCGGGAGTCGGCGATGCCTCGACGGCGTGGACGTAGAGATGGCAGGCGAGGGGATGTCGCGGATCCATTTCCATGACCCGCTCCAGCGTCGCGACGATCTCCTCGGTGCCGGGCTGCGGCGAGCCATCCGCCTTCCAGAGATCCCACGGGCGCAAGTCCATCATCGCCTCGGCGAAGAGAGCGCCGACGTCGGCGTCGTCCGGATGGGTCTTCCACACTCCCCGCATCGCGTCGGCGTACGCGGCGTCGAGGTCCGAGCGATCCTCCGGTTGCGGATTGACGTAGCGCGACGCCAGCGCCTCGATCAGCGCGCGCTCGACAGGGCTTGCCTGGTCGATGCGCGCGTTCGCCTCCTGCAGCGCGTCCCAGGCCGCGGCCGCACGATCGGGCGGCACCACCGGGTTGTTGATGTGCGGCCCGTTGGCGATGGAGATGCCCCACCACGCCATCGCGCAATCGGGGTCGAGCTCGGCCGCGGCGCGAAACGAGCGAATCGCCTCTTCGTGATTGAAGCCGTAGAGGAAGCTGAGCCCTTGATCGAAATACTGCTGGGCCTTGGGATCGTTGGTCTGCACCCGACGGCCGCGATCGCCGAGTCCCTCGAACAGCGGCTGCTTGCGCACGGCCGGTGCGAGATCGACCGGCTGCGAGCGGGCACAAGCAGACAGCAAGGCGGCGGCCAGGAACAAACACGTGCTCCGTCTGATCATCGAGCTCCTCTCCGCGATCAATTCGGGTGTGACGCGGGCGTGCATCGTAGGAACACGACGCGGGCGATGCAATCACCTGGAGGTGGAACCAACCGTCCTCGTCGTTGTCGGCACTAAGAGCCGCTGCGCCGATTCTCTTTCAGGTAGGGAGAGCTGCGCGTCACGTACCAGGTTGCGACCGGTCGCAGCATGCGGATCAGCGGCGCGAGCGCGCCGAAGTCGTCCTTCATGTCCTGCAACTGCTCGGCGAGTCCGCGCGTCTGGTACTGGAGAAGTCTCTGGCTCTCCTCGGTATCCACCCAATCGCCGAAGAAACGCGGGACCTCGGCGCGCGCGAAGGCCGCGATCGGAATGGGTCCGATGCCGATCGCATTCATCAAGGCGTTGATGAAGTCGGAGTAGGTCATGCGACACTTTTCGCCGCCGGCGATGTTGAGGGTCTTGCCGATCGCTGCCTGACAACGCACGGCGCGAGCAAAGGCCGTCCCGGCGTCGGCGGGATGGAGGAACTCGAACCGCGCGTTGGCGCTGAACGCGAACATGATGCTCGGGTCCTGCGCCTGCAGATGGATGGGCGTCACCGCTGCCAGCCGCAGGATGCTCCACTGCAGTTCCGACGCTCGGATGGCCTCTTCGCACACTACCTTGTGACGCCCGTATTCGTCGGTCGGTGAAACCGGCATGTCGACGCGCAACGGCGGCTCGCGGTTCTGGACGTCGCCGAAGACTCCCTGCGAAGACGCAAAGACCAGGCGTTTAGCCGTCGGCGAAGCCACCATCTGCGCAATCAGGCCGAGCGTGGCGTCGACGTTGACGCGCCGCGCGAGGTCCGGTGCCCGCTCCACGTAGGGTGGAACGATGCCGGCCAGATGCACCTCCGCGTTCACGCCTTCGAGCGCACCGCGGACCGATTCCGGATCGGTGACGTCGCCCCAGACGACTCGCACGGCGCCGTCGAGGCCGGACGCGAGCTTGCGCGCACGCCTCGATTCCAGCTCGAAGGCCACGACGTCGTGCCCTTCGATGCGCAGCGCGTGCAACGTCGAGAGCCCGACGTTCCCCAGCGCCCCCGTCAGCAGCACCTTCATGCGATCGGGGTCGCGCGGAGAGGACCGTGCCTCAGCGGTGCTGCGAGCTCCGCCAGTGCGGTGAGGAAGAGCTCGTCCATGCGCGGGCTGAGATCGGCGAGGGTCGGCGCGTTGGCGTGGCTGACGGCGCCGAAAACCCGGTGCAGAGCATCTGTCGGGGTCGAGGCGCCGATGGAGAGGCAGAGGCAGGCGATGCCCTCGCTGCGCAGCTCTTCGAGCGCCTTGTGTGCATCGGCCTCGGCGTATCGGCCTTCGTAACCGTCGTCATACGGGAACCCGTCGGAGAGAACGACGAGAAGGCGATTGGGTGTGCCGGCCTCGCTCTGGAGGATCTCTCCTGCGCGACGGATGCCGGCGCCGAGGCGCGTGTAGCCGGATGGTTGGAGCTGATTGAGCCGCGCGCGAGCGCCGGCGCCGAAACGCTGGCCGAAAGGTTTGATGGCGGGAAGGTGGACGGCGGATCGGCCGTGCGAGCGGAATCCATAGACCGCGACTCGATCGCCGAGCTCTTCTAGCGTGGCGGCGAGAGTGGCGGCGGCGCGCCGCTGGTGTTCGTGAACGGAGCTCCCGGTCGGATCGATATCGGTCGCGGAACCGGATGCGTCGAGGAGGATGAGGACGCCGAGGTTGCGGGCGAGCTTGCGGCGCTCGGAATAGATGTTTTCGGGAGGAGAGTGGCCGGCGCGCAGGTCGACGAACAGGTCGACGACGGCCTCGATGTCGAGGTCGTCGCCATCCGGCCTGCGGCGCAGGACCTTCGGGCCGAGCCCCAGACGGGACAAACGCCGGCGCAGTACCTCGTCGTGCGCGACGGCGGTGTCGGCATCGTTCGGAGCAGTGCGCAGTGGGAAGTCGATGACCCGGCAGTGCTCGGCGCGGTACCGGCCGTTGTGCACGTCCCACTCCGGGTAGAGCGCGCCACCCACCCCAAGGGTGGAACCGGGTGGGCGCTCGGCGGTGAAGGAGAGTCGGACGGGCAGCGGCCGAGCGTTCGCTCCCACGCTGACCGCCCGCCGCAATGATCGGACCGGCATTTCACCGCCGGCGGAGCCGTCGCCGACGGAGCGCGAGTTGCCGAACATCTTGTTGAAGAGATCGCCGAGGCTCTTCGAGCTGAGTGGGTTGCCGAGCAGCTTGAGGATCACGCTCTCCTCGCCCGGCCGCGCGTCTTCATCGTCCGGAGTCTCGGGGAGATCGATCAGATCGTGCTGCAGGCGAAGATCGCTATCGCTTGCCCGGCCGCTGCGTGCGTCTGCCGGTGCAGCGAGCAGTCGGAAGGGATGGATGACGCCGAACCACTCCGGAGGTTCCGCGACTGTTTCCCGACCTCGGGCCACTTTCAGCGACTGCTCCGGCGTCGAAGTGCTCGGTTCCCCGGCGGAGCGCAGCTCGACCGCTAGCGGCAATCGCTGGCTGAGATCGGCGAGCGCTCGACGAACCTCGAGCGCCAGATACCGGCGAGCGATCTTCGGTCGTCCGCGCAGCGCCCGCATCCATCGGTGATCGAGACTTCCAGCGCCGAGGAGGGCGCTTTGAACCAGCACCTCGCGGCGCTGCTCCGCATCGGAGCGGCCAGCCGAGACGAACACGAACTGTCCGTCCGTGTGAGCAGCCTCGCCGGCCGACGCTTCTGCGACGCCGACGGACCGGCCGGCGAGGAACGTGGCGAGGAATCGGAATCGGTCGACGCTCATCGGCTCGGCAGCAGTCACCGCCTGGGCACGATGGCGTCGACCAGCTCTCCGAGGGCGCGGGCGATGTCCGGATCGTCGGTCAGCGATTCGACGATGGCCGACTGGACGGCGCGGCGCATGCCGATCCCCTCCGCAACCAGCCCGCCGGCCAGGATCAGCAGCCGAGTGGAGGCCACCTCGCGCAGCGGGGCGCCGTCCAGCTTCCGGATGGCGTCGCCGACTTTGACGAGAGCCCGGGCGGTTTCGAGGTCGATACCTGCTTCGCGTGCTACGACCTCGGTCTCGATCTCCACGGGTTGAAACTTGAGCTCGATCGCGACGAAGCGCTGCCGCGTCGACTCTTTGATGTTCTTGAGAACGCTCTGGTAGCCGGGGTTGTACGAGATCACCAGTTGGAACCCGGGCGCCGCTTGCAGCGAGATGCCGAGCCGGTCGACGGGAAGCTCGCGGCGATGGTCGGCGAGCGGGTGGATGACGACGGTGGTGTCCTGACGCGCCTCCACTATTTCGTCGAGGTAACAGATGGCGCCCTCGCGCACGGCTCGCGTCAACGGACCATCCACCCAGACCGTCTCCCCTCCCTTGAGCAGGAAACGCCCCACCAGATCGGCCGAAGTCAGGTCTTCGTGACCGGCGACGGTGATCAAGTTGCGGCCGAGGTCGTGAGCCATCGCCTCGACGAATCGGGTCTTACCGCATCCGGTCGGGCCCTTTAACAGTATCGGCAGACCGCGGCGGGCAGCGGCGCGAAACACATCCACCTCGTCGCCGACCGGCCGGTAGAAGGGCGCCTCGGCGGTTGAGCGCATGGACCTGAGTGCATCGATCGTCATGTCACTCGGGTCGCTCGAACGGAACGATCTTCGGGAGCTCTACTCCCGCGGGAATGATCACCTGGCCATCCGGGCCGATGAAGGCGGAGGGATTTGAGGCCTGCTCGATGGGAAGCGCCGGGTGCGGACACAGTCGCCCGGTTCCTTCTCCGCAGATGCCCATCGTGAAGTAAGAGCGCTTCTGGATGTCCTCCGGCCACGGGTCGGCATGCATCGCGAGCCACTGCGCGGGGATGTTGTAGAACACGAAGAAGAACATGCTGACCGCCGCGAAGATGGCGAGGAAGCGCGTCGACTCGCGCTTCAGGGCCCCGCCTTGGATGCGCTCCAGGCCGCGCTCGACGAAGGTTCGGCCGCGATCGTCGGTGAAGTAGCGCAGGGAGCAGAAGCCAGCCTGAACACCGCCCCACATGATCCCTTCGTAGATCGGCCATTGGTAGTACGTGTCGGGAAAGATGCAGAGCCACCGAATCGCACCCGGGTAGGTGAAGAGACCCATCGGCATCAAGAAGAGGCCCTCGATCACGAAGTCGAAGAAGAAGGTGTAGACGATCAGAACGGCGATCAACCCGGGGACACTGATGCCGGGCCAGCGCTGCTTGGCGCGCCGCAACACCCAACATCCGAGCATCGTGCAGATGAGGACGCCCCACGTGTAGCCGGGGCCGTTCATGAGCAGGGGCTCCGCCATCATCGCGCCGGGCGCGCCGAAGGAGACCCAGCCGGGGATGTCCAGCACCCACGAACCTCGGTTGAACATCCACGTGTTGTAGGTCGACCAGGTGTTGAAGTAGTTCAGCAGCGGGTCTTGGAAGAACACCAATCCAAACGCCCCCATCAGCATGCCGTCGGTCGTGATGCGGCGTTCGGCGCGCCAGGGCTTGATGATGACGTGGTAGATGGCGACCGGCAGTCCGAGGCAGATGACGCAGGTCCAGATGCTGAGGATGATCTTCATCCAGGTCGGCGGATCACTCGGTCCGGGCGGTACCCGCACGAAGTTCGGACCGGTGATCCACATGATCCAGACGTAGAGCTGCAAGGCGAGAATCAATCCTCCCGCGGTGGCCCACGCCACGACCGGTTTGAAGGCGGCGCGCGGCGGGGCGTCCAGCGCCTCGATCGGGACGTCGCGGATGTCAATCGTCTTCCGCAATGCCATTTGCATCGTCAGTCCTCCGTCGCGGTGCGCGCGGGCGCGCGACCAGTTCGTGTCGGCGCGGTCTCGGGCTCGTATCCGAGCAGGGTTCTGGCCACGAGCAGGATCTCGTGCTTGCGCTTCCGCAGTTCCTCGCGGTCGCGCGGATCCGCGGGGACGCGCAAGGAGAGCCACGGAATCGCGGCGAATTGGACGACCGCGACCGCGGCCATCAGGCTCATGAAGCGGAGCGGCTCGACCTGTGGATGGAGCTCGCCGGTCGCTACCCCTTCATGGATCAACGTCTCGAACCAATCGACCTCCGCACTGCCCGTGCGGAGGAAGGCGCCGACCTTCTCCGGTTGCGCGTTCGCCAACTCGCGGAGCAGCAGGCGCGCCGCATTCGGATGCTCTGCGACGAAGTCGACCCAGCCGGCCATCGCCGCTTCTAGTCGCTGGACCGCGCTGCCGCCGGTCGGGAGGGATCTCGACCAGTCCGCAAACACCGTCTGCAGCACGGCGGTGTAGAGCTCCTGCTTGTCGGCGAAGTGGTAGGTCAGCGACGGTCGCCGAATCCCCACGGCGGCGGCGATGTCACCCAGCCGGGTGTCCTCGAAGCCTCGTTCGGCGAAGTGGCACTCCGCGACGGCGACGATCTCGGCGCGGGTTCGAACGCCATTGCTGCGGCGCCGCCGCGCGGCGGGTGAAGTGTCGGAGCCCGGATGCACATGCCGCTTATTCTTCCTTCAGGAAGAATAAGCAAGGGTTCGCCCCCCTGATCCCTGCCCCCCGGCTCCTGACCCCTGGTTTCAGGTGCCGACGAGGCCGGCGACGTCGGCGTCGATGCCGGCCTCGATGGCGTCGAGCACGGCGCCGCGGGCGCGGGCTCGTGTCGCCACGAACGCGGCGCGCGGAAGTGCCGCCAGTCGCGTCGCTTCCGCCACCGCCGCGTCGATGACATCGCTCGGCTCCCCGAGGCAATCGAGCAGGCCAGCCTCGACCGCCGCCTCGGGGCCGTAGATCTCGGCCTGCACGACGGCGCGCTGGAAGTGGCGCTTCGGCATTCGTTCGCGCGCCTGCTCGAGCAGGAACAGCGGCGTCGTGAGGCCGATCGCCACCTCGTTGAACCCGAGCTTGAACGCGCCGCGCGCGCCGATGCGGAGGTCGCACGACAGGAGCAGCACGGCTCCCATGGCCAGGGCGTGACCGGTGCATGCGGCCACGACGGGTGCTGGATGGCGGCCGAGTCGCAGCGATAGGCGTCCGCCGGCCGCCACCAGCGCGGCGGCCGCGGCCGGGCCGGCGCGCATCACATCGAGATCGAAACCGGCCGAGAGTCTCCCCGCACGACCGGCCAGAACGACCGCCAGCCCGTCCGCGGCGGCGCGCTCGAGCGCCGCATCGATCGCGGCGATGACCGCCGGGCTCATCACGTTCGCTTTGGCGTCGTCGATGCGCACCACGGCGACATGCTCCTGGATCTCGACTGCAACCACTTCGCTCATGGTGTTCTCCAACTGTTCGCAGCGCTTCGCGGATCTCGCTCGGCGCGCCCGGCGTGGTTGTCACACATTCTCGCGCGGCGGCGCAAAGCCCGCGACGCGATTCCCTGTTCGCGCGGTTGTTCGTCTTGACGAAAACGCGCGCGGCGGAGATGGTTGATGCTCATCGAGGGGGGGAGTCATGCTGATCAAGACGCGCAATCGGAAGTCGGAGGACGCGGATCGGGAGGATGGCCGGCAGCCGATTCCGACCAGGATCGTTTCCAACGGCGAGTTCATGCCGGTGCCGCAGACGCCGATCCAAAAGCGGGTCGAGCTGTTGGTGGACGCGATGGCGATCGAGCGCGCCAAGGCGCTCGGCGTCAGCCGCCGGTCGTTCCTGCGCAGCAGCGCCGGCATGGCGACGGCGCTCGCGGCGTTGAACATCGTGCACGGCTGCGGCGACGACGACGGCGGCTTTCAGGTGGACGATTGCGCGACCCGCGACCCCGCCGCCGCGCGCGAGGCGTTGGGCGGCGACTTCTTCATCATGGACGTGCAGACGCACCACGCCGAGACCGACTATCACGAGACCAACGCGGCGCTGGTCCAGTTGTACAGCGGCTTTCGCGGCTGCCCGCGCTCCGCCGTGCAGATGTTCGTCCCGCCCGGCTACGAGTGCACGCGCGGCGCGCTTCAGGAGCTGTCGCGCGCCAACTACATCAAGGAAGTGCTGGTCGACAGTGAGACCTCGATTGCGGTGATGAGCGGCATTCCGGCGCCGATCGGCGAGCTGCGCTTCATCAGCAACGGCGAGATGGCGGCGACGCGCGACTACGCCAACCAGCTCGGCGCCTCCGAGCGCTGTATCTCACAGGGCATGATCACGCCGAACATCCCCGAGTCGGACAATGCCGACACGGCGGTCAGCAACATGGAGTACCTGGTGCAAGAGGTCGGAATCCGGGCGCTCAAGACCTACACCGCGGCCGGCGGCGAGGGATTCTTCACGGTGCATCCGCCGTGGTGGATGGACGACGAGGACATCGCCTATCCGATGCTCGAAGAGGCGGACCGCCTCGGCATTCACGTCATCGCCGTGCACAAGGGGCTCAACATCTCGTTCTTCGATCCGGAGTACCTGCGACCGCGCGATCTGCCGAAGGCCGCGGCCGACTGGCCGCAGCACAACTTCGTCATCTACCACGCGTCGCTCGACGTCGGCTTCGAGCACGAGAACAGCTTCGAAGAGTTCATGCGCCTGGCTGGTGAAGGCCAACTGCCGCGCAACGTCTATCCCGAGCTCGGCAGCTCGTTCGGCTCCAAGGTCGCCGAAGGGCCGATCGCGCTCGGCCACTTCCTCGGCCGCCTGCTGTTGGCGTTCGGCGAGGACAACGTCATCTGGGGCACCGACGCCATCTTCAACGGCACGCCGCAGTGGCAGATCAACGCCATGAAGGCCTTCCAGATGCCGCAGAGCTTGCAGGAGCAGTTCGGTTACCCGGCGATCACCGACGCGATGAAGGCGAAGATCTTCGGCCTCAATGCCGCCCGGCTGTACGGTGTCGACGTCGACGAGCTGCGCTGCACGATCGCCAACGACACGATCAGCCAAGTCAAGGCGGAGAACGCCGAGCTCGGCATCCTCGAGCCGAGCCTGCTGACCTACGGCCCGAGCACCCGCCGCGAGTTCCTGCGCATGAAACGCAGGGAAGGACTGATCGGGTGACATTAGCGCGGTCGCGGCGGCCGGTGATCATCGGCAGGTCGAGTGCTGAGACCAGCACGGGCACGTTGTCGACCATCTTCCTTCTGCTCCTCGGCGCAACGTCCGCTCTTGCCGGCGGCCCGCGGTCCGCGATGGTCGCCGTGCCGGCGGGCGTTGCGTTCGTCGGCTGTCACAACGAGGTCGACAGCGAATGTGAAGACGACGAGAAGCCGGGAGCGCGAATCGAGATCGGTGCCTTCGAGATCGACCGGACCGAAGTCACGGTGGCCGACTACGCCAAATGCGTCGAGGCGGGGGCCTGCTCGCGAGATGGACTGTCACTGCCGACGACCGGGACCGCGGAGCAGCCGGAGCTGGCGTGGACCTGCAACTGGGGCGTGAAGGGTCGGGAGCAGCATCCGATCAACTGCGTCAGCTTCACGATGGCCGAGAGCTTCTGCCGCTGGGCGGGGAAACGTTTGCCGAGCGCCGTGGAGTGGGAACGCGCCGCGCGCGGGACCGACGGGCGGCGCTACCCGTGGGGCAACGACGACGTCGCCGCCTCCCCGCAAGCCAACCTCTCCGATGTCACTCTCCTCCGCAACGAGCCTGGCGGATGGGGCCTCGAGCAGTTCGACGACGGCTTTGTCTCGACCGCACCGGTCGGCTTGTTTCCGGCCGGCAAATCGCCGGTTGGGGCCGACGACATGGCGGGCAACGTCTGGGAGCTCGTCGCCAACAGCGAATCTCATCGCGACGAGATGCGCGGTGGCGCGTGGAGTTACTACCCGCACGCCCTGCGGACATCGGACAAGGCGTACGCCCCGACCGGCCGCCGCAACGGCGATACCGGATTCCGCTGCGCCCGCTGAAGCCGGGCGCTCTCTGACTCGAGTCGGATCGACGCGCCAGTACGGCGCGTCACCTGCGCTGCGAGCGGTACATTCGTCTCCCCGGTGTCATCCGGCCCCGCGTTCCGATGTCTGAGGCGCCAGCTTGACGCCGGCTTCCGCCGGCGCGCGGCCCTTGAAGAGGGCGATCGCCACCAGCGGGAACTCCAGCAGGACGGTCAGCGACGCCTGGAACGCGACGATGCCGCGCGCCACGCGGGTGGCGAGCAGTCCGTCGGGAAGGACGCCGTAGGTCAGCCAGAGGAAGAAGCCGGTGACGGCGAAGCCGCCGGCCGACATGATCAGGAACTGGCCGAGCGAGCTGTGCTCGGCGTCGTAGCTGAACAGCAGCGTCGTCTTCAGGTGGCTGTTCGGCTGCGCGTCGGCGCCGGCGGCAAACGCCGCCAGCAGATGTCCCCACTCGTGCAGCGCGAATGCGCTGGCGCCGATCAGAGCGCCGGTGACGACGCCGGTGAGATCCGCGATCGGACCACTCTGCGCCGACATTCCGGCGATCGACCACCAAGCTGCCCCGGCCAGCCCGACGATGATGGCGTCGCGGAGCGCGAACTTTTGAAACATGTTCATCGGCCTTAC
The DNA here is from genome assembly GCA_902826395.1 of uncultured bacterium. Lineage (GTDB taxonomy): Bacteria > Desulfobacterota > Binatia > HRBIN30 > CADEER01 > CADEER01. The sequence goes on from CADEER010000077.1 coordinate 18,286, forward strand.
CTCGCCCCGCCGTTGTACGTTTGAGGCGGTGCTCCGACAAGGGGCGTTGCCGGGAAGGGGTTCAACGCGAAGGCGCGGAGGCGCAGAGGCGTAGGGAAGAGGTTACCGCCGCGGCGACGTTCCGTCGCACCTCTGCGCCTTTGCGCCTCTGCGTTGAGAAGTTCAGCGCCGTCGCCTCCGCCACAGCGCGCCGAAACCGCTGAGCAACAGGACGCCGAGGCCGATGGTGATGGCGGCGGGCGACATCGCAGGTGCCGGCGCGGGGAGCGCGACGCAGATGCCGAGCGTGTCGGGCAGGTTGCAGCGGTCGATCGGGCTGTCGCACGCCTCGTTGCAGCACACGCCGTCGCTGCAACTGCCGGAGACGCACTGACCGTCGAGTGCGCACGGCGCGCCGTCGGGCTGCGGGGTGGGTGTATCGGTCGCGGTGGAGGTCGGCGTAGCGGTGCTGGTCGCTGTCGCCGTCGGTGTGGGGGTGTCGGTGGCGGTCGCCGTCGCGGTTGGCGTGTCGACGTTCACCTGGCCGACGATCTGCGCGAAGATGTCGGAGGAACTGCTGAAGCCCGAGGTAACCGCACCGTCGGCGACCGGCGCGCCCTGCCAGGCGACGACGAAGTTGCCGGTGGAGCCGAGCGCGGCGACGGCCGGGTCCGACTGATCGTCGTCGGTCGTCGTGTTGATTCGGAACTCACCGCCGAGCTCGTCGCCCGCCGAGTCGTGGAGCTGACCGAACACTCCCGCATCGTCCCCGTCCTGGTCGAAGCGGCTGGACCACGCGACGAGGAAATCGCCGCCCGGCGCGACGCCGATTGCGGGATCGTCCTGATCGTCGTCGGTGTAGGTGTTGACGAGGAACTCGTCGCTGCTCGCACTGCCGCTGCTCGAGTAGCGGCGCGCGAATACGTCCCAATCCTCGATCTGGTAGAGCGAGCTCCAGGCGATGACGAAATCGCCGTTGCTCGCGGCGCCGATCGTCGACTGTGTCTGTTCGGAGGTCGTATGCTCATTGACCTGGAATTCGGTGCCGACCTCGGCTCCCGCGGTATCGAAACGCTGCGCAAAGATGCCGTAACCGTAGCCGTCTTGTGAGCTCGACCAGCTCACCACGAAACCGCCGCTCCACGCGGCGACCTCGGGTTGGTTCTGGTCGCCATCGGTGAAGTTGTTGACTTGGAATTCCATCGCATCGAGGGCGGTGCCGTCGCTCGCATAGCGCCGTGCGAAGACTCCATTATCCTCGCCGTCCTGTTCGATGCTCTCCCAGACGACGACGAAGTCGCCGTTGCTCCAGGCGGCGACCCACGGATCGTCCTGAGCCTCCGTCGTGTGGGTGTTGACCTGGAATTCGGTGCCGAGCGGGGTGCCGTCGCTGGCGAAGCGCTGTCCATTCACGGAACGACTGTCGCCGTCCTGGTCGTCGCTCTCCCAGACGACGATGAAGTCGCCGTTGCCCGCGACTCCCACCGACGAGTCGTCCTGCGATCCGGTGGTGAAGGTGTTGGCCATGAACTCGGTGCCGAGCTTGCTGCCGTCGCTGGCGAAGCGCTGGCCGAAAACATCGAAGGCGCCGTCCTCGCCGCCTTCCCAGACGATGACGAAGTTGCCATTGGCCGCCGACGCGACGGCGGGGTCGAACTGACCGTCCGCCGTGTTGGTGTTGACCAGGATCTCGTCGCCGGGCAGGTCGGGCGCGATCGGCGTGTCGCTCGGCGTCGCAGTCGCGGTGGCGGTGGATGTCGGCTCGGGCGTCGGGGTGCTGGGTGCCGTGAAGAAGATGGTGATGCGCACCGTATCCAAAAAGGACGTGGCACTGCCGACCGACATCGGGGTGATGACGGTGACGCCGAAGCTGTCGCTCTCGATCTCCTCCTGATCCCAGGTGGAGTCCCACAGATCCATGGCACCGCCGGCTGGGAAGAAGGCGGTTTGCGAGCACAGTGTCGCGTTGTTCGTCACGTTCGCGTTGCGCGCCGTCCCGACGGGGTTCGAGCCGTCCTTGGTGAGGCGCAGGATGAACGTCCCGGTCGCGACATCGCGCCCGCCCTTGGGCTCGACGAGAATTCCCTCGATGGTCGAATCGGGGGGCAAGGCGAAGTCGAAGTTGGTGAGGGTCACGGCATCGTTGTCGTCGAAAGTCGCCGAACAAGAATTATCGGCCGGACCGGTGGCCTCCCCTGAGATGCCCCAGTTGTCGACGGTCGCAGTGGCAAAGTTCGGCCCGACGCTGTCGGCGAGGGAAGTCGTCGCGGTGAGGGCGACGCTCAGCAGTAGTACTGTCCCGGCTCTGGGGAGCCGTTGGTCGAGCCCGCGTGCCATGATTGCCTCCCGGTGGCGTGCCCCGGGGCTATCACCCCGATGCTGGATGCGGCAACCAAAAAGTCCACATGCGCCCTGTCACGGACAATGCGCTGAGCTACCCGTGCCGGCGCAGATCCATCGATCGGTGGCGGAGCAGATGCCGACTCGCGGCGAGCCCGTCGGTTGAACGGCGGCAGGTGATCGGCGAGGCTCTCGCCCATGTACGGACGCATCGAGCCGGCGGAGTATCTGCAGCTCGACTTGCGCGCTCACCAACTGCTCGCCGGCGTGCCGCTGCACGATGTGTGGCGCGTCGATCTGCCCGGCGGTGGTCCGGGACGCAGCCTCGCAGACCTGCGCCCGTTCACGCGCGCCGAGCGCCTGACGCAGGTGAACCCCGTCGTGCGCGCGCTGTTCGGGCTGCGCCTCTTCCTCGGGCGTCTCTTCGGATGGGAATCGCAGCCGGCGCCGGACAACGTCGCGTCACTCTATCGCGGCCGGCTGACCCCCGCCGATGTCGAGCGATCGTTGGAGCGACCGGGTACGCCGGACGGTCCGTTCACCATCCTCTACGTGTTCCCCGACGAGGCGGTGAGCGAGATCCGCAACCGCACCGTGCACGCGTTCTCGGTGCAGGCGCTGCGCCCGCACGGCGGCGGCTACCGTCTCTACTGGGCCATCTACGTCGCCCCGGTCGGTCGCATCACCGGTGCCTACATGGCGCTGATCGGGCCTTTCCGCCACTGGTTCGTCTATCCGGCAGTACTGCGCTACCTGCAACGCCAATGGAGCGAGCACGTGCTCGGTGCCGGCGCGGCGCTCGCCCCCGATCGCTGAGAACGCAACCTCAATCCGCCGCGGCAGCGGCCGCGTCCTGGATTCGCCGCCAGGGGCGCTCTGCTTCGATCTCGTACGCCAGCTCGAGGAGAGTGCGCTCGTTGCCCCGATGGGCTGAGAGTAGGACGGCGATCGGCAGGCCGTCCGCCGTCTGCGCTGCCGGCAGCGAGATGCCAGGGTCGCCGGTGATGTTGGCCAGCGGTGTGAACGAAGCGTAGCGAGTCAGGCGGGCGATCAGCTCGGGATACTCGACCTTGGGACTGAGGTGGCCGAGCTGGGGTGTCGTGTGCGCCAGGACCGGCGTCAGCAGCGCGTCGTGGTCGGCGAAGAACTTCGCCGACTCGCGCTGCGTGTGGCGGCTGAGGCGGTAGAGGCTGGTCGGCAAGCGGTAGAAGTTGCGCTTGAAGTGCTGGCTGAGACCGACCGTCAGGCCGTCCAACCGCGTCTTGTCGAAACTGGGATCGACGATCCGCCGGCCAGCGTTGTGCAAGGCGAACGCCAGCATCCCCCAATAGACGAGGAAGTCGCTGGCGAAGCGCTCCAGTGCGGGGAGCGGAACCGGCTCGACGCGATGGCCGAGTCGCTCGAGCAGCGCGGCCGTCTGCTCGACTGCGGCGCGCGTCGGCGCATCGGTTGCCGAACCGGTGATCGAATCGATGACGACGCCGATGCGCATGCGGCGCGCGGCCGGCCCTTCGACGAAGCCGAGCGGCGGCAATTGCGGATTGCGGTAGTACTCCTCGCCGGCGGCGTGGAATGCCGCGGTGTCGCGCACGCTGCGCGTGACGACGCCTTCGCTGATCAGATCGATCGGCATCGATTGCGCCGCCTCGGGGACGACGTGGCGGCCGCGACTCGGCTTCAGGCCGACGAGTCCGCAGCACGCGGCCGGAATGCGGATCGAGCCACCGCCGTCGTTGGCGTGCGCGATCGGCACGACCCCGGCGGCGACCATCGCGGCGGACCCGCCCGAGGACGCGCCGCAGGAGTAGTCGGTGTTCCACGGATTGCGCGTCGGATCGGCGTAGTCGAACTCGGTCGTGGCGTTGAGTCCGAACTCCGGCATCGAGCTCTTGCCGAGGCAGACGAACCCCTGCGCCATGTATTGCTTGGCGTAGACGCCGTACTTCTTGGACGGCTGCGAGCGCACCGCGGCCGAGCCGTGATTGGTCGGCATGCCGGCGAAGTCGGTGTTGTCCTTGATGAAGGTCGGCACGCCGGCGAATCGGCCGTTCGCACCTTTGGCCGCTTCGGCGCGCGCCTCGTCGAAGCGCCTGGCGGCAATCGAGTTGAGCGGCCCCGCCACGCGCTCGGCACGGGCGATCGCCGCGTCGACGACCTCCACGGCGCTCAGTTCCTTGCGTCGAATCAGCTCCGCCAGCGCCAGGCCGTCGCGGTCGGCGAGCGCATCGTCGGAGAATGCATGCACGATCTTCGTCATAGGAGGGCCTTATCGCCCCGCCCGCATCGGAAATAAAGGTAACCTCACCCCTCGAGCCTCAGCCCGAGCCGCAGCCTCAGCCTTCATTTCGAATTCCTATCGGGCTCGGGCTGAGG
>CADEER010000078.1:0-7790 GCA_902826395.1 uncultured bacterium
GAGAAGAAGGCGCGCGTCGAGGACGCCATGCACGCCACCCGCGCCGCCGTCGAGGAAGGCATCGTGCCGGGCGGCGGCGTCGCCCTGGTGCGCGCCGCCGGGGTGCTGGAGTCGACCAAGGCCAGCGACCACGAGCGGATCGGCTTCAACATCATCCGCCGCGCCATCATGGAGCCGGCCCGCCGCATTGCCGAGAACGCCGGCCACGAAGGCTCGGTCGTCCTCGACAAGATCCAGAACGGCAAGGGCGCCTTCGGCTTCAACGCCCGCACCGAGGAGTTCGGCGACATGATCAAGATGGGCATCATCGACCCGACCAAGGTGGTGCGCACGGCCCTGCAAAACGCCAACTCGGTCGCCGGCCTGCTGCTGACCACCGAAGCGGCGGTCACCGAAAAGCCCGAGAAGAAGGGTGGTCACGGTCACGGCGGCATGCCCGACATGGACATGGACGACATGTAAGACGCGCCCCACCAGCGCGAAAGCAGCATCACCGTTGTGAGCCCCGAGAGGCCCGACGCCCGCAAGGCGCCGGGCCTCTCTCGTTTCTCCCCCGTGCCTGTACACGCGAGCAAAGAATGTCGCGTCAAAGCAGACTACCCCCGATCGAGAGTCAGTAGATTTCCCTATGGAGCCGTTAACTTTTTGATTGCCCTGCCGATCCGCGGCGTGATACCCGCTCGCGCTATGAGACCCGGACGAGCCCTCTTTGCTGTCCAGATCGCCGCCATCGGCCTGTGTGTAGCAACCGCGGCACTCGCACAACCTGCACGGCCAAACGTCGTCCTGATCATCGGCGACGATCTCGGTTGGACCGACTACGGCTTCATGCCCAGCCCGAAGACCCTCAACACCAACCAGGGTCCGATGCCGATCAACCAGATCGTACTCACGCCCAACCTGGACGAGTTGGCCGCCGGCGGTGTCGTGTTCCGCAACACGCACAACACCGCCAGTACGTGTATCCCGTCGTTGCGCACGCTGTTGACGACAGCGGGCGTGCAGCCACTGCAGTGGGAGGACACCAGAACCGCTCTCGACCAGTTGCCCGAAATCACCTTGACGACTTCGCCGCAAAAATATCCGCGCACCGAAGTGGAGCACATGCGCACCTTGCCGAAGGATCTCGGCAGCGCCGGCTACAAGAGTTGGGAGGGCGGCAAATACTGGGAGGGGCCGTTCGATCTAGCCGGCTTCACACACGGCCTTGCGCTGACCCATGGGCAACTCCTATTGCCCGATGGTTGGGACTTTGGCCGCGCCGGTTGGGATCCGGCCCTGTGCGGCGACGACGTCGACCCCCAGGTATCTTGCCCAGCGCTCGATCCGCTGCGCAGTTTTCTCGACGAGGTAGAAGGCGACCCTTTCTTCGTCTGGTTCGCCCCAGCGCTGCCGCATACGCCGTTCACGGCGCCGCAGAATTTTCGCGATCCCTACGAAGCGCTGGGGCTGAAGTCGTGCGCGACGGCGGGCTGTTGGGGCCAATGCGCAAACTGCCCGAACGAGGTCAACTATCTCTCCAACATCTCCTGGCTCGACAGCCTGATCGGCGAGCTGATCGGCGAGCTCGAGGATCGAGGTCTGCGCGAGAACACCATGATCATCTACCTGGCCGACAACGGCTGGGGACTGAATCTGCAACTCTTTTCCGGGATGGGGCGCGGTAAGAAGACCCTGTACGACCTCGGCTTCCGCACGCCGTTGATCTTCAACTGGCCGGGACACGTTCCGGCCGGCGTTGCCTACGACGATCTGATCTCGACCACCGACATCGCGCCGACGATCTGCGACTATACCGGCATCGACCGTCTGCCCGAGCAGGCAGGGGTGAGCCTGCGCGAACGCATCGAAGGCGGCCCTTCTCCAGGACGGACCGAGGTGATCGGCCTCTACGAAGGCATTGGCCACTTCCTGCGCACCGACACGTGGCGCTATCTGCGCTTCGCCAGTGACGACCACGAAGAGCTGTACCGGATCGACATCGATCCATTCGAGAAAACCAACCTGGCAGCGCAAAACCCAGAGCTGGTCGCGCAGTTCGCCGCCATGGTCGACGATTGGGAAGCGGCGCACCGCACGCCGCCCGAACGGCTCGAGATCGCCGGGCGCCTGCTGGATTCGACCACGGGTGAGCCGCTGACGGGCTCGCAAGTCGAACTGGAGCACGGACTGGTAAAGCTGATCTCGATCGTCGGCGCCGACGGGTGGTTCCGCTTCGGGCCCCTCGATATCGGCAGCTACGCGCTCAGCGCCGGCCTGCGTGCCCTGAATGTCGCCTGGCTCGGCACCGCCGACCCGGTCCCGGCCGCGTTGCCGGTCGGCCAGGCCGGCGCCTTCTTCAACCTGACCGGCACACGGACCGTCGCCGTACCCGGTCCGTACGGCGCGCAGATCCGCGGCATTCTGACCGACGACATCGGCAATCCCCTCCCCAACGTGAAGATCGACGTGTCGGGCGTGAAGGGTTGCGACGTCGTGCGCACTCGCGTCACCACGCAGGCCGACGGCAGCTACCGGACCGAGAATCTGCCGTTTACCACCTACACCGTAAAGGCGACGGCGCCGCCGGGCTTCCAGAACGTCATCGTCGAAGGCGTCGTCGTCGACGCCCTCGACGTGTTCACACAGGATCTGGTGGCCCAGCCGGGTTGATCGCGCGGCGCAGCACCAACATCAGCGCGCTGGCGGAGAACATTACCAGCGGTACCCATGTCGCCAGGCCTGGCGGCCGCGGCGTTTCGCGCAACTGCTCGAGCGCCAGCTTGCCGACCGGCCACAGCAGGCCGAACGCCACCAACAGGCTGCCCGGCCTCGAGCCGTGCCGCAGTTGCCACAACAGGACAGCCAGGACCACCGCCGCCAAGACCATGAAGTAGATGGGCAGCGGGTGGATGGGCAGACCGATCGCACTCGTTGGATCGATCAAACCCTGCGCGTATTGCCGGGCGAACACCTCCGAGTCGCGGCCGACGGGCGTGCACAAGAAGTGCGGCACGCTGTCGCCGCACACCGTACCGGTGCAGCATCCTGCAGCGAGACATCCAAAGCGACCCAGTATGATGACGACCGGCGCCGCAACGGCGAGCGCATCGCCGGTCGGCCACCACGGCGCACGCACCACCGCGCACCACACCGCGGCGAGGACAGCGCCAGTCGCCAGGCCGAGCGGAATGCGGCCGCCGCCGGCCAGCACGTCGGCCGGACCGATCGACAGCGCCTCTCCTACCGGCATGACCTCGAGACGCGCTTGCCACACACCGCCCAACATCAGGCCGAACACCGCCCAGAGAAGCGCGGCGATCGTCTTCCATGCGAGCACACCGCGCAGCCGTAGAACTGCAACCGCCGAAGCAAACCCGAGACAGCAGCCGGCAGTCCAGAACATCACGTGGGCATGGCCGCTCATCGCAAGTCTCCTGCGCCGCGCAGGCATAGCGCCGAGCCGGCACCCGCTCAAGCGATGCCACGCCGCTCTTGATCGCGTCCCGCTCTTACGCGGGTTTCAGGCATGCGGCCGAAAACCTACCGCGGAACCCGCATCCTCGAGGGCATCCCCGGCGAGTGGCGCCTCTACGCCGTCGCACAGTGAACTCGGCGGGGTCGCATCAATCGAGACAGCCGCGATTCCTCTAATACGGAAACGGGAGATCCGTGCACACGCCCAAAATTTCGCCAGCCGTCGGCCAGCAGTACAAGGCGCTGCAGCAGTCAAAGAACGAACATCCGTAGGATCCCGTCGGCACGCAGCACCTGCACGCCGGCGTACAACCCATTGGAAAGGTATCCCCGCCGCAGTACGGGTCGAACCCGCCAAAACCGTCGCACTGCTCCCCGCTCTCGCGAACATCGTTGCCACATACAGGCGCTGGGCACGTGCAATCGCTCTGGCAGAGACCGGAGCATTCCGTCGAGTCGTCGCCGTCGCACGTTTCGTCCGCCTCGGCCACGTGATTGCCGCACAGCGCCGGACAGACGGCGGGCGCATCGGCGTTGCGGTACGACAGGTACCCAGGCTCGTTGCCTTTCTCGGCACCGCCGAAAACTGCGCATAGACGATCCGCACCGACTTCCCAGGTCAGCGCCACCCGGTCCTCACCGCCGGCCGGCACCCAATTCCAATCGTCCCCAGATCCTTTGATGACGATCTTGCCCGGCTTGAAGACGGCCTTGCGGATTCCTCCGGCGCTCGCGCTCGGATCCTTGTACCGAAATCCCTCCGATCCCGGCGGCGTGCCCAACCCGATCCAATAGTCCGCAGGCAGGTGAACCAGACCCGAGGATCCTGTAATCGCGCAATCTTCTCCAACACAGATCAACCCCGCGACCATCAGATCCGCACCGAACTGCGTTGGGTCCGCGGCGGCGGTGATGCCCACGTCGGCGCCCGAAGCGAACACGAATCGCCGTTTGGCCGACACCGGCTCCGTCTTGATGACGATCTTGCGCCCAGGGATCGGCGCGTCGGCGGCCCGCGCAGGTACGATGCCGAGAATAATGAATACGACTACAGAAAGTATCTGCCACATTCGGCTTCCCCCCGAATGCCGCGACCTGAGCACGAAACGAACCTTTCCGGCAAGGTGACCAACAGGCGCCGGGTCGCGGTCAGCTCATCGCTTCGGCGAGGACGCGCAGCGCCACCGGATCGCGCGTGCCGGCCAGTAAGGTCGTCACCGGGCTCTCCTTCCACGCCTGCAGACGGTCGCGGATCCGAGCCGCCGAGCCGATCAGCGCCAGATCGTCGGCCAGCTCGTCGGGCACCGCGGCGGCGGCGGCCTCGCGGCGGCCCTCGGCAAACAGCTTCTGGATCCGCTCGATCGCACCCTCGTGGCCCATCGAGCAGAGCATCTCGATGTGAAAATTGCTGCGGCGCGGGCCGAGCATCCCCATCGCGCCGATGTAGAAGCCGAGCGACCACTTCACGGACGTCATGGCGTGCTGCAGATCGTCGCTGAGCACCACGGTGACCGGACAGGCGACCTCGAAGCCCGGCTTCGCTTCGAGCAACGAATCGGCATACGCCGCGGTGTGATGCGGCGACAGGAACAGCGGCACCCAGCCGTCGGCGATCTCGCGCGCCAGGGCGATGTTGCGCGGCCCTTCGGCGCCGAGAAAGATCGGAATCTCCGAGCGCAGCGTCGGGATCGTCAGGCGCAGCGGGCGGCCGGCGCGAGCGCCGTCACGGCACGGGATCTGGTAGTGCTCCCCGGCGAACTCAACCGGACCTTCGCGGCGAAGGATATCGCGCACCACGGTGACGAACTCGCGCGTGCGCGCCATCGGCTTGGGGAACGGCTGCCCGTACCATCCCTCGACGATCTGCGGTCCCGAGACGCCGATGCCGAGGATCAGCCGGCCGCCGGACAAATGATCGATGGTCGCCGCCGTCATCGCCACGCAAGCCGGGGTACGCGCCGCGATCTGCAGGATCGCCGTGCCGAGGCGGATGCGCGACGTGCGCGCCCCGAGCCAGCACAGCGGCGCGATCGCATCGGAACCATAGGCCTCCGATGTCCACACCGAATCGAAGCCCAGCCGCTCGGCCTCCAACACCAGCTCGATCGGGTCCTCGGGACCGGCCGTCCAGTAGCCGAGCATCAAGCCGAGGCGCACTGGTTCCCCGCGCTGCAGCAGTTGGACATCAAGCAGCCGGATAGCCGCCACTGCGATGCGGTGCAAGCGCGATCTTGTATCGGGAACCGGGAATGGGGAACCGGGAACCGCGCAGGAGTAGTCGACGTGACACCGCCATTCTTTCATTCCACCTCACGGTTCACAGTTCTCGGTTCCCGGTTCTCGAGTCACTCCCGACTCTCGATCTTCCGAGATGCCTGTGGCACGCTCCGTCGATGCCGGCGGTTCGTCGATCCGGCAATCAGCGGGAGGCGGTCGAGGATGAGCGGGGCGCGATACACGGCTAAGGACATCACGGTTCTCGAAGGCCTCGAACCGGTCCGCAAACGCCCCGGCATGTACATCGGCGGCGTCGATCGCGAGGGCCTGCACCATCTCCTGTGGGAGCTGGTCGACAACTCGGTCGACGAGGCGATGAACGGTCACTGCGACCGCATCACGGTCACTCTGCATCGCGACGGCAAGACGATCACGGTGACCGACAACGGCCGCGGCATCCCGGTCGACAAGCATCCCAAGCACAAGAAGTCGGCGCTCGAGCTGATCCTCACCACGCTGCACGCCGGCGGCAAGTTCGAGAACCGCAACTACTACCACGCCGGCGGCTTGCACGGCGTCGGCGCGTCGGTGGTCACGGCCCTATCCGCCTCGATGACGGCGCGCGTGAAGCGCGAGGGCTACCACTGGGAGCAATCCTTCTCGCGCGGCGCCCCATCGAGCAAGCTGAGCAAAGGCAGCGCAGCGCGCGGCACCGGCACCAGCATCACGTTCACGCCGGATGGCCAGATCTTCCCGAAGACCGACTTCGACCCGGCACTGATCCGCGAGCGCCTCGAGGCGCGCTCGTACCTGCACCGCGGCTTGTCTCTGACCTTCGAGAACGAGGCGGCGAAGACGACCGAGGAGTTTCGCCACGACGAGGGCATCGCCGAATGGATCGCGAAGCTGGCAGCCGAGCGAAAGCTGACGATGCTCGGGACGCCGTTCTTCGCCGAGCGCAAGGAAACGCCCAACGCCGAGATCGCACTGGTGTGGACCGAATCGACCGACGAAACGATGTTGTCGTTCGTCAACGGCATCCCCACCCGCTCCGGCGGCACGCACGAGAACGGCGTCCGCGCCGGCATCGCCAAGGCGGTGCGCAACTACCTCGGCGTGCAGAATCTCACACCGAAGGGCATGACCATCACCACCGAGGACATCCGCGAGGGAATGGTCGTCATCCTGAGCTTGTACGTGCAGGAGCCGCAGTTTCAGGGGCAGACCAAGGACCGCCTCAACAACCAGGAGGTGACGGCGCCGCTCGACAACTTCGTCCGCACGGCGCTCGAGAACTTCCTGCTGCAGAATCAGACGCAGGCGGCGGCGATCGCCGAGCGCGTCATCCTCGCCTCGCGCGCCCGCAGCGCGTCGCGCGCCGCCGCGCAGACGGTGCAGCGCAAGACGGCGATCTCGCACCGCTTGAACCTGCCCGGCAAGCTCGCCGACTGCTCGTCGACCAATCCGGAGATCTGCGAGCTCTTCCTGGTCGAGGGCGACTCGGCCGGCGGCTCGGCGAAGCAGGCGCGCGACCGCAACTTCCAGGCGATCCTGCCGCTGCGCGGCAAGGTGCTCAACTCCGAGCAGGCGTCGCTTTCGAAGGTGCTCGCCAACCGCGAGCTGAGCGACATCGTTTCGGCGCTGGGCTGCAACGCCGGTAAGAACACCGATCTATCGAAGCTGCGCTACCACAAGGTCTGCCTGCTGATGGACGCCGATTCCGACGGCCACCACATCTGCACCCTGCTGCTGACCTTCTTCTACCGCCACATGCGGCCGCTGATCGACGCGGGCCACGTCTTCATCGCCCAACCGCCGCTCTACAAGGTCGAGATCGGCAAGGAAGTGCACTGGGCGCTCGACGATGCCGAGCGCGACGCAGTGCTGGCCAAGGCCAACGGCAAGCAACCGGTCGTCCAGCGCTTCAAGGGACTCGGCGAGATGAACCCGCCGACCCTCAAGGAGACCACCCTCGATCCGACCAAGCGCCACCTGCTGCGCGTCGCCATCGCCGACGACGGCGAAGTCGAGCGCACCATGACCACGCTCATGGGACGCGAGGTCGAGCCGCGATTCAAGCTGATCATGGAGCGCGCCGCCGCGGTCGAGGATCTGGA
>CADEER010000078.1:7890-22477 GCA_902826395.1 uncultured bacterium
CGTACGCCGATGACCATCGACCTGCGCAGTGACACCGTCACACGCCCGACGCCGGCGATGCGGCGGGCGATGGCCGAGGCGGAGGTCGGCGACGACGTGTACGGCGAGGATTCGTCGGTCAATCGGCTGCAGGCGGAGGCGGCGCGCGTCACTGGCAAGGAGGCGGCGCTGTTCGTGCCCTCCGGCACGATGGCCAACCAGATCGCGATCCGCGCCCAGACCCGGCACGGCGACGTCGTGCTGGCGGGTGAAGGCGCGCACATCCTGCGCTACGAGTCGGGCGCCGCGGCAGCGCTGTCGGGCGTGCAGATCAAGACGCTCGGCACCGACGGCATGTTCTCGGCCGACGATGTCGCCGCCGCCATCCCGCCGCGCGACCCGCACGCGGCGCCGGCGACTCTGGTCGCGCTGGAGAACACGCACAACGCGGCCGGCGGCACGGTGTGGCCAATCGAGCGCTTCGAGTCGGTCGCCGCCGCGGCGCGCGAACGCGGCCTGCGCGTTCACCTCGACGGCGCCCGCATCTTCAACGCCGTCGCCGCCAGCGGCGTGTCGGCGACGCGCTGGGCCGCCGCCTGCGACACGGTGTCGTTCTGCTTCTCGAAGGGCCTCGGCGCGCCGGTCGGCTCGATTCTCTGCGGCGACACAGCGACCATCGAGCGCGCCCATCGGTTGCGCAAGATGTTCGGCGGCGGCATGCGCCAGGCCGGCATCCTCGCCGCCGCGGCATTGCACGCCCTCGCCCATCACGTCGAGCGATTGCGCGACGATCACGACAATGCCCGCCGCCTCGCCGACGGACTGAGCGCGATCGGACTCCGCGTCGACCCGCCGCCGGCGACGAACATCGTGTTGTTCCACTGCACGCGCGACACCGAGCTCGCCGCGGCCCTGCGCCGGCGCGGCGTCCTGGTCAATCTAATGCGCCGCGGCGTCTTCCGCGCCGTCACCCATCTGGACGTCGACCGCGCCGCGATCGACGACGCGATCGCTCGCTGCGCCGAGGCAGCTCGAGACTCGGGAATCGAGAGTCGAGAGTCGTAGGATAGACGAGCGCGCCCACTCATGCTCAGGCAGCTGGACGACGAGGTCGATCGGTTAGCGAGTTTTGGGTGGCGGTTGGCAACCCTCTGCATCGACCACCCGTACGCAGTTGCCTTCCTGATATCGACAGCGTTAGCGGCGCTCTTCTGGCCTGCCCGCGGCCAGCCACGGTGGATCGCTCTCGCAGTTTGCGCGGCAGCCTGGGCGCAGGCGGCATTGCTCGGCGATCGAATCGTCGCGGGCGTCATCCTCTACGGAATCGCAGCGATGATCGCATACGGCGCCGGCCGAAGTGCCGATGCCGTGCCGAGGGCGTCCACGTCACGGCGAGTCGACGTCGTCGCGGTAGCAACCCTCGTGACGTGGGCGGGCCTGTTGCGCCTGTACGCCATCGAGGCAATCCCCTGGTTCGTCGACGTCGAGCCGGCGGGGGCTTTTCTGGAGAGCCTTAGCTCTTCCGGCCTTTCTCACTTCATCACCCACAATCGGGTGCTCGACGATGGCTTCGTCCACATGCCGATCCGCTGGTTGGCCAACAACAGTGTCGGTCCGTCGATTCTTGCCTTGCGCATCACCAGTGCGAGTCTGGGCGCGCTCTCGGTGGCGCTTTGCTACGCAGCCGCTCGACAGTTCGTCGGACCGGCGTGGGCCTTCGCCGCGGGAATGCTACTGGCGACTGATCCCGCGCACTTGTTCTGGTCGCGTATCGAGGCCAGCCAGATCATCGCCGTAACGACGGCGGCGTTTGCGACGCTGCTGGTCACCGTTTGGCTGGCCAGGCGCTGGAGTGTGGCAGCGGCAGCGGCGGCGATGCTGTGGATGCCGCTCACTCGGTACTTCTACGCCGCCGGTCTCGCACTCGCGGCGCTTCCCCTTCTCTCTCTATCGGCGGGTGACGAACAGACGCGCCACTACCGTCTTCGGGCGGTCCCCTGGCTGCTGGTCGGCTGCGTTCTCTGGTTCTACAGCAGTCCCCTGCTGAACCTTGCAGCCACCGGCGAATGGCAGCCGGTTTCTACGCTCTCCGTCTACGGGCGCTCGATGTTCGAGCTTCACGACCCGCACAACGAGCACGCACAGACAACCGCTTTCCAGCGGCTCGGGCTTCGAGCTCGACGGCTCGCGGACAACGTCTCGAGGCTCATGATCCACCTCGCTCACCATCGAGAGACCTTCTCGAATTGGTTGATGATGGCGCAGCCCGATCACCGGCACCGACGCAGCCTCAATGCTGTCGTGTTCGCTCTGTTGATCCCTTCGATCGCGTACTTGCTCGGCACGATTCGTCGAAGCGAGCGAGTCGTGCTCGTGCTCTGGCTCATTCTCCTCCTTCCGGCCGGATTGTTCAGCGAAGACCCCGAGCCGCGCCGCGTCGCAGGCTTCATGGCCGGGATCTATCTGCCCATCGTCGTGTTGCTGAGCGACACGTCGAAAAAACTCGGCCGCCCCCTGCATTCCCGCGGCAGGATCGTCGCCACCATTTGCGTCCTGCTGGTCGGCGGTGTCGCGATCACGAATGCCGCGTGTCACTTCCGCATCGACCGAGAGCCTACGGCATTCGCGCAGTATGCCGAGCTCGCCGGACGGGCCTTTCACGACGCCGGCACCATCTTTCACAACATCGAAGACGAAGCGGCGGCTGCAACTCTCGTCTACGCAAACGCGGCGACCTTTACGCGGCGACTGCCGTGCCTTCGCTTCGTCGCCGATTGGGAACGCGAATGGTCGGCGGTCACAACCGAGACGAGGTGCTCGTTCGAGAGCCCGATCTACGACTACCTGGTGGCGCGAGAAGCGTTGTCACAACGAACCAACGCACCCTCCGGCGTCGTCGCGTATCTGCTGGAGATCGACTCACCGTCCGAAGTCGAAATCCTCCACCGCCTGCGCGAGCGCTTCCCTTCCGCACGAGTCGAGCGCCGGCGCCTCGTCCTACCACCCCGTGGACAACAGGAAATCGTGCTGCTGACACACGACCCCGATCGCGCCAACTCAGATCGGCGAGCGGCGAAGACTCTCTGACTACCAGTCCCGATTCTCGATTCCCGACTCTCGACTCCCGACTTCACACCTCGGCGATCGGGTCGGTCGTCTTCTTGCGGCTGTGCAGGACGCCGTCGCGGCGCCACATGTAGCAGGCGTCGGGCACTCCACCGACGCCGACCAGGGTGTCCACCGACATGCAGCGGCTCGGCCAGTCGTCCGAGAAGCAGCCGCACACCTGGATGAACGTCGGCGCCAGGGACAGCAGGGCATCGACCAATGGGCGGTCGTGCGCCGGGTCGGGGAACGCTGCCAGCACCCGCTTCGCAAAGCCGCCGAGCAGCGGCGCCGCGACCAGGCCGGCGACCGCATCGTCGCGGCGCCGCCACGGCGCGCTGGCCAGCTCGTCGCGGTCGCGCGCTCGCTCGATCACCTGCAGGCTGCCGAGCGACGCGGTCGCGAGGTCGATGCGCACCAACAGGTGAACCTCGTTCTGGGCGGCGAAGCGGTCCATCGGATTGACGACCCCGGTCGCCTCAGTGAGGAACAGATCGCTCACCTGCGCCAGCATCTCGACGGTGTGGCGGTTGGGCTGCGCGCCGTCGACCAGCACGGTGCGCTGGAACAGGCGGCGCGGCGGCCCGTCGCGCCAGGACGCCGCTCGCGGCAGTGCGTACGCCATGGTCGACGCGGAGAGTTGGGTCAGCGCCAACAGGTGACTGCACCCGCGCACGCTGCCCATCGCCGCTCCGACCGCGGCGGCAGCGCCGTCGCCGAGCGGCAGGCGAGCCAGACCGGCGTGCCGGCCGGCAACGTCGCGGCAGCTCTCGCCGCGCGTCAGCGGCGATGGCTCGAAAGCCGGCACGGCCATCGCCGTCTCGACGTCGGTCAGGGCGCCGCCGTCGAGATCGAGCGCCGCGCGCAGCGACATCTGATGGATGATCCCCGAAGTCTGCAGGTCGGCGCCGACCGGCACGAAGCCGCGCTTGCGCACATCGAGGAGACGGGCGTCGACCGAGACATTCCCCTCCTCGCCGCGCAGCGCGGCAACGGTCTGCAGGCGCGTGTGCAGGGGGAAGCCGGAGAGCGCAAGATCCATGCGACGGCAGCCTCACGGTTTCGCGGCGGCGGAGCAATAGCGGTGTGGTTGGCGCGCGGTCAGGCGACGAGGTGGCCGCGCAGCGTCGTGACGGCGCGGCCGAGCAGGTGGACGCGACCGGCTGCTTGCGGCTGGTCTGGCATGCGCACGCGCACGATGCCCCCGCGCGCCGACGCCTGGTAACCGACCAGCTCGCGGCGGCCGAGGCGCGCCGACCAGAACGGCGCCAGAATGCAATGCGCCGCACCGGTCACCGGATCCTCGTCGATGCCGATGCCCGGACCGAAGACGCGCGACACGAAATCGCACTCGCGCTCGGCGTCGCCGGCCGCGGTGGCGATCACCGCCACGTCGCCCAGAGCGGCGAGACCGCGGAGATCGGGATCCAGGGCGCGCACGGTAGCGGCGTCCGCCACTTCGACGAGATGAAATCCCGGCACCATCGCATGCATCACCGGCTCCGCGCCCAGTGCCGCGGCCAGGCCGGCAGGACATGCGGCGGACTGTGGCGGCTTGGCCGGGAAGTCGAGACGGATCCAATCGTCTTCGCGTTCGGCGGTGAGACGGCCGCTGCGCGTCGAGAAGGCGAGCGCACCATTTGCCAATCCCTCTTCCCAGATGGCGTGCGCGCTGGCGAGCGTGGCGTGCCCGCACAAGGGCACTTCGACTGCCGGCGTGAACCAACGCAGCTCGAAGCCTTCGCCGTCGCGCAGCAGGAAGGCGGTCTCGGAGAGGTTCATCTCCGCCGCGACCGCCAACAGCCAGGCGTCGTCGCGGCGCTCCTCCAGGAAGCAGACCGCGGCGGGATTGCCGCGAAACGCCCGATCGGCGAATGCGTCTACCTGCAACAATCGCAACCCCTCCGACATCGTCTCTCCTCCTCCTTCATGCCGGTCCCGAACCATCACCGGCATGTCTTCGCTTTGCGCCGCGCTGCCGCGGTCAGTATCATCCGTGAGCGCCGCACCATGCGACGCTCGCGATCGACGATCAACCGGAGTCCCACACGCGTGCAAACCGCGGCGCCAACGCCGCGCGGAGAGAGGCCATGTCGCAAGCCGAGCCCGATGAAAAGACGATGGAGAAGATGCGCAAGTTCGTCGAAAGCTACTGCGCCAAGTCGGGGACGACGACGCACCCCGGCGAAGGCGTCACCGAGGCCGTCATCAAGGGCCTCGCGCACAATAAGGAGACGCTGGGCAGGCCGCTCTGTCCGTGCCGCTTCTACCCGGACAAGCAGGAAGAAGTGACGCATCGCACCTGGATCTGCGCCTGCGACGACATGCAGATCTACAAGTATTGCCACTGCCTGCTATTCGTGAACGACGAAGGCATGCCCATCACCGAGTACCTGCCCGACGACCACGAGGGCCGGCAGATCTACGGCCTGGTGAAGGATCCGACGCCCGACAAGGGGCGGCCGCTGCGCGACAAGGCGGCGGAACGTGAAATCGAGCGCCGCGAACGCCCGTCCTGACCGCGCTCTCCTGAAGAAAGAAGACGATACTCTCGTGATCGAAACCATCAGCAAGACCGAGGCGCGCCTCCTCGGAGTCCTTCTTGAAAAGGCGATGACAACCCCCGAGACCTATCCTCTGTCGCTCAACGCGGCGGTCAACGCAGCGAACCAGAAGTCGAACCGCGAACCGGTGCTATCCCTCGACGAGGACGCCGTTCTCGAAGCTTTGGAGAGCCTGGTGGACAGGAATCTCGCCAAGCGGGTCTTTCCCGGTCACAGCCGGGTCGAGAAGTTCGCGCATACGGCCGGCGCCAAGCTCGGTCTCAACGCCGCCGCTCTCGCCGTTCTCGCCGAGCTCCTGTTGCGCGGGCCACAGACGGTCGGAGAATTGCGCACCCGCGCCCGGCGCATGGCGCCGCTCGAATCGCTCGAAGTGGTGGAGAACGTGCTGCGCCAGCTGGTCGACAACCGGCTGGGCAGGCGGTTGCCGCCGGATCCCGGCGGCCGGGCCGAACGCTTCGCTCAGGTGCTCTGCCCCGACGCCCATCCGCTCGACGCTCCACCGCCGCGCTACACGGACGATCAAGCGGTACCGAGAGCCACCGCGCCGGCACCCGCCGCCCCGGATCTCGCGGCGCTGATCGAGCGCATCGAGGAGCTCGAGCGCCGCATCGAGAGCCTCGAGGAACAGCTCGGCATCACACGCTGAGCGGCGCGTACCGCCGCGCCCGGAGCCGCTCGACAACGGTCCGGCCTCCGGTATTGTGACCCGCAAGTCAATCTACTTTGCTCCCGAATCGACCATGCCCACGGCTGCGCCAGACCACCTGCGACTCGAAAACGTGACGATGGCCTTCGGCGAGCGCCGCGTCTTCGAAAACCTCTCCTGTTCCTTCCCGGCCGGTGAGATCTCGGTCATCCTCGGCGGAAGCGGTTCGGGCAAGAGCACCATCCTGCGGCTGATCGGCGGACTCATTACACCGGTCTCGGGCCGCATTCTGGTCGACGGCCAGGACATCAGCTCGCTGCCCGAGTCCGAGCTGCGACTAGTGCGCAACAAGCTCGGCATGCTGTTCCAGGGCGGCGCGCTGCTCGATTCGCTGACCGTTTTCGAGAATCTCGCGCTGCCGCTGCGCGAGCACAGCGATCTCGATCCCGATGCGGTTGCAGCGCAAGTGCACGAGCGGCTGGCGGCGGTCGGCCTGCGCGACGTCGACGCCCTCCTCCCCAACCAGCTCTCCGGCGGCATGCGCAAGCGGGTGGCGCTGGCGAGGGCGATCATCATGAACCCGATGATCCTGCTGTGCGACGAGCCGTTCTCCGGCCTCGACCCGATCTCGACGCGCCAGGTCGAGGACCTGCTGGTCGACATCAACCGCCGGCGCAAGATCACCATCGTCGTCGTGTCGCACCACGTCGACTCGACGATGCGGATGGCCTCCAGGGTCATGATCGTGCTGCCCGACGGCATCGTCGTCGGCTCGCGCGACGAGCTGCGCAACCACGCCGATCCGCGCGTTCAGGCCTTCCTCACCGCCGACCGCGACTCGCCGGCGCAAGACCACGCGGTCGAGGTATTGCCGGGAGCGTTCGGCGCATGAGCAATCCGGTCGCCGCCATCGGCGCCCGCGCTCTGTACTTCGTGGAGGAGACCGGGCGCCTCGCCGTCTTCGCCGCCCATGTCGGCGGCGCCGCGCTGCGGCGGCCGCTGCGCTTGCAGCGCTTTCTCGACGAGGTGTTTTACCTCGGCGTGCTGTCGCTGATCATCATCTGCGTTTGCGGCGTCGCTGTCGGCGCGGTGCTCGGCTTGCAGGGCTACAACACTCTCGAGCGCTTCGGCGCCACCGATTCGTTGGGCACGGTGGTCGGGCTCAGCCTGATTCGCGAGCTCGGGCCGGTGTTGACCGCACTGCTGACCACCGGGCGCGCCGGTTCGGCGACCACCGCCGAGATCGGCACCATGGTAGCCACCGAACAGCTCGACGGCCTGCGCATGATGTCGATCGATCCCATGCATTACGTCGTCATGCCCAAGGCGCTGGCGATGATCTTCGTGATGCCGCTGCTGTCGGCGCTGTTCATCGTCTGCGGCATTGCCGGCGGCTACCTGGTCGGAGTCTACTGGGGAGTCGATCCCGGCAGCTACCTGACCGGCCTGGAGTCGTCCATCACGTTTCGCGACGACGTCGTCGGCAGCTTCATCAAAGCCCTTTGCTTCGGCGTTCTGGTCGGTCTGATCGCAACCTACCGCGGCTTCACCAGCGCGCCCACTTCGCAGGGCGTGAGCGCCGCGACCACCACGACCGTCGTCGAGGCGTCGGTGGCCATCCTCGTCTTCGACTACTTCATCACCGCCTTGTGGGGCGTGTGATCACGACGGCGCAATGAAGCCAGCGAAAGCAGGAGCATGAAGCGAAATCAGACACGCGACGTCGCCGTCGGCCTCTTCGTCCTCGCCGGATTCGCGGCGATCGCCTACCTGTCGCTGCAGCTCGGCGGCCTCAAGATTCCGGCCGACGAGACGATCTCGGTGTTCGCCGATTTCGACGAGATCGGCGGCTTGCGCCCGCGCGCCCCCGTGGTGATCTCCGGCGTTCAGGTCGGCCAGGTGGATAGAATCGATCTCTCGGACGACTATCGAGCGCGCGTCTTCCTGGCGCTCGACGCGGCGCTCGAGCTGCCGGTCGACACTTCGGCATCGATCGTCACCTCCGGCGTGCTCGGCGATCGCTACGTGTCGATGCAACTCGGCGGCGACGATCGCTATCTGGAAGACGGCGACGAGATCGAGTTCGTCGAGTCGGCGGTCATCCTCGAGCGGTTGATCGGAAAACTGATCCACGACGCCAACCTCGATTCGGAGGAGTGAGTCCACCGATGCCTGCCTTCGCGCGGTCCTCCTTCTTCCGCTACAGTGGCGCGATGTCGTCGCTGCGCGCTCTACTCATGATGGTCGCCGCTGGGCTGTCGTTGGCGGGTTCTCCGATTCACGCCGAGGAGCAATACGACGCCAACGACCCGTTCGAGAGGGTGAACCGCGTCACCCACGGGCTCAACGAGGGTCTCGACAAGTATCTGCTGGCCCCCGTCGCCAGAGGCTGGGAATGGATCAGTCCGGAATTCGTGCGCACGGCACTGGTGAACTTCGACGACAACCTTCGCTTCCCGATCAACACCACCAACAACGTACTGCAGTGGAAGTGGCGCGCCGCCGGTGAGGAGTGCGCTCGCTTCGCGATCAACACGACGGTCGGCATCCTCGGTTTTCGCGACGTCGCGAGCGGGTGGGGTTTGGAAAAGCAGAACGAAGACACCGGCCAGACCTTCGGCGTCTGGGGCATTCCGCCCGGGCCGTACCTCGTCCTGCCGCTGTTCGGCCCCTCCAATCCGCGCGATGCCGTGGGGCTGGCGGCCGACAGCATTCTGTCGCTCTACTGGATCGTGGCGCCGTTTTGGGTTTCGCTGGGTTACAGCACAGGCGAAGTCATCAACCGCCGGGCGGTCTACGCCGAAGACATCGACAACGCCCGCAGAGCGGCGCTCGACTACTACGTGTTCATCCGCAACGCCTACAGCCAGCGTCGTCAAGCGCTGATCCGGGACGCCACCACCACCGAGACAGACTATGAGCTTCTATCCGACGAGGACGATCTCTACGAAGTCGACGAGGATCTCTACGAGGTCGAGGACGATGCATCGGAGTAGACTCTTGCCGCGGAGTGCGCCGGCAATCGCGGCCGTTGCAGCTCTCGTTCTGATGCTGGGCTCGGCCGCCGCGGCCGACGATACGCCAAGCCAGGTGATCGATGCCCTCGCCGGGCAGGTCTTGACTACGTTGCGCGACAAGTCGCTGACCAGCGAGCAGCGCCGAAGCAGCATCGAGGAAACCGTCTACCGCCACATTGATTTCGAGACGCTGTCGCGACTGGTCATGGCGCGCAACTGGCGCAAGCTGTCGGACGCGCAGAAGGACGAGTTCATGGCGTCTTTCAAGAAGCATCTCTCCGCCACCTACGGCGAAAACATCGACAACTACCGCAACGAAAAGGTCGAGGTGCTGTCCGAGCGCAAAGAGAAGAAAGGCGACGTGACGGTCAAGAGCAAGATCGTGCGCGGCGGCAGCGAGTCGATCCTCGTCGACTACCGGCTGCGCCGCAAAGACAGCGCCTGGCGCATCATCGATGTGGTGATCGAAGGTGTCAGTCTGGTCGCCAACTTCCGCTCGCAGTTCCAGGAGATCATCAGCGACGGCGGCGTCGATCGACTGCTGAAGCTACTGCGCGATAAGAATCTCGAGGCGCCGAAGTTCTGAAGCCATGGGCGGCATCGAGCCGTTCACTCCAGATGACGACTATTGCGTCTACTGCCATGCGCCGGCCGCCGGCATGTGTGCCGCGTGCGGTGCACTCTGCTGTCCGGATTGCGTCGAGCTGGTGATGGGATGGACGACGCGGCGCGCAGTCTGCCGGACGTGCGCGATCGACGAGGCGCCTCCGCAGCGCGCGACGGCGCGAGCTCTGCCCTGGCTGGCCGGCATCGCCGGACTGGCCGCGGCGCTCTATATGCTGTCGTGGTGACGGCCGAGCCCGATTCCGCGATTGACGCGCCTCGTCACCGCCATTAGCCTGCGCGACCGTGTTCCACTCCGAAGCCACGACCCACGACATCCGCGTGCGCGTCCACTCGCGCTACGTCCCCGAGCGCTCCGATCCCGAGCGCGGCGAATGGTTCTTCATCTACACGGTCGAGATCGCCAACCTCGGCGACGTCCCGACGCAGCTCCTCAGCCGGCACTGGATCATCACCGATGCCGAGGGGCACGTGCAGGAAGTGCGCGGCCCCGGCGTCGTCGGCGAACAGCCGCGCCTCGAGTCCGGACAGTCCTTCACCTACACGTCGGCCTGCCCGCTGCGCACCCAGTTCGGCACGATGCACGGCACCTACCAGATGGTGACCGACGACGGCAGCCGCTTCGACGCCGAGATCGCGCCCTTCTCGCTAGGCCAGCCACACGCGATCAATTGATCGCTCCAGACCCGCTTTGAAAGGCAAGGCCGGCGCAACGCGCCTGCCTTCACCATCCCTGGCCCCTGGCTCCCGGCCCCTGACCCCTGATCTAATTCAACTCGCCCATCACCCAGCGGCCGGTGTCCTCGGGCAGATCGGGAAGCAACTCCATGAACTGGGCGACGTCTTCGCCGACCAGGTTGGTGCCGAGGTTCTCTTTCAAGAAGTCGTGGTAGTGGCTGGCGACGCGCTCGCTGAGCAGCCCGCAGCGCCGCAGCGTCGGGATGACGAAGCCGGTGATCGGTCCCAGACGGCGGCCCGGACGCTGATCGCGGGTGAGCTCATCGCGCTCTTTCTGCAGCGACTGCATCAGCGCGCCGACGTCGACTCCGAGCTCCGACCAGATCTTCAGCGCCTCGGTAAAGAAGGTCTTCTGGTTGCGGCTGTCGATCAACGTACGGGAGGCTTCGAGCGCAAAATCCTCGAGCTCGATGCGTTTGGCGTCGCTGAGCTCGGGGACGCAGCGCGAGACGTACTGGACGCCGTACGCGTGATGTCGCGACTCGTCGCGCGCCACGTAGGTGAGCAAGTCCTTCAACAGCGGCTCGTGCGTGAGATTGCGCATCTCGCGGAAGCTGTAGAGAGCGAGGCCCTCTACGACGATCTGCATGCCGACGAGTTTCTTCAGCCAGTCGTCGGTGCGCAGCGTCTCGTCGAGCACGTCCTTCAGCGGCTGGGCGATCGGCCGGACCTCGTCGAGCTTGTTGATGTACTTCGCGAACACCTCGACGTGCCGCGCCTCGTCCATCGTCTGGGTGGCGGCGTAGAACTTCGCGTCGGTGTGCGGCACCGCATTGACGAGCTGTGCCGCCACCATCAGGGCGCCCTGTTCGCCGTGCAGGAAGTTGCTCAGGCGGAACGCCGCGGTGCGGCGCCCGACGTTCCACTGCATCTCCTCGCCGAGCGACTTCCAGTACGAGGTCTTTTCGATCGGGACCGCGCTCCCCAACGGCTCGGCGGCGAACAGGTCCTTGTCGATCGGCCGCTCCCAGTCGATCTCGCGCTCCGCCACCCACTGGGCTTCGGTCGCCTTGCAGTACAAGCGCCGCAGCTCTTCCACCTCGGGCTCGTAGTTCCACTGGTAGATCACCTTCATGGCGGTATCGAGGTTTGGCTCTTGAGTGTCCGTCTCGATCTTGAACTCCGACATGCTTCCTCCTTGATCAGGTTCCGCTGAGGGCGCGCATGCGGCCGCGGCCGGAACTGGTCTCGTCGAGCGACAGGGCGAGATCGCTCAAATAGTCGACGAACTGGTGCAGTGCGGCGAGCGCCGCCTCCGGTTGTCCGGCGGCGATCGCATCGAAACATCGATCGATGTACGGCACGACCTGTCCCGGGTCGCGATCCATCTCCCGGCGCGCCTCGCGCAGCGGCGGCGACGCGAGCAGGTTGCGGGTCTGGCGCGCCAACATCTGCCAGACGCGATTGCGCGTCATGTCGGACAGCATCACGATCACTTCACGTCCCGCCGCAAAGCGCTCTTCGCGCTGGCGCGAATCATCCGCGATGACGTCGCGCAGGCGGCGAATCTCTTCCAACTGTTCGGGCTCGTGTCGCTCGATCGCCAGGCGCGACATCTCCAGCAACAGCGGCTTGATCACTTCCGTGGCGTGTACAAGCACTTCGGTGTCGATGGTGCCGGCGCGGAAGATCATCGGCGCCAAGAGATCCAACGACGCCTCGGCCGGCGGCAGCACGGTCGCACCGTCGCCCTGTCGAACGACCACCAGACCCAGCCCCTCGAGCACCTTGATCGCCTGGCGCAGCGAGGTGCGGTTCACCTGAAAGCGCTCGGCGAGCTCGCGCTCGGGAGGCAGCTTCTGGCCGGGCGCGAGGCGGCCGTCGAGGATCGCATCGCGCAACTGCTCGGCGATCTCTTCGTGCACGCGTCGGCGCACAGGCGGCTTGAAAACACAGGAGATGGGCATGACGTACGTGCTCGAAACATTCATTGGTCCAACCAATTTTGTCAACCCGTAGAAACCCCTAGAGCCTCCCAATTTTGGGGCATAGTCCCAAAATATGCCGCTTCGATCGATTTGGAGTTCCCTTAGCCAGCCCATCGTGTTAGCGACGGGGCAACTTTTTTTGTCGCCGCTTTGTCGCGTTCCAAGGGGGTTCCATGCGTCGCGCGCTTCGCCTCTCCGCCGCCGTTCTATTGGCCTGCGTGTTCCTGCCGCAGGCAGGTGCCGCATCCTTCATCGCCTTCGAGAGTGGCCAGGTACGGCCGCTCGCCATGTCGCCGGATGGCACCCGGGTATTCGCGGTCAATACGCCGGACAATCGCCTCGAGATTTTTTCGGTGTCTGGCGGTAGCCTGGTGCACACCGACTCGGTGCCGGTGGGCCTCGAGCCCGTCGCGGTGGCGGCGCGTTCCAACAGCGAGGTCTGGGTCGTCAACCATCTCTCCGACAGCGTCAGCATCGTCGACGTCGGCTCCTCGCCGCCGCGCGTGACGCGCACGCTGCTGGTCGGCGACGAGCCGCGCGACATCGTCGTCGCGTCCGGCACGGTCGGCGACCGAGTGATGATCACGACGGCGCGCCGCGGCCAGAACTGGGCCGGCCACTCGACTGACCCCGAGCCCATGGCCGTGCCCAACGCGATGGCACCGTTCCGCATCGAGGGCCTCAACCGCGCCATGGTCTGGGTCTTCGACCCGGCGAACCTCGGCGCCAACCTCGAAGGCAATCCGCTGCAGGTAATCTCGCTGTTTGGCGATACCCCACGCGCCCTCACCGTCAGCGCCGACGGCAACTCGGTCTACGCGGCCGTGTTCCACTCCGGCAATCAGACGACGACGCTGAGCGAAGGCTCGATCTGCGACACCAGCGGTCCGAACCTCAACAACAACATCGTGCAGGGCTCGTGCGGCGCCAGCCGTCCCGGTGGTCTGCCGTTGCCACACGACAACGTCGACAACATCGACCGCCCCGAGACCGGCCTGATCGTCAAGTTCAATCAGGGCAATAGCCGCTGGGAGGACGAGCTCGGGCGCAACTGGACCGGCGAAGTCCGCTTCAACCTGCCCGACCTCGACGTGTTCGAGATCTCGACCACCAGCGGCGCGATCCTCAACTCCCTGCCGCACGTCGGCACGGTCAACTTCAACATGGCCACCAACCCGGTGACCAACCGCGTCTACGTCTCCAACACCGAGGCGATCAACGAAGTGCGCTTCGAGGGCCCCGGTATCCACGCCGACGGCTTCAAGCCGATCGGCGAGCCGAACACCGTGCAGGGCCACCTGCACGAGGCGCGCATCACGGTCATCGACGGCTCGAACGTCACGCCGCGCCACCTCAACAAGCACATCGATTACGACGTCCTCAAGGCGCCGCCTTCGGTGAAGTCCCACACCCTCGCGACGCCTACCGGCATGGCGGTTTCGTCGGACGGTTCGACGCTCTACGTCGCCGCGTTCGGCTCCGGCAAGGTCGGCGTGTTCGACACCGCGATGCTCGAAGCCGACACCTTCACCCCGTCTTCACTGAGCCACGTAACCGTCGGCGGCGGCCCCTCCGGCCTCGTGCTCGACGAGGACAATGACCGGCTTTACGTCTTCAACCGCTTCGACAACACCATCTCGGTGGTCAACACGCTGACCAACACCGAGCTGGATGCGGTTCCGGTCTACAACCCCGAGCCGGCCAACATCGTCGAGGGGCGGCCGTTCCTCTACGACGCCAACATCAGCTCGAGCAACGGCGAAGCGTCGTGCTCGTCGTGCCACGTCTTCGGCGACCTCGACAGCCTGGCCTGGGATCTCGGAAACCCCGACGACGAGGAGCACATCAACAACCTGCCGATCAACGAGCCGATCCTCGACGTCAACTACAAGGATTTCCACCCGATGAAGGGCCCCATGACGACGCAGACGCTGCGCGGCATGGCCAACCACGGCGCCATGCACTGGCGCGGCGACCGCTCGGTCG
>CADEER010000079.1:0-16557 GCA_902826395.1 uncultured bacterium
GTACGGTCACGAATCTTCAATTTACGACAGTCTCGCAAGGAGGGGGACTGTCGCGCTTGCCGCGGCGCGCCGGACGCGATTGAAATGCGCCATGCAATTCGTGATCTCGCTCGCCTTCACGCCCACCGTCGATCTGTGTCGCATCGCGAAGACCGCCGACGAGGCCGGCTTCGGCGCGCTGGCGATCTCGGACCACGTCGTCCATCCCGAGAAGCTGCGCACTCCGTATCCCTACACGCCCGACGGCCAACCGCGCTGGGCGCCGTTCACCGAATGGCCCGATCCATGGGTGGCGATCGCGGCGATGGCGGTGCTCACATCGCGCATCCGCTTCCTGACCAGCATCTACGTGCTGCCGATGCGCAATCCGTTTCTGGTCGCCAAACAGATCGCCACCGCGGCAGTGCTCTCCGGCGACCGCGTCGCACTCGGGATCGGCAGCGGCTGGATGGAGGAAGAGTTCGAACTGATGCAGCAACCGTTCCGCCGGCGCGGCCAGCGCATGGACGAGATGGTCGAAGTGATGCGCACGCTATGGGCCGGGGGTTGGGTCGAACACCACGGCGAGTTCTACGACTTTCCCCGCCTCGAGATGTCGCCGGCACCGGGCCGCTCCATCCCGATCTACGTCGGCGGCGTCTCCGACAAGGCGCTCGAACGCGCCGCGACGCGCGCTGACGGTTGGATCTCGGACCTCCACTCGACCGCCGAGCTCACCGCGATCATCGCGGATCTCCAGAAGCGCCGGGCCGCATCGGCGATGGCTGGGCAGCCCTTCGCCATCATCGCCTCGGTCAACGACGCCTTCGACGTCGCCGGCTATCGCCGCCTGCGCGACCTCGGCGTCACGCACCTGCAGACCGTGCCGTGGTTCTTCTACGGCGGCGGCAGCACCATCGAATCAAAGTGCGACGGCATCCGCCGCTTCGCCGACGACATCCTCTGCAAGATGGACTGAGCAGCTTTCAGCGGTCAGCTATCAGCGATCAGCTACCAGTGTCACAAACAGGAGGCGTGGCTCGGCAGGAGCCTCGCCCTCCTGCGAGATGTGCATTCCGCAGATAGCAGCCGTCAGCTCCAGCGCGCCTGGAGATATTCGCCGATGCGGTCGATGGCTTGGCGGCCCTCGGGCAGCACCGTCGCGAAGGCATGCCAGACGTGGATCATGTCGTCCCAGACGTCGAGCTCGACGTCGACGCCGGCGGCGCGGGCGCGCTCGGCGAAGCGCGTCGAATCGTCGAGCAGCGTCTCCGCCGTGCCGACATGGATGAGCAGCGGTGGCAGACCGGCGAGATCGGCGAACAGCGGCGACACGGTCGGGGCCATTGCGTCCCCGCTCGCGACGTAAGCGTCGGCCATCTTCTGCAGGCCGTCTCGCTGCACCATCGGATCGGCGTCGGCGCGACTCGTCATCGATTCGCCGCTCAGCGTCAGATCGAGCCACGGCGAGATCATCACACCTGCTGCAGGAAGCGGCGCCTTGGCGTCGCGCAGCGCGATCAGCGCCGCCGCGGTGAGACCGCCGCCGGCGGAATCGCCGGCGATCGCGGTCGCCGGCGCGTCGACCGAACGCAGCAAGTAGCGATACGCCGCGGTCGCGTCGTCGACGGCAGCCGGATGCGGGTGCTCGGGCGCCAGCCGGTAGTCGACCGACAACACCTTGGCCGCAGCGGCTCGCGACAGGTCGCCTACCAGCACTCGGTGCGTGCGCACCGAGCCGATGACATAGCCGCCGCCGTGCAGATAGAGGACGGCGCGATCGGCGCGCGCATTCGCGGCGACCGCCCATTCCGCCGGCACGCCGCCCGCGTCGACGGCCTCGTAGACCACGTCTGCGGCGAGCGGCGATGCCGCCGTCAGTTGCTCCATGCCGGCGCGCAACTGATCGATCGACGCATCTTTCGGCAGCGGCGGCGCGCCGCGCAGCAATTGCAGAACGAACTCCAACTCATTGCTGGCCATGTCCTACCTCCTATTTTCCCTGCCAGCGCGGCGGCCGCTTCTCGGCGAAGGCGCGCGGACCTTCCTTGGCATCCTCGGTGGCGAATACGACCCCGGCCAACTGTCGCTCGTTCTGGTACGCCTCGGGCAAATTCATCGCCAACCCCTGCAGCACCGACTGCTTGGTGGCCTGCACCGCCAGCGGCGCGTTGGCGGTGATGCGGCGCGCGTACTCGAGGGCCGTCGCCATCAGCTCCTCCGGCGGGACAATGCGATTGAGCAGACCCATGGCGAAAGCCTGCTCGGCGCCGATCAGGTCGGCGGTGAGCAGGAACTCCATCGCCGCCGGAAACGGAATCTGGCGCGGCAGCCGGACCGTCGTGCCGCCGCCGGCGAACAGCCCGCGCTTCGGCTCGAGCACACCGAAGCGAGCGTTCGGCGTCGCGATGCGGATGTCGGTGCCGCCGAGCATCTCCATTCCGCCGGCGACGCAGTCGCCGTTCACGGCGGCGATGATCGGTTTGAAGATCTCGAGATCCTTGAGAACGGCGTGGACACCGTTGACCGGCTTCCAGTTCTCCGGTTTCGGCAACTGGCCGGTGACCTGGGGGATGAAGGTCTTCAGATCGGCGCCGGTGCAGAAGGCCGATCCGACGCCGGTGACGATCGCCACCCAGACGTCGGGATCGTCGCGGAAGCGCCGCCACGAATCGGCGAGGTCGGTGAAGTGCTCCATGTCCATCGCGTTCTTCCGCTCCGGGCGGTCGATCGTGATGGTGACGATGTGATCCGCGATCTCGTAGTGGATGGGCATCGCCGTTACCTAGCGAACGCGACGCGGCGAGTCCAAAGGCTCAGCCGTCCTGATACTCCCCCGCCTTGCCGAGAGACTGTCGATTCTCTCCCGTACACGTACTCGTACGCGTACCCGTACACGATCCATGCCCGAATTCTGCAGGAAACTCCGTGTACGAGTACGGGTACGCGTACGTGTACGGTCACTGATCTTTCGTTTTCCGACAGTCTCTCAAAGAGGGGGACTGCACCACGCGTGTTCATCGCCCTTCATCTGTGGTTTCATCGCTCGACTCACGGAGGAACCTCGATGATTCTCGATCGCTTCAGGATGGACGGTAAGGTCGCCATCATCACCGGCGCCGGGCGCGGCATCGGCCGGGGATCGGCGCTGGCGCTTGCCGACGTCGGCGCCAACGTCGTGTGCGCGGCCCGCACCGAGGAGCAGGTGCTGCAGACCGTCGAAGAGGCAAAACAGCGCGGCGTCGAGGCAATCCCCGTCGTCTGCGACGTCACGCAACGCGAGCAGCTCGAGAATCTCGTCGACACCGCGGTGAAGCGCCTCGGGCGCATCGACGTACTGGTCAACAATGTCGGCGGAACCATGCCGAAGCCGGCGCTGCGCACCAGCGAACGGTTCTTCAATCAGGCGTTCGAGTTCAACGTCACCACCGCCTTCGTCGCCAGCCGCCTGACGATCCCGCACATGCTCGAGACCGGCGGCGGCGCGATCGTCAATATCTCGTCGGCTGCCGGCCGCATCCCGCTGCCGGGCTTCGTCGCCTACGCGACCGCCAAGGCGGCGATGGCACACATGACGCGAGTGCTGGCGCACGAGCTGGCGCCGCAGGTTCGCGTCAACGCGATCGCCGTCGGCGCGACGCTGACCTCGGCGCTCGAGCCCTTCCTCGACGCCGAGGCGCGCAAACGCATGGAGCGCATGACGCCGCTCGGATCGCTCGGCGAGGTCGACGACATCGCCACCGCCGTTCTGTACCTGGCCTCGCCAGCGTCGCGCTGGGTCACCGGCAAGATCTTCGAAATCGACGGCGGCCAGGAAGCGTCGAATTGGCCGTTCGAGATGCAGGGGTGAATCTCAGGGACGAGGGGCGGGGGGCGAGGGACGAGGGGATGTGCGCGCTGCGCGCGGATCTTTTAGACGGATGACCGACAACCCCCTCGCCCCCCGCCCCTCGCCCCCCGCCCCTGCAGTCAACATCGCGGTGATCGGCGACGTTCATCTCGACTGGAACAACTTCGACGTCGACTACTTCAACGCGTCCGACTACGATCTGCTGCTCTTCGTCGGCGACATCGCCGGCTATCGGCATCGCGGCGCACTGCCGATCGCGCGTTCGATCGCGGCACTGACCAAGCCGGCGATCGCCATGCCCGGCAACCACGATGCCATCCACCTCGGACAACTGGTGGCCGAGGCGCTCGAGAAGGATTCGATGGCCGATGCGCTCGGCGGCGGCCAGCCGCGGCGCTCGCGCCAGCTCGATCACGCGCTTGGCGAGGTGACGATGGGGGGCTATCTGCGCCATCCGATCGAGGTCGGCGGGCGGCGGCTTTCGGTAATCTCGGGCCGGCCCCATTCGATGGGAGGGCCGCGGCTCGCCTTCCGGCGTTACCTGGGCCACGCCTTCGGCGTCGCGTCGATCGACGACTCGGTGCACCGGCTGAATGCGCTCGTCGATGAGTGCGGCGACGAGCCGATCATCTTTCTCGCCCACAACGGTCCGAGCGGGTTCGGCGACCGCCGCGACGACATCTGGGGCTGTGACTTCCGCAGCAGCGAGGGCGATTTCGGCGATCCGGACCTGGCGCAGGCGATCGCCTACGCCCACGCCAGCGGCCGCCGCGTCGCGGCGGTGATCGCCGGCCACATGCACCACCACCTCAAGGGTGGCGGCCGGCGGCGCTGGAGCGAGACGCGCGGCGGAATCCTTTACGTCAACGCCGCACGCGTGCCGCGGATCTTCTCGACCGACGGGATCGCGCGCCATCACCACGTCGAGATCGCAGTCCCATTCCGCGACGACGCCAGCCCCGGTGGCGAAGCGCACGCCCGCGAGCGACTGATCCACCGTCCTTAGCCGTCCGTGGGGGAAACTGGACGCGGGCCGCAAACGACCGCAAGGCCCACAACACGCTCGCGGCGCTTGAAATAGGGCCGCGGCCCTCAGTAGTGTCTCCGTTCTGTCGGGGGATGGGAACGAGGGTCAGGCCCTCCGCGATCCGCCCGATCGAAGGGAGATTCGTTTCATGAGAGTCAGTTTGGACCGATTCATTATCGTCGCCATCGCGATGGCGACGACGTTCGCCGCGCCCGCCTTCGCCGAATCGGCGGCGATGGGCGAGCCGTGGGTGCTCGACAGCAACAACTGGCAGCAAGCGGAGAAGTTGCTGCCCGAGGTCGTCCTCGAGCGCATCAAGAAGGGCGACTACTGGTACACGGTGCAGCCCGTGGACCCGGAGAAGTTCAAGGCCAATTACTCGCCGCAGTTCTGGGCGGCCACCGAGGCCAACGCCGGCAAGTACGACGTCAAAGACGACTTGTGCGGGCTGATGGACAAGGCGAGCGGCAAGCTGCCCGACTTCTGGTTCGGGCTGCCGTTCCCGCAGATCGACGAGAACGACCCCAAGGCGGGCTGTAAGATCGCGTGGAATTTCGAAGCCGCGGGCGCCCAGGGGGGCGGCGGCGGCGCGACGTTCACGCTGAACGGTGTCGACAGCGGCGGCGAGTACAAGCGCGTCAAGGTGGCGGCCAACCTCAAGGCATTCATCGGCCGCCACGGCGGCCCGATCAACAATCCCGAGAACCTGCGCTCGGCCGGTATCCTCAACGTGTTGGAGCCAACCGACATCGACGGCGTCGGCGGTCTCACCAAGCGCGAAAACGATTGGGAGTCGCAGGACAAGAGCTGGTTCTA
Source organism: uncultured bacterium (assembly GCA_902826395.1). Taxonomy (GTDB): domain Bacteria; phylum Desulfobacterota; class Binatia; order HRBIN30; family CADEER01; genus CADEER01. The sequence continues at coordinate 5,673 of CADEER010000079.1, forward strand.
CGTGCCGGCGACCCGTCGCGTGCGCCGCACCAGCTCGGCCTCGCGCTCCGATCCTGTCGCCGGGATGGACATCTTCGCCGACGACCTCAACTGCTACGGCGGCAAGATCGAGTACTACACCTGGAAGCTGATGGGTAAGGGCGAGATCCTGGCGCCGCTGCTCAGCCCCGATCCTCTGGTGATGAAGCAGGAGAACGAATCGCGCTGGATGACGACGATTCCGTACTTCAGCGCCGCCTTTGAGACGCCCGGCAGCAAGGGCGTGCCGTGGCTGGTCGTCAAGAACCTCGTGCTGGTGCCGCGTCCCGTGTGGATCCTCGAGGGCAAGTCCGAAGACCCGTACTACAACTTCGGCAAGGTGATCATGTACATGGACCGCGACATCTACCGGATCTACTGGAAGCTGGTCCACAACCGCGCCGGCGAGTACTTCTACAACGCCATGTGCGCGTACCATTTCATCCGCGACGAGAAGGTCACGTGGACCGGCGTATCGCCGAACCTCGTGGTCGGCGTCAACGACAAGACCAACCGCGCCGCGCTGGGCGGACGCTACAGCGAGCAGTTCACCGAGCACGCCTTCCCGGACGACTACTTCACGCTGCAGACCCTGACCCACATGACGGATTGAACCAGGGGCCAGGAGTCAGGGACCAGGGGTCAGGGAGAAGCTCTCCCTGACCCCTTTTTTTTGCGCGAAAAAGCGGATGCCGGCTTCTCGACGGCATGACGCGACGGCGACCGAGGCCAGGATTCAGCGGGTCCCCCCTGAATCCCGACCCCCGGCCCCTGACCCCTGGTCAGATTACATACTCGAACTGGAAGAGGATGTTGTCGCGGTCGCGTAGCAGCGAGATCCCCTGGCCGCCCTTCAGGTCGGTCGCGGCGAGGAAGTTGTAGGTCACCGTGAAGCGGAACGGATCGACGCTGTAGGTGAACGACGGTTGCAGCACCCAGGCACCCTGCCAGTCGTAGACGACGGTCATGCTCGGCAGCACACGGCCGCCGTAGTAGGGCGAGGTGATGAGCAGCGTCTGCAAGTACTGATCGACGGGAGTGTGCACGAAGTTCGGCATCGTCGCGTCGGTGGTGTTGGTGAACCGCCCCAGGTAGGCGTCCGGCGAGATCACCTGGTTTTGCACCGGCAATACCTCGCCGAAATGCACTTCCTTCTGGCCGGGCAGATAGGCGTTGCCCTGGGGGATCGGGACCGGCTCGCGATCTCGCGCGCCATTCAGATGGCGATAGAAGAATTGCGTCGTGATGAAGAAGCTCGAATTGGGATTCAGCAGCCGGAACCATTGATTCAGATCCATGCCGATGACGACGTTCCAGGAGTCGCCGACACGAGAACCCGCCGTGCAATACCGGCCGTTCGGATCGGCGTCGCCGTTGGCGTTCACCTTGAACGCCATGTCGACGTCATTGGCAAGGCCGCCCTCCGAGCAACTGTCGAGCAGCAGTGCGTGCAGGAACGGATCGAGCTGAGCCTGCTCGTTGCGCGGCTCGTTCTTGATGAAGGCGGTCTCGAACCGCATGATCGGCTCGCTGCTGATCCCCAACATTTGCACCCATTCGGGCGGAATGGCGAAATTGCCGAAGAAACCCGACACGCGCATGCGCGGCGCCGTCTGCTGCGCCCAGATCGAATAGCGCTGCGCCGCGCCGGGGTCGGTGATCGGCAGCGGGAAGCCACGCCCAGGGACACCCTCCGATCTAGGAGTGCTCTCGCTCAGCACGCGCACCGCCGGCAGGTCCGGGTACGTGAAATAGTGGGCGACGCCGAGATTCATGTCGCCGACACCCGGGAAGGGCGTGCTGAAGCGGAACTGGAAGCCGCCGCGCGCATCTTCTATCTGCCGATTCGGCGTCTGATAGTCGGTGAGAATCGAGAGACTCGGCACGTTGACGTTGGGCGGTCCCCAGGCCGAACCTTTCGGCACGCCGGGGTAGAATCCGACCTTTTCGTCGATCGCCGCGAAGCCCTCGAGATAGGCCTCGTACCAAGGAAGATTGGACAGCACCGACAAGCCGGGGATGCCGGTGTTGGAGAAATCGCCCAGGTACCATGTGGTGCGCAGCATATCGAGCGGCACCCGGCGCTCGTCGAGACTGACGAGAAAGCCGCCGAAGCTGGCGTCGAGCGGATTGATGTTGTCGAGCAGGCGGAAGACGTCGGTCTCGCCCCAGGCGAGAATCTGGCGACCGAAGCGCACTGTCACCGCTCCCGACTGCGCCTGCACGTATGCCTGGAAGAGACGATTGCGGACCGTGCCGATGTCGCGCAGGCGCTCGCGGTCGTTGCGCGTGATCTCTTCGCGAGACGGCGTATCCTCGCCGGAAAACAGCGAAGGCGGCGGCAGGGTGATCTCCTCGTCATCCCACTGCCTGTGAGTGCGAAACTCCGACGGCCCGTAATCGTAGAGGCCTTCGAACTCGCCGCGGTACGAGAGGAAGTAACGCATGTTGCGGATCTTGAAGGGTAGGTAGTCGAGCAGCGCGAACGGGCCGAATCCCTCTTTCACCAAGCGCGTGATGTCGTGCCGGAGCTCCAATTCGGCAAAGCCGCGGTGCTGTCGCAGCGAGCCGGCTTGCGAGATCGGGAAGGTAATCGAACGGTAGACCTGGCGGCGGCCCTCTTCGACGATGATCGCGTCGGTGTCTTCGGTGCCCACCCGCGCCGCAGTGTAGGCGCGCAAGCCCAGTTGGATCTCACCCTGCGTGTCGATCTGAACCGCGGGCACCGATACCGGCAGCGCCACCGCCAGGAGCCAGCCGAGGACCACGCACAAACCCGGCGTCGTCAGCCGTCCTTTTCTTGCCATCTTCCCCCCTCCAATCGAGCTTCGTATTTGAAAACGCCGCGCACTATGAGGCATTAGTGTCGTGCGAATGGCGCGAGCTAGCGATCGAAATGTGCTCAGCGTTTATCGACGACTGGCGCCGATGTCCAGGGAAAAGCTCGGATTTCCGAGCCCAATCATGGAGGGGGAATGGATGGCACACCTCATCGCTGCGGTGATCGCGATTACGCTGGCGCTGTGCAGCACACCCGATCGCGCTGCGGCTCAATTCGGCTTTGACGATGCGATCGGACTCGGCGTCGGCACGACTGCAACCTTGACTCCCACCGGACTACCGGCCGGGACGACGGCAACACCGACGCCTACGCCGACGGCGCTTCCGCCCACTCCGCAGTTGCCGACCGCCACCGTCACGTTCTCCGCGCTCATCGATCAAGGCGGCTGCGCGATCGCCGAGAGCTCACCCTCCGCATCGGTCTGGTGGTTGGGTCTCCTTCCCGCTGCCGGCGTGGCGCGGATCTGGCTGCGCGCTGAGCGCCCGCAGCGACGGCGACGACGACGGCCGCTCGCCGTGCCCGGAGAACGCCGCGGCGGATGAGCGAGCTGCCGTTCCGAATCCTGCCGCACGTCACCGACACCAACCGACACTTCTGGACGTCGGGCGAGGACGGGCGTCTGCGATTTCTCTGCTGCGAGGAGTGCGGCTACTTCATTCATCCGCCGGCGCCCGTCTGTCCGCGCGATCTGAGCAAGCGCCTGGTGGCGCGCCCCGTATCAGGGCGCGCCACCGTGGCGACGTTCACCATCAACCACCAGGCGTGGATGCCGGGCCCCGAGCTTCCCTACGTGGTCGCAATCGTCGAGATCGACGAGCAACCGTCGGTGCGGCTCACCACGAACATCGTCAACTGCACGCCCGCCGACGTACGGATCGGAATGGCCGTGCGCGTCGTGTTCGAGAGGCGCAGCGACCGCAACGGCGATGTCTGGATTCCGCTCTTCGAGCCCGCCGAGATCGAAGCATGACAGCCCGCGACGTGGACGTCTGGATTCCGCTCTTCGAGCCCGCCGAGGTCGACGCATGACTCTCAGCGCCGACGAGCAGATCGAGAAGCGCGCCTGTATCAGCGGCGTCGGCCAATCGCAGATCGGCCGACGCCTCTACCGCGATCCGCTCGAGCTCACTCTCGACGCCTGCATCGCCGCGGTCGCGGACGCCGGCCTCACGATGCGTGACATTGACGGACTCTCGACCTATCCCGGGATGGCGCCGGCGCCCGCCGGCTTCTCCGGCGCCAATGCACAGCAGGTGCACGACGCGCTGCGGCTCGAAGTCGGCTGGTACGGCTCAGGCATCGAGACGTCGGGGCAGCTCGGCTCGGTCGTCAACGCCTGTCTCGCCGTCGGCGCCGGCCTCGCCAACCACGTGCTCTGCTTTCGCAGCGTCTGGGAGGCGAGCGCGCAAGGCGACAAAGGCCGCAAGGCGGCCATGCCGGGAGCGGGCGGCGGCGGCGACTTTCGCGCTGCCGGATTTCTGGAGTGGACTCTGCCCTTCTACGCACCGTCGGCGGCAATCTGGGTGGCGATGTTCGCGCAGCGCCACTTCCACCAGTACGGCACGACGCGCGAGCAGCTCGCACAGATCGCCCTCACCGCGCGCCGCAATGCCGCCGACAACCCGGCGGCAATCTACCGCGAACCGATGAGCATGGACGATTACTTCGCGGCGCGCATGATCTCGACGCCGTTCTGCCTCTTCGATTGCGACGTGCCGGCGGACGGTGCGACCGCCGTCGTCGTGTCGCGGCGCGAACACGCCCGCGACCTGCGCAAGCCGATGCTGCGGGTCGAAGCGGTCGGCACCGCCCTGCGCGGCCGCCCGTCCTGGGATCAGTTCGACGACTTGACGACGATGGCCAATCGCGACGCGGCCGCGCATCTGTGGACGCGGACCGATCTGCGCCCCGACGACGTCGACGTCATCGAGATCTACGACGGGTTCTCCTTTCTCACGCTCTCCTGGATCGAGGCGCTCGGCTTCTGCGCCGTCGGCGAAGGCGGGCCGTTCATCGAAGGCGGGAAGCGCATCGCCCGCGACGGTGAGCTCCCCCTCAACACGCATGGCGGCCAACTCTCGGCCGGCCGTCTGCACGGCTACGGCTTTCTGCACGAAGCCGCGGTGCAGTTGTGGGGCGAGGCGGGACAGCGCCAGGTGGCGCCGCAGCCGCGCGTCGCCGTCGCCGCAGCCGGCGGCGGCAATACGTGCGGCTGCATGCTGCTGGTCCGGGAGTAACATGGGGAATAGGGAGTGGGGGCCGTATCGATGAAGGTGCAGTCCCTCTCCTATCCGGTTGCGCGCTGGTGCGACGGCAAGTGCGATCGCGGCGACGACGCCGTCACGGTCGAGGAGCCGCTCGAGATCCGCGTCAACGGCGAGGCGATCGCCGTCACCATGCGCACACCCGGCAACGATGACGAGCTCGCCGCCGGGTTTTGCCTTACGGAGGGTATCGTCGGCGGTGGCGACGAGATCGTCTCGGTCGAGTTCTGCACCGATGCACCAGACGACAACGTCGTCGACGTGCGCGTCGAGATGCGCGACAAGACAGCTCGCCGCGACGCCATCGAGCGATCACGGCGGATCGGCTTTCTCTCCAGCTCGTGCGGAATCTGCGGCAAGCTCACGCTGGATCGGATCGAGCAGGCGGTGCGGCCCTTTCCCGCGCAGGCGGCCGTGCTCTCCTGTCGCCAGCTCGCCGCCCTGCCCGCCAAGATGCGGCGCAAGCAGACCGTGTTTTCCCGCACCGGCGGCCTCCACTCCGCAAGTCTGTTCGGCGCCGACGGCAGGATGGTGGTGCTGCGCGAGGACGTCGGTCGCCACAATGCGGTCGATAAAGTGATCGGCTACTGCCTGCTGACCCGCGCCGTCGGCATCGGCGGCGATGCGAGTTGCGAATCGCGCGAATCGTCGGTGCTGATGGTCAGCGGTCGGGCCAGCTTCGAGATCGTGCAGAAGGCCGCGCTGGCGCGCATTCCCACCGTCGCAGCCGTCAGCGCGCCGAGCTCACTGGCCATCGACCTCGCGCAGCGCCTCGGCATGACGCTGGTGGGATTCGTGCGCGGTCGCCGTCTGAACGTGTACTGCGGAGCCGAGAGGCTCACCGACCGATGAGCGGCGAGCTCCCAATTCCGCTAATGCCGGGGCGTGGCTTATTCATCCGAGGATTATTGACGCGCTGCGGCAAGAGTGCGACAAAGCCTGCCGGAAGACCGGCGCGCCTCGGGTGAGAGGCGGCGGCAGAGCGGCTGGCGAGCCGGTCTTCCCCTTGACGCGAACCCATTTCAAAACCGGTGCGTCACGTCGAAGCCGAAGGAGCGCGGCGCCTCGTAATACTGCAGCACGATGCCGATCGTGTTGGCGGTCGGGAAGTTCTGCTGGAAGTACTCCTCGTCCGTGAGGTTGCGGCCCCACACGTTCAACTGCGTCTGCTCGTCATTGAAGGTATACACCAGGCGCGCGTGCAGTAGGTTGTAGCCGCGCTGGATCGCCTGCGGCAGTTCCGGCCCCTGGTAGTGCACCTCCGAGCGGTAGCTGTGTTGCAGCACCGGCGTCAGCGTGCCGAGCATACGCTCCCACGGCAGATCGGGAGTGTCGAAGGTGTAGCCGATCGAGAGCTGCGACTCGAAGTCCGGCACGTTGTTGAAGCTCTCGCCGCTGCGGTCGATCGTCTCGTCGGCGATCGAGCTCGGGGCGTTCTCGAAACTGTCGTACGTCGCGTCGAGGAAGGCGACCGAGCCACGCACCGACAAGTCATCGAGCGGGCGCAGGTCGATCTCGATCTCGGCACCCTGCACTGTCGCCTCGGCGGCGTTGCGCACGAAGATCTCCGGTAGGATCGTCATGACGCTGGAATCGATCACCGACACCTGGATGTCGTCGTACAGCGAGTGGAACAGCGCCGCGTTGAAGCTGACACGGCGGTCGAAGCCGAGCAGCTTGATGCCGATCTCGAACGAGTCGAGCGTCTCGGGCTCATACGGCTCGAGCACCGCCGGGTCGTCGCTCAGCGAGTTGCCGTTGAAGCCGCCGCTCTTGTAGCCCTGGCTGTACGTGAAGTAGGCGAGCAGGCTGTCGAGCCAGATCTCGGCGGCGAGGTCGTCCGGCGCCAACAGCGAGACGTTGGCCATCGGCGTCCACGCGTTGAACACCTCCGATTCGTCGGCGTCGATGAGCGGATCGGGCGGCGGCAGACCGTCGGTGATGATCGCGTCCGGGATGGTGCGCAGTCGCCGGAAGCCCTTCTTCTCCTCGGTGTAGCGCAGGCCGCCGGTGAGCTGGAGCCATTCGACGGGCTTGAACGTCGCCTGGCCGAACAGCGCCCAACTCGAATTGCTGATCTTGGTGCGATTGTCGGTAGTCGCACCGACGCGCGGCGGCACCAGCGGCAGCGACTTGATGTTGAGGAACGCGGTTCCCTCCTCCCAGAAGCCGAACACTCCGGCGACCATCGCGATCCGCTCCTCCCACGCGTCGACGGTGGCTTGCAGCTCCTGGCTGATCTGGCGCTGGTAGCCGGGGCCGCCGTCGAACGGCGTCAGCCCGCCGGCCTCGGAGAGTTGCAACTGCGACAGACGTGTCCCATCGCCGTCTTCGCGCAGCCGCGGACGCTGCTCGCGCCAGGCGGAGATCCACTTGAGCGACAGGTCGTCGACCATCGTCCCGAGACTGCCGAGCTCCCACACGGCGTCACCCCACGTGCCGTAGCTCTCGATGTCCGACAGACCCGGTGCGTCCGCCTCGAAGCGAAACTTCGTCGAGCGCCGGCAGGCGTCGAGCAGCGCCGGATCGACCAGCGCACCCAGCGGCGGCGGATCGTTGGCAACCACACAGCGCGGCCCCTTGCCGTTGTTGTGATCGCGGAACCAGTTGCCGGTGACGTTGAGCTCGATCGCGTCGGTCGCGAGCAGGCGCAGCGAGCCGAGAAAGCCGAACGAGTTGACGTCGTTGGCATGGCGATCGAGGAAGGAGTTGTACGTGTAGCCGCGCGAGTACTCCTGCGCGACGGTAAAGCGCGCGAACAGCCGATCCTCGAGAGTGCCGAGCTCGACCGGGGCGTTCAGTGTGGCGCGGACGCGCTCGCTGTCGAAGCTGCCGGCTCCAATGCTGACTTCGCCGCCGAACTCCTCGCGCGGGCGCGCCGTCTTCACGAGAATCGCGCCGCCGACCGTGTTCTTGCCGAACAGCGTCCCCTGCGGACCGCGCAAGACCTCGACTTGCTCGATGTCGGCCATGTTGAGAATGCCGCCCGCCTGCCGCGACATGAAAACGCCGTCGACGTAGATGCCGACCCCCGGATCGAACGTCAGCACGGGGTCGATCTGGCCGACGCCGCGGATGAAAACCGCCGCCGTCTGACCGGTGCGCCCGGAGTAGAAGCTGAGATTGGGAACCAGATCCTCGATCTCGTCGAGCCGCGTTACGTTGTTGAGCCGCAACTCGTCGCCGCTGAGCGCCGTCACCGAAACGGGAGTGTCCTGCAACAGCTCGTCGCGCCGGCGCGCCCGCACGACGATCTCCTCGATCTGGCCGCCTTCATTGTCGTGCAGTGCAGTCGGTGGCGGCTCCTGCGCAAGTGCATGGGACGGTGCGCACGCGCACAGCGCAGTGATACCCATCGCGAGTCGATACAGAACGCGGTCCTGCATGCCCCGACCCTCCCCGGCGCGCACTCTCCCCCACTCGATGCGATGGGCGCAACCGCAAAGAGGCCGAGAGTCGGGAGTCGAATAGTAAGGAAGCGTAGCGCGCCTCAGATACCACCTCTCCCAACGAGACCGGCGATTTTCTCAAAATGGCGGGCGTAGCCCGCACAAAACACCTCTCCCGCATGGCGCGCGGGAGAGGATTAAAGGAGAGGGTACGTCGTCGTAGAGTTAGCGAAAGCCCTGTGGCTCATGCGCTAACGCACACGAAATATTTGATTGCCCTCTCCCTGACCCTCTCCCGGAGGAGACTGTCGTAAAATGAAGATTCGTGACCGTACACGTACACGTACTCGTACCCGTACTCGTACACGGAGTTTCCTGCAGAATCCGGGCATTGATCGTGTACGGGTACGCGTACGAGTACGTGTACGGGAGAAAATCGACAGTCCCGGAGGGAGAGGGGATATCTGCGGTGCGGGCTCGAGAAACTGTTCGCAACTGCGTTACGACAGCCTCTACAGGGAGAGTTCGGGCGCGAAGCGATCGGGTGAGGGTTCATGAGATGAACTCGCGCAGCGAGACACCAATCTTCTCGACCCACCGGCTTGCGCGCTCGCGCCTCGGTTGCTGGACTGCTCCCCGATGACGGTAGCCGCACGGCAGATCTCCGGGTGTCTCCTTCCACGGCCGAGGTTCGTCGAGCCTCTGGGCGGGGACGCGAAGGGCAACGCCCCACTACGCCGCCAATACGACAGCAACCTGCCGCCGCAGGGCTACGAGCTCACGATCACCGAGAACGAGATCCACCTCGCCTCCGCCGACGCCGCCGGCGAGCACTACGGCATGGCGACACTGCGCCACCTGCGCGATGCCCACGGCGACGAGTTGCCGTGTCTGCGCATCCGCGACTGGCCCGACTTCGCGGTGCGCGGCTACCTGCTCGACGTCAGCCGCGACCGGGTGCCGACACGCGCCACGCTCGAGCGCATCGTCGATCTGCTGGCGCTGCTGCGCATCAACCACCTGCAGCTCTACACCGAGCACACCTTCGCGTACGCGGCGCACGAGCCGGTGTGGTGCGACGCGTCGCCGCTCACGCCGGACGATGTGCGCTGGCTCGACGCGTTGTGCAGCGCGCGCGGCATCGAGCTGGCGGCGAATCAGAACGGCTGCGGCCACATGGAGCGCTGGCTGCGTCTCGACGCCTACCACCATCTCGCCGAGGCGCCGGAGGGCTGGACCACGAGCTGGGGCGAGAAGTGGAAGGCGTCGACGCTCTATCCCGATGCGACCAGTCGCGAGCTCGTGCTCGGCCTGTACCGCGAGCTGCGCTCTCACTTCTCCAGCCGCCGCATCAACATCAACTTCGACGAGCCGTTCGAGCTCGGCAAAGGCAGAAGCAAGGAGAACGTCGAAGCGCTGGGGCGCGGCCGCGTCTACCTCGACTTCCTGCTGCCGGTCATCGCGGAGCTGCAACGAGATGGCGCCGAGGTGCTGTTCTGGGGCGATGTCCTGCGCCACCACCCGGAGCTGGTCGGCGAGCTGCCGGATCGCGATCTGGTGGCGCTCGTCTGGCACTACGAAGCGCCGGTCGAGAATCCCGTCCTGCCGGCCGGCTTCGAAGCGATCCTCGCCGAGGTCGGCATCGACGAGACCGTCCTGCGCGGCTTCGCCGGTCAGGTGCCGCTGTTCGCCGCCAGCAAGTTGCCGTTCTGGGTTTGCCCGGGCACGTCGGCGTGGAACTCCCTGCTCGGACGCTGGTCGAACGCGCGCGCCAATCTACTCGACGCCGCGCAAGTCGGTCGCGCCCACGGCGCCGCCGGCTACCTGATCACCGACTGGGGCGACAACGGCCACATGCAACCGCCATCGGTGAGCTTCGCGCCGCTCGTCTACGGCGCGTCGCTGGCCTGGTGCACCGACGCCAACGCCGAGCTCGACGTAGCCGCCGCTCTCGACCGCTTCGTCTGGCACGACAGCAGCGCGAAACTCGGCGCGGCCGCGCTGCGCGCCGGCGACGTCTACACGCTCTCCGGCACCACGGCGTTCAACGGCAGCCCGCTGTTCTACCCGCTGATCGGCAGGGATCTATCGGCCGTCAGTGGCAGCGCCCCAACCGCCGACGACGTGCGTCGCGTCCTCGCCGCCCTCGACGAGATCGACCGCGACATCGCCGCCTCGAAACCGCAGTGCAGCGACGGCGAGCTGATCAAGCGCGAGCTGCGCCAGGCAATCCGCCTGAGCCGCCTCGGCGCCCTCGGCCTCGCTCGAACAAATCGACTGGACGACATTGCCGCCATCGACCCCGCCGAAGTCGAAGTCGCCCGCGCCGAGCAACGCACCTGTTGGCTCGCCCGCAGCCACCCCGGCGGCCT
>CADEER010000079.1:16657-22450 GCA_902826395.1 uncultured bacterium
GGCGCGAGGTCGTGGACAATCGTCCAGATGAGCAGCACCGACGGGTAGGTCGCGAGAAACGACCAGACGAACGTGTTGAGTCCCATCAAGAAGGCTGCAGTCACGTGGAACGCCAGCCCGGCCGCAAGTGCCAGGGCGATTCCATTCGCCGGCAGCAGCAGGGCCAGAGGTGCACCCACCTCACACAACATCACCGACCACGACAAGACCAACCGCAGGCGAGGGCGCGGCGCCAGAAGGTCGACGGCCCAATGCGCCCCGAACATTTGAAGATTGACGACCCACCCGAGCGCTACACCACTGCGCCAGGCGGCTTCCCCGAGTTTCGTCACGCCGGACGTGACATAGACGAGCCCTGAATAGGCGGCGATGTAGTACAAGCCCACACTCGGGGCATCGAACAAGCGCGCCAGCGCGTACGCCGCCAGCCCGAGCGTCAGGTGGACGGCAACGTCGTCAGCCCCTTCCATCCCCCACGGCAAGCGGACATTGAACGCCACCAGCAAGACGGCGAGCGCTACCACCGCAATCGTCGCCAGCCACGCCACCGATGCGAACAAGATCAGCGTCACGGCCAGGAGCAGGCGCAATCCGAGAAGCGCGACTATTCCGACCGGGCCGAACAGCGCATCGCGCAGCCTTTCCACCGCTGGATGGCGTCGCGGGCGCGACAGGCGCAACACCGACCACGCATAAGCCCCGCCATCGCCGAACTCTCTGTGCATCCACAGATACTCCAAGGTCGTGACGACCTGGCCGACACCGAGCAATACGGCCGACGCGCGAAACACATAATCGGGGTCGCGGAATTCGCTGAGCCACAGCTCGAGGTTCATCACAGCGAAACGCTGCGGGACTCGGGTCGATCGAGTCGGTGAACGGCCGAGCAGAACACTACCTCGGCATCGGAATCAGGTTCGTACCCGAATCGCTCGACGAGGAGAAACTGGCAAGCTCGGGCATCCGCGGCTGCTTGCGACGAAACGATACCGAGGAGGATGAGATATGGCGTCGTCAGGACGATCGCGGCGCGGTCCTCGCCCAGCCGGGTGCTGATGGCCGTCACATCGGGCAGTAGCGTCAGCAGCGAGAGCGAACGACGCCTGGTCGGATTCCAGAATGTGTGAGTCCAGTGCCGCGCCTGGATCATCGGGACCTCGCGACACGAGGTGGGAACACCGTCCCGGCCAAATTCGCGCGCGATCAGGTGAACATCCGAGCGGGCCGGGTTCGGCGAGAAGAGGCGGATCCGACGCACGAGCTGAAGCCGCGTCGCCGCCCAGTGGGGCACTTGTTCCTTCGAGTAGAATTGATACCGCACCGCCAGAAGAAACAGCGCGATCAGCGGCGCCGAGGTGATGACACTGACGAGAATGCCGATCGCCGACATGCTCAATTGGTGGTCGGATCCCGGCCTGGAGGAAGTGCCCAGAGACGAACCAGCTCCGCGATCGAGCCGTGCGCCAGAAAACGACCGACCGGGTGGCTGATCGACATGACCTGCGGGACGCGCTCGCGCAGGTGCGGAAAGCTCCGACGCTCCGTGTCGGCATGCGACATCGGGACGAGATCCAGCCGAAATACCGAAGCCGGGGGGTCGGGAAAGACACCGCGTTCCAGCAGCACATCGATCAGGCGCAGCTCGGCGGTGGTGAGGACAGCGAACTTCATGCAGACGGGGACGAGAGCTGATCGAGCATCCAGCGGGCGACCTGACGGGCCTCGCCGCGCGGTCCGTGCCACGCGCGGACCCGGTCGTCTAGTGCCGCCGAGATGACGCGGCTGACCTCGGCGAATCTGCTGCGAGCGGCGACGGCGTTGTCGAGCAGGCAGAGAGCGACGTGACCGGCGGAAAGCGGCTCCGGCCGCCAAGGGGTGCCGGAGACGAATCGCGTCGACAGCACCGCTGCGATGCGAAGCGGTTCGGCGCCGCTGCGGATCCCGAGCGTGGCGACGTCGACCAGCGTCTGGAGCTGGTCTGGTGTGGTGCGAATACTGAGCGCCTTTGCGAAGGGATGCACCCACCCAGACTCGTCGATCACGGCGTACTCGTCGGAGTAGTAAGTCGCCCCGTTGCCGAGGAGCTCCGCGACCAGTGTGGTCTTGCCAGTCATCGTGCGACCGGGGATGACGACCGCCCGATCACCGAAGGCGACGACCCCGGCATGGATGAAAACTCGATGTTGGGCATGCAAGGCGACGAAGTGTCTCGCGTCGGCAGCGAACGCGCGCGCCAGCCGTTCCAGGTCATCAAAGCGCTGCGCCTTGCGCCGCGAGCCCGCAACCAGGTCGTAGATCGGCTGATCGCGGTTCGGCATCGCCACTGAGTACATGCGGTCGACGCGCTGTGCCGGCGCAGGTTCGGCACCGTGGGGCATGTGAGCGAGTAAAGGCCCCATGTGATCCGGATTCGCAACCCGCAGACCGATACACACCCCGTGCAAAGTCGCCCGCGCCTGCGCCGGCCACATCAGATGATTCCGTTGCGTCACCCGACCGTACGGAGCCGGCGCGCCGCTACCCCACGATCGTGCGCCGAAAACCGCGCCAGCGTCGGACCCCGCCACTCTGAATCGCCGGGCGCAGCAGCCGGAGCTCAGCCGCTAAATCCGCTAGTCCCACCGTTGCTGGTCCCGCTGGTGCCACTAGTTCCGCTGGTGCCGCTAGTCCCGCCATTGCTGGTGCCGCTGGTGCCACTAGTGCCGCCATTGCTGGTGCCCGACTGCGCCGCCGCCGAAGTCGGCGCCGCCAGCGAAGTAATCGTCGGCATCAACATCCCGGCGGTCGCGGTAGCCCCGAGGCTAGTCAGAACCTGGCGGCGGCTGAGTGCTCTGGGATCAAGGGTTGGAACGGGTTGCTCGAGCAAGTTGCGATCTCCGAGCTCGCTCAGGGCTACCAAGACAACGTCGGCGCCCAACGAAGCACCTACCTCCGCGCCGAGTCGAGCAGTCATTTCGGCGACCGTGGTGTCGCCATCGCAATACCGCCATACCCGTGCTGCCGTCGAGTTGAGGCAGTGGGCGCGCGCGGCGGCTTCGTCGAAAACCAACAACTCGCCATCGAGCTCCTGGACGAAGAGATCATGACTGCGAGCCTTGGGGCACTCGTTTTCGGTCGTTCGGTTCATCGCTCTCCCTTCATGGTGAGGTGAGGAGGCAGGCATCCCGCTACTTCGAGCGATCGGTCTACTCGAAATCGACTCATCACCCACGAATCAACCGGGTACAACGGCATAGTGGTGAATGTCCAGGGCGAAGTCCCCGATTCGAGCACACGGGGTGCGGTCCGGCGCTCATCTCTGCTAGACGTCGGTCCGTGCTGCACAGGCACCGCCGATCCTTCGAGTCCACGGATACGCTCTGGCTCGTTTGCGTTTCCGTGATCCTCGCGTGGATCTTCTACCGGCAGAGCTTCATCGCCAGCCGTGTCATCGACGGCGTCCGCTACTTCTGGCTCGACGACGATATGATGATCTCGATGCGCTACGCGAGAAATCTCGCGGAGGGCAACGGGCTGGTCTGGACGGCCGGCGGCGACCGCGTCGAAGGTTACTCGAACTTCCTCTGGACGACGCTCATGGCGGCCGTTCACGCATTCCGCCCGCCGGCGAACATCGCGGCGATCCCCGTGCGCCTGATCGGTTACCTGTGCACCGTGGGGACGTTCGTCCTGGCGGTTCGCCTGCTGCGGGTGTTCGCCCCACGCGGCGTCATCCCGGTGGTCGTCATGCTGACGTGCATGCTCCTCTCTCCGGACATTGTCCTTTGGGGGGCGTGGGGCTTCGAGAATTCGCTGCTCGGGTTCCTACTCCTCGTTTTCCTCGTCAGGCTCTTCGAACGCGGCACCGACGATCCCATCGCATATCTCGCGCTCGCGCTCGTCCCAATCACACGCGCCGACGCCATCTATCTCTTCGCGGCGAATGCGGTGGTCGCGATGCTGGTATCCACGAACCGCCGGCGCACGGTCGTCTGGTTGGCGCTGGCGCTGGTACCCTTCGCCGCACACGTGGCGTTTCGTCTTTCGTACTACGGCGAATGGCTCCCGAACACGTACTACCTCAAGGTGCACGGGCTGACCGACAAGCACAGTCGCGGGTTCGCGTACGCGAAGGGCTTCGTACAGGCGTACGGCGTGCTCCTCGCCGTTGCCATCGCCTCGGGGCTTTCGATCGTGAGCCGCGATCGGCGCGGCCTCGCCGTGCTGGTACTCGCGCTCGCGAACCTCGGCTACGTCACGATGGTCGGGAGCGACATGCTCTCTGGATATCGCTTCTTCTCGCACCTCATGCCGGTGCTCTTTGCGTTCGCCTCCGCCGGCATTGCACTCCTCGGGCAAGGGCTCGTCGGCAAGCTCAGCATCGCGGCGGCACTGCTGATCATCAGCGTTCCGCCGACGCCGAAGGTTTTCCAACGCCTCCTCGTCCCCAACGCAAACGGCGACCAGCAGAAGCAGATCCAGGTCGCCGCCATCATCAACAAGAACGCGCTGCCCGACAGCTCGATCGCAGTATTGTGCGGCGGACTCGTCCCGTACATGACGCGCAGGCCCGCCCTCGACATCCTCGGCAAGAGCGACAAACACATCGCGCGCCTCGATCCGTTTCCGGGGTCAATGGCCGGTCACGGCAAGGTCGACACGGATTACATCGTCGGGCGGCGACCCGATCTCATCGTAATGTGCAACGCGGGGGTCTATTTCACGCGCGGGCTCTCGGCGAACATGCAGACGAACGATCCGCAGGTCAGGTTCTTGTCGGGTCCTGCGTTCCGCGAGATCTACCTCCCCTACGCCATCGACGACGACGACGGTTTGCTCGCCAAAGCGAACGGCATCTGGACGCACGCGAGCTCGCGCGAGGCAGCACGCCTCCACTGGTCGCAGAAGATCGTCGTCGAACCTTAGAAACTCGCAATGAGGTTCCGGTGAAGAATCAGCGACCAACCCACGCCGCCGCCCTCGTTCGAGCACCGCAATCCGCGTCGGCGGCGTACCCAGCCCTCGATCTCGCCGCTTGGAGGGAGCTCAGCCGCTAGGTCGCCCCGCTGCTGGTCGTCTGACCGCTGCTGCTCGTCTGACCGCTGCTGCTGGTCTGACCGCTGCTGGTGGTCTGACCGCTGCTGCTACCCGACTGAGCCGCAGCAGAAGTCGGCGCCACGATCGAGGTGATCATCGGTAGCAAGATTCCGGCGGTAGCCCCGAGCCTCACCAGAACCTGACGGCGGCTGAGCGCTCCGCGACCGGGAGCTCGGAAAGGCTGCTCGAGCAGGTTGCGATCACCGAGCTCACTCAGTGCGAAGAGGACGATGTCCTCTTCCACCGAAACGCCCGCCTCGCCGCCGAGTCGGGCAGCCATCGCGGCAACCGATGTGTTGCCATCGCAATGTCGCCACACCAGTGCCGCAGTGGAGTTGAGGCAATGGGCGCGCGCCGCGGTTTCGTCGTAAACCACCAGCTCGGCGGCGAGCTCCTGGACGGTGAGCCCCTGACTACGAGCCTTTGGGCATTCGGGTTCGGCCGTTGGGTCCATTGCTCCCCCTTTTCGGTGGGTAGGGCCGGCGGAGGATCTCGGTCCTTCACGCGACGGCCGAACATACGAGATCGACCCAACCACTCGCAAGATCGCAGTTAGCCTCGATGTGACAAAAAACTGGAACCGCAGATGAACGCAGATGCCGATTTGCCGTGACTGTCTCGAACAAGCGTCGGCTCGGCCTCGCCATCTCTCAACTACATTTGGAATGAGGTTGGTGAACTAGCGTTGCCGGCGTCCCCGAGCCTTCCCTATCAGCG
>CADEER010000080.1:0-1165 GCA_902826395.1 uncultured bacterium
ACCGCTGGCCGAACACTCTCGGGTGTTCAGCGCCCTGCCCGTAGCTCTGCCACACCGCGACGGCGCGACCGCTGTCGTCGATGCACACGCGCGGCAGGCGCTGGTTGTCGACGGTGTACGTGTTGACTCGGAATTCGTCACCGTTCGGCGTTCCGTCCGCGGCGAAATCGCGAGCGTAGATACCGAGGCCGTCGCCGTCCTCGGCTTCCCAGACGACCAGAAAGCTGCCGTCATCGCGGCAGGCGACGTCGGGCAGTTGTTGGTCGCCGGCGTTCTGTTGATTGGCACGGAACAGTCCACGGAACGCGCGCCCGTTTTCGTTGAGCTGCCGCACAATGACCTCGCGGCCGTCCTCGCCGTCGGTCTCCCATGCGGCGACAAAGCCGGCCGGCTGGCGGCAGACGGCGGGATAGGAGTCGTTGCCGCCGTCTTCGTCGCCGATCCGGACGCCGGCCGCGGCGGCGATGGCGGTATACATCGCTGCTGCGGCGGCCATGGCTAGAGTGCGTCGCATCACTGCTCGACCCTATGGTCGGAGGCGAATACGCGTCAACCGAAGCGGGCTGAACGGCCGCAACGCGATGTCCACCCGAGCCCCAGCCCATGCCTAGTGCTGCCACACGTATGCCGAACACGAGCTCCTGATCTCGAACGAGCGAGAGTTGCCGGCGCGATGCGTGCTCGCGATCTGGGCATGGGCATGGGCAGGGGCTCGGGCTCGAGTGGATGCCCGAGGTGCTCGGCGGCGCGGGTGCTGCTAGGGATGGTCGCGCATGATTGCGATCGGCGAGCACCACATCCGGCCCTACGACTCCGGCGACGTCACGGCGCTGGTGAAGTACGCCAACGACTACCGGGTCTGGAAGAATCTGCGCGATCGATTTCCGCACCCATACACGCGAGCGCACGCGATCGACTGGGTGCGGCACGCGCGCCTGCAGGATCCCGCGCAGGATTTCGCCATCGCCGCCGGCATCGAGCTGATTGGCGGCATCGGCGTGCACATCCAGGACGACGTGCACCGCCGCTCGGCCGAGATCGGCTACTGGCTGGGGGAGCCGTTCTGGGGACACGGCATTGCGACCCGCGCGGTCGACGCCATGACCGACTACGCCTTCGCGCACTACCCGATCGTCCGCATCTACGCCAACGTCTTCGAAGGCAA
>CADEER010000080.1:1265-5357 GCA_902826395.1 uncultured bacterium
GTGACGCGCTCGGGGCGGATCGCCGGTGCGATCAGTGCCGGCTGCGTCGAGAGCGATTTGTTCGAGTGGTCGCAGTCGGTGCTGGCGAAAGGCGAGCCGAAGGCGGTCTCCTACGACGTCGGCGATGCCGATGCGATGCGCATCGGCTTGACCTGCGGGGGCGCGATCGAGGTGCTGCTGGAGCCGCTCACCGCGCACAGTGACGCGTGGTTGGCGGTGTTGGATGCCGTCGCCGCCGATCGCCCAGCCGCGACCGCCGTCGCAGTTACGCCGCCGCGCCTGCTGGGGCGGCGTATGTTCCTGATCGGCGATGTCGTCGGATCCGTCGACCCGGCCATCGACGCCGACGTTGCGGCTGCGCTGCGCGAGCAGATCGTGACAGGCGGCAGCCGCAGTATGTCGCTGGACTGCGGCGGCGAGACGGCGCGCTTGTTCGTCGAGGCGATCGCGCCGCCGCCGCGTTTGGTGGTGGTCGGCGCGACGCAGACGGCGTTGCCGCTGTGCCGCATGGCGAAGGAGCTCGACTTCCACGTCACGGTCGTCGACCCGCGCGAGGTCTACGCGAGCGCCGAGCGCCTCGCCGCCGCCGACGCCGTGGTTCGCGAGTGGCCGGATGTCGCCTTCGCGCACGTGCCGCTCGACGACAACACCTACGTCGTCACGCTCACCCACGACGAGAAGTTCGATCTGCCAACGCTGCGCGCGGTGCTGCGCTCCGGCGCGCGCTACGTCGGCGCGCTGGGCAGCAGGCGCACCCACGCGAAGCGCGTAGCAGCCCTGCGCGCCGAGGGATTCGACGACGCCGCGATCGACCGCATCCATTCACCCGTCGGCCTCGACCTCGGCGGCCGCGCGCCAGCGGAGATCGCGTTGGCCGTTCTGGCGGAGGTGATCGCGGTGAGGTTTGGGCGGGATCCTCGAGCAGGGGCCGGGGGCCAGGGGTCAGGGGTCGGGGGATGATGTCGGCGTCTCGCTGCGCTCGACTCCTCCGTTGATTGATGAATGCCGAGCGGGGGTTCGTTTCGGCGCTGGTGCTCGCGGCGGGGCGCGGCGAGCGCATGGGGCGACTCAAGCAGACACTGACGTTGGGTGGTCGTCCGGTTCTTGCGCATATCGTCGATGCCGCGCTGGCATCATCGGTGGACGAGGTGGTCGTGGTGCTCGGTTATGAGGCCGGGGCGGTGCGCGCGGCGCTGGGGGATACGGCGGACATGGCTCGCGTCGTCGTCAATCCGGATTACGCGCGCGGGCAGGCGACGTCATTGATCGCTGGTCTCGACGCCATCGATCGGCGCGCCGTTGCAGCGGTGGTGTTGCTGGGCGATCAGCCCGGTGTGACGTCAGAGGATATTGATGCGGTGGTGAAGGCCTATCTCGCTGGCGCGGCGTCGGCGGTGCGGGCCGCCTATGAATCGGGCGAGGTCGGCCATCCGACGGTGATCGGGCGCGCGCTGTGGGACGAGATTCGCGCCGAGCGCGGTGACGTCGGTGCGCGCGAGGTGTTGCGCCGGCATGCGGAGAGCGTCGCGACGGTCGCGTTGGGCAAGCCGGCGCCGTTGGATCTGGACACTCCGGCCGATTACGACGCGGCGGTCGCGGCAGCGGAGCGCCGGCGCTGACGCGCGGCACGACCGGGCAGCCACGGCTTTCTACGGCGCCTTCGGCGGCGCGAACACGACGGCCGTCTTGGCACCGCGGCCGAAGCGCTGGACGGGGCGCCAACCTTCAGATGTAGCGCGCGCCAGGAGCTCGCGATTCTCCGACCCGCCCGGCGACGACCAGACAAGAAGATCGGGGTGCTCACCCCGGTCGGCGGCCGATGTGATGTCGAGCGGCTTGTCGACGTATCCCAGGCGCGGATGCGACAAGACCAAGCTGAGCGGCCACGCGGCGCCGATGCTTACCTGCGCATGGTTTTCCTCCAACCATCGCGCGGCTGCGACGTGGACGTTCACGACCTCGACGTAACCGAGGTTCATCTCGTAGTTGCCCACCGTGGCGCGCTCCCCGGTCACTTCGCGTGCGAAGAGGAGCGCCGTGCCGAGCAGCGCCGCGACGGGAATCCACCTGCTCCGCCGGCTCGAGGCGACCAGTGCAGTCGCGGCGAGTATGCAGACGTAGGGAAAGACCGCGAGTAGGTAGCGCGGAAGGAAATAGATGAGGCTGAAGGCCAGCCAGAACGGCAACACCAGGATTGCCATCAGTGTCGGTTTGTTGTCGCCGAGGGGCGGCCGCTCGAACAGCGCGAGGGCTGTGGCGACGGTTAGTATCCAGCGCCCCTGGCGCTCGAACAGCCACGCCGAAACACTGCGAAGCTGCGCGATCGACGCGGCTCCCAACGAGTTCTCGGCGAAATAGGGATTGTTCAACACCTGGCCGGTGGTCAGCCACGTTGCCGCGAAGAAGGCGGCGAGGGCGATCGCCGGAGTGAACAACAAGGCTGCTTCGCGAATCCTCTCGGGGCGCTCGTTCCGAAACAGTACGTGGTAGGCGCCGATCGCCGCGACGATGCCGATCCCGGTCTCCTTGCTGAGCACCAGCGCTGTCGCCGTGATCAGGTAGAGGGCGCGCCGCTCCTGCAGATAAAAGAGCGTCGCGGCCAGGCCGAGCGCCGTGACGGTCATGTCGCCGTGCAGCAGGCCGGCTTGCGCGAAGAACAAGGGGCTGAGCGCCAGCAGCACGGCGGCCAGCAGTCCGGCCTCGGCGCCCGCGACGACCCGACCGACGCGATAGGTCAGGTAGAGAGCGCCAACCGCCAGGGCGACTGCGAACGCATGGGTGACCCTGATGTCGTGTCCGAACACGCGGTAGAGAGCTGCCATCGCGACGTAGATGCCGGGAGGGTGTCCGAAAAACTTCGATGGCGGATGCAAACCGGGCAGAGCGTGGTGTAGGCCCTCGTCGGCGAGCCAGAGAGCCGGCATGACATAGGCTGCCGCCTCGTCCCAGTAGTAGGGAGTTGCCAAGGTCGGCAGCTTCGCGATCAGGAACACCGCGAGAAGGGCCGCGATGCCGAGCTGGTACAGCCGATCTACTCGTTGGGCTCTCGGCGCAGGAGAACGATCCGGCACCGCCTGGTCGTGGTCCATGCGGTACGTTCGCGTACGTCGCCGCGCTGTTCAACTGCATCAACGAACCACGCCGGCACGAGAGTCATTGCATCCCGATCCGGGATGCAATGACTCCGTGTCGGCGGGGTGGCACCGGGATGCGCGCCGGTGCCGAAAGACACGAGATCAGAGACTCATCTGAAGCAGCGTATTGCACCGGTGCGATTGCAGTCTCCGCCGCACTGGGCGGCATCGCCGGTCGATGCAACATCAATTCCCTGGCATTCCTGCCCTTGCGGCGTCTCGCCTTCGACGCTGACGATCATGAACACCGTATCGGCGGGTAACTGGTCGGCGCAGAATCTGCCGTTGGCTTCGGAAGTAGTGGTCGCCAACAGGTTCCCCATCGCGTCATACACGGAGACCTGTGCCCCGGCGACGGGTTGCCTGCCGGAAGGCCGGGTTCGGCTGATGACGCGTCCCTGAATGCAACTGCTGGGATCGGATCCGCCCGGGATCTCGGTCGCCGTGAATGTAGCCGTCGCCGTTCCGACTTCGGTTGCCGTCGGAGTGAATGAAGGGCTAGCGGTCGAAGTCGCGGTCGACGTTGATGTCGGCGATGGCACGGCCACGGTAGCAGTAGCGGTTCCCACCTCGGTTGCGGTGGGGGTGAACGTGGTGGTCACCGTGTCGGTCGCGGTTGCGGTAGCAGTCGCAGTCGCGGTGCCGACCTCGGTTGCGGTCGGCGTGAACGTAGACGTCGCGGTCGCGGTGGGCGTGTTGGTGTCCGTGACCGTGGCAGTCGCGGTGCCGACTTCGGTCGCGGTCGGCGTGAACGTCGTCGTCGTGGTCGCGGTCGGCGTGTCCGTGACCGTGGCAGTCGCGGTGCCGACTTCGGTCGCGGTCGGAGTGAAGGTCGTCGTCGCGGTTGCGGTCGGCGTGTCGGTGAACGTCGCGGTCGCGGTGCCGACTTCGGTCGCGGTCGGAGTGAAGGTCGTCGTCGCGGTTGCGGTCGGTGTGTCGGTGAACGTCGCGGTCGCGG
>CADEER010000080.1:5457-14444 GCA_902826395.1 uncultured bacterium
GTCGCGGTGCCGACTTCGGTCGCGGTCGGCGTGAACGTCGTCGTCGTGGTCGCGGTCGGCGTGTCCGTGACCGTAGCGGTCGCGCTGCCGACTTCCGTCGCGGTCGGTGTGAATGTCGCGGTTGATGTCCCCGCCGGAGTTGCCGTGGGCGTGAAGTCGACGGTTGCCGTGTCGGTCGCTGTCGCGGTGGCGGTCGCCGTCGCCGTGCCGGCAGGTGTACCGGTTGCCGTCACGGTGGCCGTCGCCGTACCGACGGCAGTTGCAGTGGGAGTCGCGGGGACGTTCGTGGACTCGCAGCGTTTGATCTCTTCACCTTCGCAAATGTCGAAATCGCCGCCGCCGTTGACTTCGTCGAATCCGGCGCCGCCGATCAGGATGTCGTCGTCTCCGTTGCCGAACAGGCGGTCATCGCCGGCGTTGCCTTGCGCGTTATCCGCGCCCGTGCCGGCGCGAATGGTGTCGTTGCCCTCACCGCCCACAATGGAATCGCCGTCGCGGCCGCCGCGCAGTCGGTCATCGCCTTCGCCGCCGTCGACGTCGTCCTCGCCGAAATCGCCGTCGATGAAGTCGTCGCCGTCGTCGCCGCGCAGGAAATCGTCGTCTCGCGAGCCGACGATGCGATCCTCGCCGTCGCCGCCGCGGATATCATCGTTGCCATCGGCACCAACACCTCGGTCGTCACCGTCGCCGAGACAGATCACGTCGTCGCCTTCGCGGCCGTGGACGTTGTCATCGCCTTCCAGGGCGATGATCACGTCATCTCCGTTGGTGCCGTTGATCTTGTCGTCGCCCGAGGTTCCGACACAGAGGACGTCTCGTTCCCCGTTTACGGTGCAACCCATGGTGGGCGTGCGCACCACGCCGTTTCGATCGACGCAGGTCTGCGCGAGCGCGAACCCTGCATGCGTGACAATCACACTGGCGACAAATGCCGCCGGGTATAACGAGGTC
This sequence comes from uncultured bacterium, assembly GCA_902826395.1. Classification (GTDB taxonomy): domain Bacteria; phylum Desulfobacterota; class Binatia; order HRBIN30; family CADEER01; genus CADEER01. The sequence continues at coordinate 6,409 of CADEER010000080.1, forward strand.
CTCGAGGAGTGCATGGACACCGCCTCCTTCCATCAGGCTGAACCCGTGGCGCCCCAATCGCGGCTATCCGCGTCCTCGTCTCGTCGCTTTTACTGCATGCCATTGTTCTGGTCCGCTCGGCGGAAAGTGCTCTCTCTGCACTCACCTGGTCGTGGTCACAGCAACTGCCGTGCCGACGCATCGTGTACCCCGTCAGAAGCCGATGCGTCCGACAGCGCGAACAGATCGCGTGTACTTTGTTCCCGGCGGTAGCCGGCGTTTCAAAACGAACCCGCGATCGAGCGCGGCACAAGCCGTGTTGACGCCTACGACGACTGCGGCTAAGCGGAACATCGCGTCGATTCGTCCTCGTTTTCTTTCATCGCGCCGCGCGGAGCTCCTGCGTCAGAGTTGCGAGGATGAAGGTAGTCTAAAGTTGCGTAAGTTGGTGAGCTCCAGCGAGGCTTCATGGCGGTCGAGATTCGGGAGAAGTTCGAGGTGGCAGCGCCGATCGATGCGGTATGGCGTTTCGTCATGGATCCGACCCTGGTTGCCCCGTGTCTGCCCGGCGCGGTGCTCGACGAAGTCGTCGACGAGCGCAACTTTCTCGGCGGCGTGAAGATCAAGATCGGCGCCATCACGACGCAGTACAAAGGCAAGGTCGAGCTCACGAAAGTCGACGAAGCGGCGCGTCGTGTCGAGATGCAGGCGGAGGGGCGGGAGAGCAGCGGCGGTTCGGCGAAGGCGCTGATCGTCAGCACGCTGTTGCCGACTGCTGTTGGCACCGAGGTCACGGTCGAGGCGACCGCGGACATCACCGGCAAGGTGATGCAGGTCGGCAGTCGCATGATCGAGGGCGTGTCGAAGCAGCTCTTCCAACAGTTCGCGAAGCGGCTGCGCGGCAAGCTCGAGGGGCAACAGCCGGCGCCGGCCGTATCGACCGCCAGCTCGAGCGAATCTGTGGCGACGACAACCGCTGCGACGCAGCAAGCGTCGCCAGCGCAAGCTGCTGCAGAGGCGCCACGGTCAGTTGCGCCGACCGACACTGGCGACGAGGGCGAGGCTCTGTCGATCGTGCCGCTGATTCTGCGCGCGATCTGGGATGCGATCGTCGGGTTCTTCCGCGCCCTGTTCGGTCGAGCGCGCTGAGTCGCTACGACTACGGCAGGTAACGCGCAAGGCGAGGCGAGGCAAAGGCGAGGCGAGGGGTTGCGATCGTGACTGCGGGAAGCGGCGGCGAGCATCCGAACGCTGCGACGATCCGCAAGCTGTTCGAATCGTTTCGCAACCACGACATTGAGTTCGTGCGCGCGGCAATCGCCGAGGACGCGGTCTGGCATTTCCCCGGACGGGTCGGACGGCTGGCCGGTTCGCACCGCGGACACGACGCGATCTTCACCTTCCTGGCCGACGTCCTGCAGCTCACCGGCGGCACCTTTGGTCTCGAGCTCGAGACGGTGGTTGCCGACGATCACACGGCGGTCGCCCTGTTTCGGGGCCACGGCGAGCGTAACGGACGTACTCTCGACAACCCGACCTGCCTGAAGATCCACATGCGCGACGGCCAGGCGACGGAGATCTGGGAGTTCGTCTGGGACCTTTATTCGGTCGACGAATTCTGGAGTTAGCGTCGGTGAATGTTTGTTCACCGTAGTTCCGGACGAGCTGCCTCCGGGCGCTTGGCGGATTGAGCTCCGAGCACGGTTGAAACGATCGTTTGGTTTGCGCTACTAGCTACGCTTTCCGGACAGAGAGATTCGCCCCAGGATTCCCAACCCAGCCATGGCGCCGAGAGACCGTTTGCAGCCCGCGTCCTGTTCTTCATCGGGCTGCTGAGACACGAGGAGAGCGATCATGAGGTTCGGCTTTCACCTGTTCATGGTCGACCCGGCGGAGCATCTGGAGATCGCGCGCACCGCCGACGAAGCGGGTTGGGACAGTCTTCAGGTGGCCGACGCTCCGTTCTTCCCCGAAAAAGTGTCCGAGCCCTATCCCTACACGCCGGACGGATCGCGCTTCTGGCCGCTCGATCTGCCGGTGCTGGACCCGTGGGTAGCGATCACGGCCATGGCCGTCGTGACCAAGCGCATCCGCTTCATTCCGTCGGTGTTGCGACTGGCGATTCGCCAACCGCTGTTGGAGGCGAAGAGTCTCTGCTCGGTGGCGGCGGTTTCCGGAGGGCGCGTCGCGCTCGGTGTCGGACTGGCGTGGATGCCGGAAGAGTTCAAGTGGCTCGGCATGGACAAGAAGACGCGCGGCGCGCGTCAGAACGAGGCCATCCAGATCCTCAAACTCGTCACCAGGGGCGGCTACGTGGAGTACCACGGCAAGTACTACGACTTCGACCGACTGATCATGGCTCCGGTTCCCGAGAAGCCGGTGCAGATCTACGTCGGCGGTACGACTCCGCCGGCTCTGCGCCGCGCGGCGCGCTACGGCGACGGCTGGATCGGTGTGATGCATCCGATGGCCGAAGTACCGGCGGCGCTGGACGAGCTCAATCGCATGCGCCGTGAGTTTGGACGGGAGAAGGAGCCGTTCGACGTGATGTTGCACTGCCCGGACGCGCAGAGTGTCGATGACATCCGGCGTCTCGAGGATCTCGGCGTCACCGACCTGCAGGTCACGCCGTGGACGATGCCCGACACGCCGGCGCATCTGGGCGTGCAGGCGTTCATGAAACAGCAGCCGCCGCTGAGCGCGAAGAAAGACGCGATCCGGCGCTACGGAGACGAAGTGATCGCCAAGCTCGCCTGAGCAAGATAGCCCGCCGCGTTGCCGCCGTGCACAAGCGACGCTGGGTTGGGTTTGCACAGGACGCGTGTGTATCCTGCGAAAAATCGAGTAACCGAATTGGTGCCGGGGGAGGCCCTTCATGGATCAGAATCGCGAGCAGATCAAAAAGCCAGACTTCATGTCCGACGAGGACTGGGCGAAGATTCTCGATCAGACTTCGTCGCTCGACCGGATTCGCAGCGACGGCAACGCCGATGTTCAGGACTATCTCGCCAATCCGGCGGGGCGGGCGACCGGTGCGGGTCCCTCGGGACTGCCGACGCTGCTGCTGACGACGGTCGGTCGCAAATCGGGGGAGAAGCGCACGGTCGCGTTGGTGTTCCTCCAGGACGGTGAGAACTTGGTGGTGGTGGGTTCGCTGGCGGGCTACGACCGAAACCCGGCGTGGTGTCTCAACCTCGAGGCCAATCCGAATTGCTGGGTGCAACTCGACGACCGCAAGATGAAGGCGGTCTCCCGCATGGCGTCCGACGGGGAGCGCAAGGCGTTGTGGGCGAAGCTCGACGCGATGTTCCCGGTGTGGGCGCACTTTCAGAAACAAACCGACCGTCCCTTTCCTTTGATCGTCATTACTCCCACCGGCCCGGCGTGAATCACCGGCTGACTCGAGGCATCGCACCGTGAGCAAAGTGCAATTCGAGCATCTCTTCTCTCCGATCCAGGTCGGGCCGATTCTGGTCCCGAACCGAATCTGCGAGACCACCAACACGATCAACTCCTCGCAGTTGCCCGGTCTGATCGACGAGAACTTCATCGCCCACCACGCAGCCAAGGCGCGCGGTGGCACGGGCTGGATCGGCAGCGAAACCTGGCTGCTGCATTTCCCGTTCCCCGCCGAAGCGCCGGACGAAATCGGCCTGGCGGTCGGATTCGCCGGCCACCAGTCGGCGTACCAGAATCCCGCCTTTCAGGAGGGGATGAAGACGTTCATCGACGAGGTGCACGCCGCGGGCGCGGTGGCGATCGTGCAGCTCACTCATCTGAGCGCGGTGTGGTCGCCGTCGGCGATTCCCGTCATCGGCGCCCAGGACTACACGCCGCACGAGCTCGGCGACGAGCAGATCGAGGCGATTCTCGACATCTACGGCGACGCGGCGGCGGTGGCCAAACAGGTCGGGGCCGACGCCGTCGAGATGCACTGCGCGCACGAGACGCTCGGTTACAGCTTCCTGTCGCCGGTGACCAACCGGCGCACCGACAAGTGGGGCGGCGGGCCGCAGCAGCGCATCCGCTTCGTCGTCGAGGCTCTGAAGCGAATCCGCGCCGCGGTCGGCGACGGCCTGGCGTTGGGCATCCGCATGAGCGGCAAGGAGTTCCGCCGCGGCGGGTTCGACAACCTCGAGTCGCGCGAGATGGTGTACTACATCGGCGAGACCGGCCTGTTGAACTTCGTCGACATCGACGTCGGCCACTGCTGGGGCGCGCCCTCGTATGTGCCGTCGTCCTACTACGCGCATGGCGAGTTCAAGGAAATCGGCCGCGCCGCGCGCGCCGATCTCGATCCGAGCATCAAGGTGCTGTTCGCCGGACGGGTCAACGACCCGGTGCTCGCCGAGGAAATTCTCGCCGAGGGATGCTGCGATCTGATCGGCATGGTGCGCGCGGGGATCGCCGATCCGGAGTTCGCCAACAAAGCTCGCGAGGGCCGTCTCGGGGAAATCCGCCGCTGCATTAGCTGCACCCGCTGTATCGACGAGGCTTCCGAGCCCAAGACCATTCCCTACCGGCCGACTTGCTCGATCAATCCGGTGATCGGGCACGAGATCCGCTACGCGCAGCAGTTCCGCAAGGCCGAGAAGAGCAAGCACGTTGTGGTGGTCGGCGGCGGCATCGCCGGCTGCGAGGCGGCCCGCATCGCCGCCGAGCGCGGCCATCGAGTGACGCTGCTCGAGCAGGACAAGCGTCTCGGTGGGCAGTTGATCCTGGCCGCCAAAGCGCCGGGCCGCGACGACTTCGAGGATCAGATCTACTTCGAAGAAAACGAGATGGATCGGCTCGGCGTCGAGGTGCGGTTGAAGACGCCCGCCGACATCGAGACCATCAAGTCGCTGGCGCCGGAGGCGGTGGTGATCGCCACAGGGTCGGTGCCGCGCGTTCCCATCGATGTCGTCGGCCTCGACCTTCCGCACGTGGTCCAGGGTTGGGACGTCATGCGCGGCACCGTCGAGACCGGCCAGCGCGTCGCTGTCGTCTCGCAGGAAGACTACTACGAGACGCCGACCATCGCCGAGTATCTGGCCCACAAGGGCAAGCAGGTCGAGGTATTCCACAAGTCGACCCACCTGGGTTACGAGATCGCCCGCTACTCGGTCTCGATGGTGTTGGCGCACATGGAGAACGTCGGCGTGCAGGTCACGCCCAATCTGATCCTGACCGAGATCCGCCCCGACGCGCTGGAGTTCGTCTCTTCGTTCGGCCGGCACACCTATCGCAAAGAGGGCTTCGACAGCGTCGTGCTCGTCTACGGCTCGGTGCCGCGACACGATCTCTACGACCGTTTGAAGGCCGAGGGGGAGATCCCGGTCTACGTCGCGGGCGCGGCCTGGCTGCCGCGCTTCATGGCGGAGGCGACGCAACACGGCGCCAGCGTCGGGCTGGTGATCTGATTGGTCTGCGCTGCTGACTGAGATCTCGGGTGCAATGGAGATCGTAGAGAACAAAGCGCTCGACGACCTGCTGGTGATCGAGTTGACCACGGAGTTGTGGTCGGCGATGGCCGGCTCGATTCTCGGCGACTTCGGCGCGCGGGTCGTGCGCATCGAGACGCCGGCGGGCGAGAGGCTCGGCAACGGTGGCGAGCCTCCGATCGAAGGCGCGTGGAACTACGAAGCCGAGCTCGCGCACCGCAACAAGATGAGCGTCGCCGTCGACACGCGCGAAGAGGCCGGCCGGGTGATCGTGCGCGAGCTGATCGACAAGGCGGATGTCCTATTGACCGACTGGCCGCTGGCCGATCTCGAACAGCACGGCTTCGACTACGGTCGCGCTGCGACGCGCAATCTCGGTCTCATCTATGCGCGCGGCAGCGGCTTCGGGCCGCTCGGACCGGATGCCGATCTGCCCGCCATCGACGAGCTCGCGGCGTCGCGCACCGGCATGATGCCGATTCTACCGCAGCCCGGGCAGCCGCCCGTCTATGCCGGCGCCGGTGTCATGTACACCGCGGTGATGTTGGCGCTCGGGACTGCGATTGCTCTGCACCACCGCGAGGTGACCGGCGAAGGGCAGGAGGTCGACGCGTCGCTGTACGCCGCCAACATGTACGGCGCCAGCCTCGACGTGCAGGCGTTCCTCGCCATGGGCGGCGAGCGCTTCCTGAATCCGATCGATCGCATGGACGCCGGCAACCCGATGAGCGGCGTCCTGTATCCGTCCGCCGACGGCAAGTGGGTGTGTCTGACCATGCCCGACACCGACCGCTGGTGGCCGGGCCTGGCGGCGATCGTCGACCTCGACGTCGCCGATCCGCGTTTCGACACCCACGACAAGCGCTGCGGCGAGAACCGCCTCCTGATGATCGGCGTGCTCGAAGAGAAGTTCCGCGCCAAGCCCTCCGCTCACTGGAAACACGAGCTCACCGCCCAGCAGTTGTCCGCCGACGTCATCGAGGACTTCTCGTACGCGACGAGCGACCCGCAGGCGATCCGCAATCGCTACATCCTCGAAGTCGATCGCCCGGGCATCGGCGCGGTGAAGACGGTCGGCTTCCCGATCTTCATGAGCGACACCCCGGCGCGCCTCGATCGCCCCGCCCCGGCGCGCGGCCAACACACCGCGCAGATCCTGCACGACGTCCTCGACTACTCGGAGGAGCAGATCGGCCACCTCGCCGAACAAGGCGTCGTCAACCGCAGTTAGCGAAGATTCTTCCCACAGAGACACAGAGAACACAGAGATCTCGGTTTCGATGCGAAACTTCACACTTGCTGGCGGTAGGGCGCGAGGATTGAACTCCAGCGTGCAGTTTATTGTTGGAAGCTGCGCGAGTCATCCGCGACGCGTGGCTCAGGCACCGAGATCTCTGTGTTCTCTGTGTCTCTGTGGTGAAAAAAGTCTTTTATGAAGCCGCTGGAAGGGATTCGCGTCGTCGATCTGACCGTCTGGTTCCAGGGACCGGTGGCGGCGCAGCACCTCGCCGATTTCGGCGCCGAGGTGATCAAGGTCGAGCGGCCGAACGGCGGCGATCAGGGCCGCGGCGTGCGCAGCATCAAGGCGCTGCCGGTGGCGGACTGGAACCAGTATTTCCTGGTCATCAACCGCAACAAGAAGAGCATCGCCATCGATCTGAAGAAGAAGGAAGGCCGCGAGGTGCTGTACCGCCTCGCCGAGAAATCGGACGTCTTCCTCTCCAACATGGGCATCGAGCTGCTGGAGGGTTGGGACCTCAGCTATGACAAGCTGAGCGCCATCAACCCGCGGCTCGTCTACGCGACCAACACCGGCTACGGCCGCTTCGGCGCCGTCACCAAGCCGTCGTTCGACATGACGGTGCAAGCGCTGACCGGTCTGATGGCCCGCCTCGGCGAGCCCGGTCAGCCGCCGATCTATCTCGGCATGGGCTCGGGCGACGCGTACGGCGGCCTGATGTCGGCGCTCGCCATCATGATGGCCTTGCACCACCGCCGCCGCACCGGCCGCGGCCAGTGGGTCGACGCGTCGCTGTACGGCGCCCAGCTCTACCTGACGGGGCAGAGCTTGCAGGCGTATCTCGCGGGCGACGCGCGGCGCGGCGCGCAGCGCTCGCGCACCGATCCGGTGAACCCGCTGTGGAACGTGTACCAGGCGCGCGACAAGTGGCTGTTCCTGTGCGCCCACAACACGGACACCGGTTGGGCGAAGGTGACGCAGGCGCTCGGCGCAGCAGCGCTCGCGGCCGGCGACCGCTTCGCCGATGCCGACCGCCGTCGCGCCAACGCGCCGGCACTGGTCGCGGCGCTCGATGCCGTGTTTGCCGCACAGGACGCAGCATCGTGGTGCGAGAAGCTCAGGGCAGCCGGCATCCCCTGCAGCCCGATCGGCAACCTCGCCGATCTCGCCGCCGACCCGCAGGCCTGGGCCAACGACTACTTCGTCAAGACGCACTGCGAGGAAGTGCAGCGTGAAGTCGACGTGCGCGGCCTGCCGATCGGCCTGCGCAAGACGCCGGGCAGTGTCGAGACGCTCGGACCCGAGCTCGGCCAGGACACCGAGCTGACGCTCAACATGCTGCTCGACTACTCGTGGGAAGAAATCGCCGAGCTCAAAGAAGCCGGCGTCATCCC
>CADEER010000080.1:14544-15617 GCA_902826395.1 uncultured bacterium
ACGATGATGGCGGGGCCGTATGCCGGCACGCTGATGGGCGATCTCGGCGCCGACGTGATCAAGGTCGAGTCGCACTATGGCGACGAGAGCCGCCATCTCGGGCCGGCGCGCGACGGCGAGCGCTCCGCGTATCTGAGCCTGAACCGCAGCAAGCGCAGCTTGCTGCTCGACCTGCGGCTCGACGATGCGCAGGAGGCGTTCGGCCGCCTCGTGAAGAGCAGCGACGTGGTGATCACCAACGTGCGCGAGCCGGCGCTCTCCAAGCTGCGGCTCGACTACGAGAGTGTGCGCCGACACCGCGCCGACATCGTGTGGATCGGCATCACCGCGTTCGGCACCGACGGTCCGTATCAGGGGCGGCCGGGCATCGACTTCCTCGCCCAGGGCTACGGTGGCCTGTTGGCGATCAACGGCGAGCCGGACGGCGAACCGGTACGCGTGACGGTGCCGCTGATCGACACGCTGACCTCGGTGCTCGCCACAACCGCGGCGCTGTCGGCGCTGCGCGTGCGCGACCAGACCGGCGAGGGCCAGCGCGTCGATCTCTGCCTGCTCGACGCTCTCGTGCACGCCCAGGCGGCGGGCCTCGGCAGCTACCTGATCACCGGCGAAGTGGTGCCGCGCACCGGCAACCGCAGCCTCTACTTCGCGCCGTCGGGCATCTATCCGACCAGCGACGGCAAGATGGCGGTGATCACCTGTCCGGGTGAAAAGTTCTTTCGCAACCTGTGCACGGCGCTCGAAGTGGCCTGGGTCGACGATCCGCGTTTCGCGACCATCGAGGCGCGGATGGCGAATCAGGACGAGCTCGACCGGGTGATCGCGCAGCGCACGCGCGAGCTGACGCGCGAGGAGCTCGTCGAACGGCTGGTCGCCGCCGACGTCCTGACCGCTCCGATCAAGGAGTCGCCAGAGGTCGCCGCCGATCCACAGGTGCGCCACAACGGCATGATCCAGAGAATCGAGCACCCGGCCCTCGGCCCCATCGACGTCACCGGCCTACCGCTGCACTTCGGCAAAACACCCGGTGCCGTCCACCGACATCCGCCCATCCTCGGCGAGCACACCGACGA
>CADEER010000080.1:15717-22138 GCA_902826395.1 uncultured bacterium
GCATCGATCTTTCCCGACCAGGAGATCCTCGTTTTTGGCGAGCGGCGCTGGACGTACGGCGAGCTGTGGCAGCGGGTGCAGCAGATCGGCAATGCGTTGAGCAGCGCCGGTGTGCAGCCGGGGGATCGCGTCGCGGTGCTGCAGACCAACTCCGACGACTACGTCGCGACGTACTTCGCGACGGCTCTGATCGGCGGCGTGTTCGTGCCGGTCAACTACCGCGCCAAGCCGATCGAGTTGCATCACATTCTCTCCACGGCGCGCACCAAGGTGCTGTTGGCGGGAGACCGCTACCTGCCGCTCGTCGAGTCGCTGCGCGGCGAGCTGCCGACCGTCGAGACCTGCGTCGCGCTCGAGAGCGCGACGGCGGGGATGGTCCATTTCCCAGAGCTGCTCGCCAGCGCCGCCGCCGATTGCGCCGAGGCGGCGATCGACGACTCGCAGACGACCATCCTGATGTACACCAGCGGCACCACGTCGCTGCCCAAGGGCGTGATGCTGTCGCACAACGAGTTCACGGCCTACGTCTGCAACACCGTCGAGATGGCGGACGGCACGCCGCGCGGCGCGGCGCTGCTGTCGGCGCCGCTCTACCACATCGCCGGCGCCACCAACATCATGACCAGCATCTTCACCGGCCGGAAGCTGGTCGTGCTGCCGCAGTTCGATCCGACGCAGTGGCTCGAGACGGCGCAGCGCGAGCAGGCGACGCACGCGTTCCTGGTGCCGACGATGATGAAGATGCTGATCGATCACCCGCGCTTCGCCGACTACGACCTCAGCAGCTTGGTGAACTTGTCCTACGGCGGAGCCGCGATGCCGTTCCCGGTCATCCGCCGCGCCATCGAGCTGTTCCCGCCGAGCGTCGGCTTCGTCAACGCCTTCGGCCAGACCGAGACCACGTCGACGCTGACCATCCTCGGCCCCGAAGATCACCGCCTCACGGGCGACGAAGCGGAGGTAGCGCGCTGCCTGAAGCGCCTGACGTCGATCGGCCGGCCGCTGCCGGACGTGGAGGTCAAGGTCGTCGACGAGGAAGGCCGCGAGCTGCCGCGCGGCGAGGTCGGCGAGATCTGGGTGAGCACGCCGCGAGTGATGAAGGGCTACGCCAACGACCAGGGCGGCGCCGACTCTCCCGTGCGCGACGGCTGGCTGCCGACCCGCGACATGGGCTGGATCGACGAGGACGGCTACATCTTCCTCGGCGGCCGCAAGGACGACATGATCATCCGCGGCGGCGAGAACATCGCCCCGGCCGAAGTCGAAGCGGTGCTGCAGACGCACCCGGCCGTCGAAGAGGCGGCGGTGATCGGCTTCAAGAACGAGGAGTGGGGCGAACAGGTCGGCGCCATCGTCGTCTTGCGACCGGGCGCGAAGGCGACTGCGGAAGATCTCGCCGAGCATTGCCACCGCCACATGGCGAGCTTCAAGAAACCGGAGATCATCCACTTCGTCGACGAGCTGCCGAAAAACCAGATGGGCAAGATCTTGAAGACCGACCTGCGCAAGCAGTTCGCCGCGGTTTGAGGGACAGATAAAACCACGAAGGCACGAAGGGCACGAAGTTGTCGATCCGTCTTCGTGCCCTTCGTGGCTTCGTGGTTCATCTGAACCTACTGCTCCGTTAGAAGACTCGCCGACTTGCTCGCTGCGGTCTGCCGGAGTAGGCCGAGACCTCCTTATTGCGGAGGCCGACAGATGGTTAGGTGGCGGGTGGTCCTGGCGTCGCTCGTGGTGCTGTCGATTCTGTCGGTGGGCTGTGGCGACGACGACGAGTCGCAGGCTCAACCGGTCGAGTGGGGATACGAAGGGGACATCGGTCCCGATCACTGGGGCGACCTCAGCCCCGAGTACGCGGCCTGCTCCGAGGGGACGGAGCAATCGCCGATCGACATCGACTCGTCGTTTGCGGCGTCGCTCGAACCGGCGCTCGAAGTCGACTACCGCACTACGCCGCTGGTGATCTTCAACAATGGCCACACCGTCGAGGTCGAGTACGCGGCGGACGGCGCCCTGACCGTCGGCGGCGACACGTGGGAGGTGCGGCAGTTCCACTTTCACGCCCCTAGTGAGCATACGCTCGACGGCGTTCCGGCGGCGATGGAATTGCACATCGTGCACCAGAACGATGACGGCGAGCGGGCGGTGGTCGGCGTGCTCATCGAAGAGGGTACCGCCAACTCTGTCCTCGCTCCGGTCTTCGAGAATCTACCCACCGAGCAGAGCGCTCCGATGGAAGTCGAAGGCGAGGAAGTCGACCTCGGCGCCGTCCTGCCGGACGATCTCGCGGCGTGGCGCTACGACGGCTCGCTCACCACACCGCCTTGTTCGGAGGGCGTGCGCTGGCACGTCGTCGAGACACCGATCACCGCGTCGGCCACGCAGATCGACGCGTTCACAGCGATTTTCGACAACAACTCCCGGCCGACCCAGTCCGCCAACGGCCGCCCCATCGACTGAAGCTCGAGCGCAACGCGCTCTCCCGAGGAATGATGGCGGTCGGCCGCTGAACAAGCCGCCGACGCCGGCACCGCGTCCTATTTGATGATGCCTGGCGTGGGACAGGGTCGAACCCGTCGAGGCGGTCCGACGTGCATCGTGAAAATTCTTGTCCCATGGGTCGGATAGGCTCTATGAAACGCGAGAAGGCGGTTGTCGGCTGGGCGGGACCGTGTGGAGCCACGCTCGGATCTCTGGCCCCCTGTGTACGCGGCAAGTCGGAGAAAGATCATGGTGAATCGCGGCGCAAGTTTACTGATGCTTTTCTCCTTCTGGGTCGGACTGTTCGGAACGACTGCGCGCCCGACCAACGCCGCGCCGCCACTGTCGGCGACGCCGACGGTGTGCTTCACGCTCGAGCCCTCCACTGCGGGCCCAGGAGACCGGGTCATTGCGGACGGTGACTGCCCCGGCCTGCTTCATCACAGGTTCCTTCGGATCTTTTTCGATTCAACGCTCGTCACAGAGACGGATTTCGGAGGGGGAAGGTTGTTCACGCTGGCGTTCACGGTGCCGGAAACCGCCATGCCAGGCATTCACACGGTGACCGTTAAAGGCCCCTTCCTCGACGCCAGCACCGCTTTCGAAGTGCCCGGTCAACCGTGCCCCGGTGATTGTGATCTCGATGGTCGAGTGCGTATCGGCGAGGTCGTGATCGGTACCGGGATTGCCCTCGGCCAGAGGTCGCTGGAAGACTGCCCGGCGTCCGACGCCGACGGCGACGCTCGGGTTGCGATCGAAGAGCTGACAGCCGCCGTCCGCTCCGCGTTGAAAGGCTGCGAGTGAACGATGCGAGCCCTTGCGACACCACGATTTGCGGCCATCTGCGCAAATCTGCGGATAGAGAATTTCTCGGCCAACGGCACAGCGAGGTCGCGCGTGTTCTCCGTGTCTCCGTGCCTCCGTGGTGAAAATCACTTCTTCAGCGAAGCTTCGTAGTCCTCCAGGATCTGACGGTGCGCGTCGGCGTACTTGGCGCGGATGTCCCAGAAGCGCGGCTTGCGCTTGTCGATGAAGGCGTTGCCGCCTTCCTTGCCCTCGGGGGTGTCGAACCAATCCGGATAGTGCTGGCTCGAGAGGATGCCCATCTCCTGGTAGCCGTCCATCTCCTGGTCGAACGACGCCTTGAGGATCTCGAGACAACCCGGGCTGAGCGCGAGCATCTCCTCGGCCCACCGCAGGTACTCAGCCTCGAGCTGGTCGAGTGGCACGACGGTGTTGACCAGGCCCATCTCGAGCGCCTTATCGGCGGGATAGCGCCGGCACAGCATCCAGATCTCGCGCGCCTTCTTCGCGCCGACGACCTTGGTGAGGTACGGCACGAAGAAGCCGTCGGCCGGACTCGAGACGCGGGGCCCCGCCTGGGCGAAGACCGCATTTTCGGCGGCGATCGTGAAATCACAGCAGTACGCCATGTGGTTGTGGCCGCCGATGCAGTAGCCCTGCACCGCCGCGATCACCGGCTTGCGCGAGCTGCGCAGCAGGCGGTTGTGCGGGTAGCGGAAGTAGAAAGCCTTGCGCAGCCCCCACTTCTCCCACTCGACGTCGCCGCCGGTGCCGAAGTGCTTGCCCTTGCCGGCGATCACGATCACCCCGATCCGCGCGTCGTGATTGGCGTCGTAGAAGGCGCGGAACATCTCCTCGACCGTGTCGAGGGTCATGATGTTGTACTTGTCGGGCTTGTTGAGAGTCACCCGGGCGACGCCGCCGCCGAGCTCGTCGTGGAAGCACTTGTCGTAAAGAATCTCGGCGAAATCGAAGCCGTCTCCGGTGACGGCCTGCCAGTCGGTCCAGGGCATGTTGTGTCCTTCCTCGCTTGCGGTTCGGTGTAGGTAACGAAGGCTGACGGGCCCGCGCAACCCACGGTGGGGAGTGGAGTTGGCCGTGAACCGTGAACCTGTAGGTCGTGAACCGTGAACCGTGAACCGTGGACTGCGGCTTGCGGGGACCGCCCGTACCCTCCTCGGCCGTACGAGGGCTGAGCCAAGAAGTATGCGAGGGTTTCCAGCTCACGGTTCACCGTTCACGGTTCACGAAAACACCGTTGACTGACAAATGTCACTGACGTATGTCACTGACACATGTCAGCAGATGACCTCGTCAGATCCGAGGCGCCCGGCGAGTACGGCACCACGACGCGTGAGCGCCAGCGACTGGAAACCCGCCGCCGTCTCTATGAGGCCGCGATGGCCGAGTTCCAACGCACCGGTGTCGCGGCGGCGCAGATCGAGGACATCATCAAGGCGGCCCGCGTGGCGCGCGGCACCTTCTACAACCACTACCCCACCAAGGATCACGTGCTGCTCGAGTACGTCGAGCGGCTGCAGCGCAAGGCGACCGATCGGCTGGTTCATCTGAACGCCGAAGCGCCGCGACCCTTCTTCCGCGGCGCCGTCGACGTGCTGCTCGACGTGGTGGCGCAGGAAGATCCGGCGATCCTGCGCGAGGCGCTGTCGGTGATCGGCCGCTTCGCGGAGGCGCTCGAGGACGGCGCGCCGCTGTTCAAGGGGCTCACCGGTTTCTTCGAAGTCGCGCAGGCGCGTGGCGACATTCGTTCCGATCTTTTGCCGGCCGAGCTGTCGGTCGCGTTTCTACCCGGGGTCTATGGGTTGTTGTTGTTGCGGTTGGGCGCCCCACAAGCGGAGTTGCGCAGGACGCTGCACCACGCCGTCGACGTTTTTGTCCGCGGCATCGCCCCGTAAGCGGGGCAAGAGAGGGGACCGCACATGTACGACGTTCTCGACTTGAGCACCGACATCGAGACCCAACACGACGAGATGCGCCGGCTGCGCGCCGAGCAACCGGTGTGCTGGGACGAGGCCAACGGCGTCTTTCTGCTGACGCGTTACGACGACGTGCGCTACGCGTCGCGGACGCCGAAGCTCTTCTGCTCGGGGCAGGGGATTCTGATCAACAACGATGCCCAGGTGTCGCTGGTGTCGATGGACGACCCGCAACACGCCAAGATGCGAGGCATCTTGAGCCGCGGCTTTACGCCGCGCGTCGTCCAGCACCAGGAGGAGCTGATCCATCGCTTCATGCGCGACGCCATCGACGCGGTCATCGAGAGCGGCGAGTGCGACTTCGTCGAGGACATCGCAGTGCCGCTGCCGATGCGCATCATCGCCCACATGGTCGGCTTCGATGATGCGAACCTCACCGACTTCCGGCGTTGGACCGACCAGATGTTCAAGGCCAACGGCGCTACGGATCTCGACGTTCTCGCCAGCGCGACCGAGGCGTTCACCGAGTTCTCGGCGACGATCCTCGCCGCGCTCGACGAGCGCCGCCGGCGGCCGTGCGACGATATGCTGTCGGCGCTGGTGGCCGCGGAGTCGGAGGGGATTCTGCACGCCAGCGACGAGCGCCTCGAGGACGACGAGCTGGTGATGTTCTGCGTGCTGCTGATCACCGCCGGCAACGAGACTACGCGCAACTCGATCTCGCGCGGCATGCAGACCCTCATGCGCCATCCCGAGCAGCTCGCCCGCCTGGTGCACGACCGCCGCCTGCTCCCGACCGCGATCGAAGAGATCCTGCGCTGGACGTCGGTGATTCGCTTCTTCCGCCGCACCGTGACGCGCGACACCGAGTTGCGCGGCGTTCAACTACGCGAAGGCGACCGGGTGGCGCTGCTGTACCCGTCGGCGAACCGCGACGCGGAAGTCTTCGCCGACCCCGACACGTTCAAGATCGACCGCGATCCGAACGACCATGTCGCTTTCGGCTTCGGCCCGCATTTCTGCATGGGCGCCAATCTCGCCCGCCTCGAAATGCGCATCGCCTTCGAGCACGTTCTCGATCGCATGCCCGACATCCGGCTGGCGCCGGGTGCCGTCGCGAAGCCGGATGTCACCGCGCTGACGCAGGGACTGGCGTCGCTGCCGGTGGTGTTCACGCCGGGGTCGCGCAGTCGCGCCGC
>CADEER010000081.1:0-17885 GCA_902826395.1 uncultured bacterium
GATCGTGTACGGGTACGCGTACGGGTACGTGTACGGGAGAAAATCGACAGTCTCTTTCGCCGGGGTGACACGATGTGTTGATCGAAATGGCCTGCAAATCCGATTGAGCGAGCCGGGGGAGCGAGCCGTCAGGGCTCGCTCCCCGCCGTTCTTCTGCGGCGCAGCGCGAGCGCCGCGATGCCGACCAGGGCCGCGAGGATCGTCAACAAGGTGCGATCGGAGGTCGCCGGTGCCGGCGCCGCGATGGCGACGCAGAAGCCCTCGATACAGGCGGCTTCGGCGACGCATTGCGAAGTGTCGGTGCAGGCGCCGCCCACCGGCACGCGCGTCGCAGTCGGCGTCGGCGTATCGGTCGCCGTTGGAGTCGCGGTGGCGGTCTCCGTCGCGGTGGGCGTGTTGGTGATCGTCGGGGTTGCGGTCGCCGTCGGCGTGTCGGAGGCGGTCGGAGTATTCGACGCGGTCGGTGTCGCCGTGGCGGTGGCGGTGTCGGTGGCGGTCGGGGTGACCGTCGGCGTATCGGACGCGGTCGGCGTCGCCGTGGCTGTGGCGGTGTCGGTGGCGGTCGCGGTGACGCTGGGGGTTTCGGTGACCGTCGGGGTTTCGGTGATGGTCGGGGTATCGGTGACCGTCGCCGTCGCCGTGGCCGTACTCGTCGCGGCCGGAGTGTTGGTCACCGTAGCGGTCGGTCCAGCCGTCGCGGTGTCGGTCGCGGTCGGGCTCGGGCCGGCGACTCCAAAGCAGAGGCCGTTGCCGTCGCACGTCGCCTCGGTGTTGTCGATTCCGTCGTCGCACTCGGTGCCGGGCGGCAGTGGGAACGAGTTGTCCGGAGGTACGCCCTGCAGAATTGCGGCGATGACGACGGGACCGGAATCGTTCGACCTGTCGCTGCACTCGTTGGTCGACTCGTTGCAGTCGTTGGCGAGGCAGGACGAGCATTGCCGCGGCGGGGCGCCGATGCAGACGCCCGACTGGCAGGTGCCGCTGCCCTCGGTACAGAACAGCCGGTCGGTGCACGGCGAGTCGTCGGCTTCGAGCTGGCAGGTCGAGTCGCAGCAGTCGCCGCTGTACATGTTGCCGTCGTCGCAGGTCTCTCCGCCGTCGAGGACGCCGTTGCCGCAGGCGGTCTCGCAGGCATTGGCGCACTGGTCCTCGCCTTGCGACGGCGGACCGCAGCCGAAGCACTCGTTGCGGTCGGCGTCCCAGAAGCAGGACGCGGCGAGCGGAGGAAAGCTCTCGTTGCCGAGCACATGCCAGGCGCCCTCGCACGCGGCGAGGGTGCCGAGATCGCGGCATTGGCGCACCTGCGTGCGCCCGGGGTCGCCCGCGCACTCGACGGGAGCGCACTCGTTGACGAAGCAGGTGCCGCCGCCGCCGCGTCGGCCGCAAGCTCGGCAGTCGCTTTGACCGGCGTCCCAGTTGCACGCGACAGCGTAGCCGCCCGGCTCGATGTAGTAGGCGTCTTCGCAGGTCGCTTCGTCGGTATCGTCGAAGGCGCGACACGGGCGTTGGCCGTCGGTGCCGAAGCCGGCGAGGGTCATGCGATCGGCGCAGGCGTCCTGCGGCGCGCAGGCGTTGTCCACCGTTCGTGGCGCCCTGTTCGTGCCTTTGCAGGTGCTTTCGTCCCCGTCCCACCAGCAGGCGACCGGCAGGCCCTCGCGGTTGATGTAGTAGGCGGTTTCGCACGTCGTCTCGTCGTCGAATGCGCGACAAGCGCCGCCGGAGACGCCGAGGCTGCTCTTGTGGCCTTTGCCGAGCAGAGTCCTGGCGCCGCACGACGGCGGCACGCCGCCGTCGCAGGTGTTCAGGCTCGGCCAGATCGTGGTGCCCATGCATGCGTCGGCGCCTTCGTCCCAGATGCAAGCGACCGGCCGCAGGGTTTCCTCGTCGAGGTAGAACGCATCCTCGCAATCGCCTTCGGTTTCGCCGTTGAGCTGACGGCAGGTGTTGCCGCCATCATTGCCGGAGCCGAGGTAGTTGCTTCGGCCGGCGCAGGTCGCCGGCGTCGGAGGTGCCTGCAAACACGCGTTGTTCTCATCGAAACTGTTCGCCGAGCCGCGGCAGTCGTCGCCGTCCCACCAGCAGGCGATCGGCAGCAAGCTCTCGTCGTGAATGTAGTAGGCGTTTTCGCAGTCGGCTTGAACGCCTCCGTCGTCTTCGTCGAACTGACGGCAGGGAGCCGAATTGTTGTTGCCGAAACCGAGGACGTTGGTTCGATCCGGCTCGAGGTAACACGGTTGTGGCGGCACGCAGGTGTTCTCCGCCTGGAAGGTCGAATTCGACCCGCGGCACTCGTCGCCGTCCCACCAGCAGGCAATCGGCTTTCCGGACCCGTCGATTTCGTAGAACGCGTTCTCGCACGTGGCTTCGTCGCTGCCGTCGAACTGCCGGCAAGCCATCGTGTTCGTGTTGCCGAAGCCGAGGTAGTTGGTTCGATCGCCACACGTCGCAGGGTCGGGGGTAGGAAAATCGTCGTACAAGCAGTCGTTGCGATTTGAATCCGAACCGATGGCGTTCTCGCACTCGCCGAAGTTCCACCAGCAGGCTACCGGCGCGGGTCCGCCGCTGATGTCGACGTAGTAGGCAGCCTCGCACGCAGCCTGGTCGCCACCATTGCCTTGATCCAGTTGGGAGCAGAGGCCGTCCCCCGCGGTGGTTCCGAGGTTGGTGGTGCGATCCATGTCCAAGGCGCAGGGAATATCGCGCGGGTCGCAGTCGTTGTGTGCTGAGAAGGCGAACGCCGTGCCGCGGCAGGCATCGATGTCGTCGTCCCACCAGCAGGCGATGGGGGCCTGGGTTTCGGCCTCTTGGTAATAGGCGTCTTCGCAGGTGGCGGCGTCGGTCCCGTCGAACGAGCGGCAGGCGCTCCCCTGGTCGCCCTGGTCGTTTCGCCCGAAGCCGATGAGGGTCTGGCGTGTCGGATCGGCGGTGCACGTCACCGAGGCGGTGAGGGGATCGCGCAGACAGGCGTTTTGCAGCTCGTTGGTATTCTGTGATCCCAAGCAGAGGTCGCCGGTTGCCCACCAGCAGGCGACTGGCTCGCCTTCGCTGGTCTCGTAGAAGGAGTCCTCACACACAAGCTGATCGCCGTCGTGCTGGCGGCAGGTCTGGTTGTTCTGGCCGCCGATACCGAGCGACGTGCGCCCGGGATCGTTCGTGCAGACGGCGGGGACACGACATGCGTCTTGCGCCGAATGGGCATTGGACGAGCCGCGACAGATGCCCGCATCCCACCAGCAGGCGACGCCGCGTCCAGTGTTGCGGCTGACGTAGTAAGAGCCTTCACAGGTCGTCTGATCGCCGTCGAATTGGCGGCAGGCGCCGCCGTTCTGGCCGAGGTTGCGCGAGTTCGCTCCGAAGCCGACCACGTTGGTGCGCGTCGGATCGCCGGCGCAGGTCGGCTCGACGCAGGCGTTCGCGCTGCAATCTTCGTTGCGACCGGCGCATCCGCCGCAGGTGCCGTTCGCCGACCAGTTGCACGCCACCGCGAAGCCGTTGTCCTCGTGCTCGTAGTAGGCATTCTCGCAGGTCGCCTCGTCGGTATCGTCTAGCTGTCGGCAGACGTTGTCGTTGTTGCCGCCGAAGCCGATCAAATTAGTGCGGCCGTCGGCGCAGGCGGCGGCGGGCGGATCGGGCTCGATCTGACAGGCGTTCTGCGCGCGAAAATCGTCGGCGGAGCCGCGACACTCGTCGCCGTCCCACCAGCAGGCGATGCCGGCGCCCAGCCCCACATCCTCATAGAACCAGCTTTCACACGTCGCCTGGTCGGTGTCGTCGAACTGGCGGCACGGACCGGTGTTGTTGTTGCCGAAGCCGATCGCCGTGCGATCCGGCTCGCGCGGGCAGGTCGCGGTCGGTGTCGGCGGGGCGATCGACGACAGGCATGCGTTCCAGGCGAAGAAGTCGTCGAAGCCTGATCCGCGGCAGTCGTCGCCGTCCCACCAGCAGGCGACGGCCACGCCGGTGTCTTCATCTTCATAGAAGGCGTTTTCGCAGGTCGCCTGGTCGGTTTCGTCCAAATGCCGACAGCGACTGGAACTGTTGCCGCCTATGCCGAGCAGGTTGGTACGACCGGGGTCCTGCGTGCAGGCGGTATCGGGCGGCTCGGCGGTGGGGTCGCAGACGTTGAACGGGCAGACGCTGCCCTCGTTGCCGCAGCCGCGGCAACTGCCGGTCGTCGACTCCCAGAAGCAGGCGACGGCGTTGCCGAAGACGGCGTCGTCGTCATCCTCCTGATGATAGAAGGCGTTTTCGCAGGTGGCCTGGTCGGTTTGGTCGAGGTTGCGGCAGCGCTCGGAGCCGTTGTCGCCGACGCCGAGCATGGCCGTACGTTGAGGGTCGCCGATACAGGTGGTGGTCGCGACGCCGTTGGTGCGGCCGGTGCACGTATTGGTCGGGCAGACGAGGTTGTTGCCGCCGCAACCGACGCACGTCCCCTCGACATAGAAGCAGGACGACGCACCCGCGATGGCGCCATCGTCGTCGTCTTCGCTGAGGTAATAGGCGAGCTCGCAGGCATCCTCGTCGCCGGTGAACTTCTTGCACGGCGCGTCGCCGACGCCGGCGAAGATGACCCGCGTCGGGTCGTCGGTACACGGTGGCGGCACGAACGCGCCGACGCCGTGGGTAAACAGGAGGACGAAAACAACCGCTAATAGAAATGCCAATCTTCTCACCGCCCAGACCTCCCGTTTCGGCGAGGTCACCCTGCAACTCTCACCCGGCCTCGTCAAGGCGAAAAATGAGGGACGGCGGGCCTTTGTGAGTGGACGATCCGGTCGGTGCCGCCCGCGAGCCCCTCATCATGAGGCTCGCGGGCGGATGCTATGCGCTCACGAACGCCGCTGGCGCAGGTGCAGGTTGAACGCCGCGACCGCGAGCAGCGCGATGATGATCGCCAGTAGGGCGCGGTTGGACGCGGCCGGCGCCGGTGCCGCGACGAGAGCGCAGAAGCCCTCGACGCAGGCGGCGCCGTCGACGCACTGTGCGGTATCGGCGCACGGACCGCCGACTGGCACCGGCGTCGGTGTGATCGACGGCGTCGCGGTCGGCGTGCCGGTGTTGGTCGGCGACGGGGTAGACGTCGGCGTCATGGTCGGGAGGGTCAGCTCGCCGACGCACAGGCCGTTGCCGTTGCACAGCGAATCGGTGCCGGGGATGCCGTCGTCGCACTCGGTGCCCGGCGGCAGTGGGAACGAGTTGTCCGGTCCCGGCGGCGGCCCGCCGCCGGAAAGAATAGCGCCGATCGCGGGGCCTTCTTCAGACCTTCGATCGCTGCATTCGTTGGTGGCCTCGTCGCAATCGCCGCCGAGGCACGACGAACATTGCCGCGGCGTCTCGCCGACGCAGACGCCCGACTGGCAGGTGCCGCTGCCCTCGGTGCAGAAGAGGCGATCGGTGCACGGCGAGTCGTCGGCCTCGAGCTGGCAGGTCGAGTCGCAGCAGTCGCCGTCGTACATGTTGCCGTCGTCGCAGGTCTCGCCGCCGTCGAGGACGCCGTTGCCGCAGCCGTCCTCGCAGACGTTGGCGCACTGGTCTTCGCCCTGCGAGGGCGGGCCGCAGCCGAAACATTCGTCCCTTTCCGCATCCCAGAAGCACGAGGCGGCGAGGGGTGGAAAGTCTTCATTGCCGAGGATGTGCCAGGCATCCTCGCACTCGGCGATGGTATTGAGGTCGCGGCACTGTTGGACCTGGGTGCGGTCCGGATCGCCCGCGCACGCGACGGGGGCGCAGTCGTTGACCAGGCAAGTGTCGTCTGCGCCACCGCGGCGGCCGCAGGCCAGGCAGTCGGCGTCGGCGGCGTCCCAGTCGCAGGCGATCGCCGTGCCCCCGGCCTCCACGTAGTAGGCGTCCTCGCAGGTCGCTTCGTCACTGTCGTCGAAGGATCGACATGGCCGCTGGCCGTCGCCGCCGAGCCCGGCGAGCGTCGTCCGACCGGCGCAGGCGGCTTGCGTCGCACATACGTTTTCCGGCGACCGCGGCGCTCGATTCGTGCCGCGGCAAGTGCTGCCGTCCCACGAGCAGGCGATTGGTTGCTCCTCGCGGTTGACGTAATAGGCGGTCTCGCAGGTCGTTTCATCGTCGAACATGCGACAAGCGCCGCCGTTGTTGCCGGTGCCGCCTCGATCGCCCTTGCCGATCAGGGTTCTCCCGGCGCAAACCGGCGGTGCCGACGTTGCGTCGCAGGCGTTCAGCGACTCCCACATGGTGGTGCCCGTACACTGCTCCGCGCCGGCCGACCAGGTGCACGCCGTCGGCAGCAAGAGCTGCATGCTCAGATAGAAAGCGTCTTCACACTCGCTCTGCGAGGTCCCGCTGAGCTGCCGGCAGGTATCGTCGCCGTTGCTGCCGGCGCCGAGGAAGGTGCTGCGTCCGGTGCAGGTAGTCGCCGGTGTGGGTGAGTTGAGGCAGGCATTGTTTTCGTCGAAGTCTTCCGCCGAGCCGCGGCAGTCCTCGCCGTCCCACCAGCAGGCGACCGGCGTCAACGCGCCGTCGTCGATGTAATAGGCGTTTTCGCAGTCGGTCTGGCTGCCGCCCTCGTCATCGTCGAACTGGCGGCACGGGGCCGAACTGTTGCTGCCGAAGCCGAGACGGTTGGTCCGAGCCTGATCGAAATAGCAGGGAACCTCGATCGGGCAATCATTCTCCTGGGAGAAACTGCTGTTCGAGCCGCGGCAGTCGGCGCCGTCCCACCAACACGCGACCGCCTTTCCGGTGTTCGCAACCTCGTAGTAAGCGTTCTCGCACGTCGGTTCGTCGACGCCGTCGAATTGGCGGCAAGGCATCATACTGGTGTTGCCGAAGCCGAGAAGGTTGGTGCGGTCGCCGCAAGTTATGTCGGCGGAAGGTGCGGGAGGATCTTCGTAGATGCACTCGTTGCGCGTGCCGGCGTCGCCGATTGCCGCCTCGCACTCAGAGCCGTCCCACCAGCAGGCGACGGCAACGGGAGCCCCCTCCACGTCGGCGTAGTAGGCGTCCTCACACGCAGCCTGATCGCCGCCGTTGGCGCTGTCGAAAACTTGGCAGGGATTATCCGCGTTGAAGCCGAGGAAGGTTGTGCGATCCATGTCGAAGGTGCAGGGGATTTGGCGCGGGTCGCAGTCGTTGTTTGCCGAGAATTGCCGCCCCGAGCCGCGGCATAGGCTGCCGGAGCCATCCCACCAGCAGGCGACGGGAGCGTGGTTGAGGACGTCCTGATAGAACGCGTCCTCGCACGTAGCGGCGTCGGTGCCGTCGAAGACGTGGCAGGCGCCGCCATCCTCGCCGCGGTTGTTGCGGGCGAATCCGAGCGCGGTCTGGCGCGTCGGGTCGGCTGTGCACGTCGCCGTCGGCTCGGTGGGCTCGTGTAGACACGCGTTCAGCAACTCGTTGCGGCCGAGCGACCCGAGGCACAAGTCGCCCGGCGCCCACCAGCAGGCGACGGGCCCGCCCTCGTCTTCGTCCTCGTAGTACGAGTCCTCGCAATCGGTCTGGTTGCCGTCGTGTTGGCGGCACGTCTCCTGACCGTCGCCGCCCAGCCCGAGGAAGGTGCGGTCCGGCTCGCGCGTACACACGGCATCGACGTCACAGGCGTTCTCAAAGGAGTAGCTGTTCGACGAGCCGCGGCAGGTGGTGGCGTCCGACCAGCAGGCGACGCCTTGACCGGTATCCTGATTGACGTAGAACGAGGTCTCGCAAGTCGTCCCGTCGCCGTCGAACTGGCGGCAGGCACCGCCGTCCTGGCCGGTATTCTGGTTATTCGACCCAAAGCCGACCACGTTGGTGCGGGTCGGATCGCCGGCGCAACTCGGCTCGATGCAGGGGTTTTCCTCGCAGTCGTCGTTGCGCCCGCCGCACGCGCCGCACTCGTTTCCGTCTTCCCATATGCAGGCGACCGCGATGCCGTTGTCTTGGTTCTGGTAGAAGGCATTTTCGCAGGTCGCTTCGTCGGTGCCGTCCAACGTGCGGCAGGGCCGGTCGTTGTTGTCGCCGAAACCGATCAGATTGGTGCGACCGTCGGCGCAGACCGCCGAGGGCGGAATCGGCTCGATCTGACAGGCGTTCTGCGCGCGAAAATCGTCGGCGGAGCCGCGGCACTCGTCGCCGTCCCACCAGCACGCGATCCCCACTCCATCCTCGGTGTCCTCGTAGAAGGCGTTCTCGCAGGTCGCTTCGTCGGTCTCGTCGAGCTGGCGGCAGGGGCGGGTGTTGTTGTTGCCGAAGCCGATCACCATGCGGTCCGGCTCGCGGGGGCAGGTTGCGGCCGGCGTCGGCGGAGGAATTGTCGTCAGGCAGGAGTTCCAGGCGAAGAAGTCGTCGAAGCCGGAGCCGCGGCACTCGTCGCCGTCCCACCAGCAGGCGACGCCGAGGCCGGTATCTTCGTCCTCATAGAAAGCGTCCTCGCAGGTGGTTTGGTCGGTCCCGTCCAGTTGCCGGCAGCGCTGGCTATTGTTGCCGCCGGTGCCGAGCAGGTGTGTCCGTTCGGGATCGAGGGTGCAGACCGCGTCGGGAACGTCGGCGGTCGGGTCGCAGACGTTGAACGGGCAGACGTTGCCATCGTCGCCGCAGCCGCGGCAACTGCCGGTCGTCGATTGCCAGAAGCAGGCGACGGCGTCGCCGAAGACGGCATCGTCGTCGTCGTCCTGGTGATAGTACGCGTTTTCGCAGGTGGCCTGATCGGTGGCGTCGAGGTTGCGGCAGCGCTCGGCGCCGTCGCCGCCGACGCCGAGCAGCGCGGTGCGCTGTGGGTCACCGAGACAGGCGGTGGTCGCGACGCCGTTGTCGCGGCCGTTGCACGTGTTGGTCGGACAGACGAGGTTGCGGCCGCCGCAACCTACGCAAGTGCCTTCGACATAGAAGCAGGACGACGCAACCGGGATGCCGCCATCGTCGCCGCCTTCGTCTCCGCTGAGGTAGTAAGCGAGCTCGCAGGCGTCTTGATCGCCGTTGAACTGCTTGCAGGGGGCGTCGTTGACGCCGGCGAAGATGACTCTGGTCGGGTCGTCTGTGCAGGGCGGCGGGATGAACGCAGCACCGCTGTCGGCGAGCAAGGCGAAGACAACCGCGAACGCAAAGACCAATCTTCTCATCACCCTCACCTCCGGTTCGGCGCGGCCACCGTGCAACTCTCGCCGCGCCCCGTCAAGGCGAAAAGTGATTTGGTGGCGGTCCTTTGCGGCCGGCGAGTGCCGCCCGCGAGCCAGTTGGAGACGGCTCGCGAGCGGCTGTTACTCGCTTACGAACGCCGCTGCCGCAAGTGCAGGTTGAATGCAGCGACCGCGAGTAGGGCGACAACGATCGCAAGCAGGGCGCGGTTGGAAGCTACCGGCGCCGGGGCGGCGACGATGGCGCAGAACCCCTCGACACATGCGGCGCCATCGACACATTGGGCGGTCTCGGCACACGGGCCGCCGACCGGTACGGGCGTCTGAGTGATGGACGGCGTCGCGGTCGGCGTGCCGGTGTTGGTTGGCGACGGGGTAGAGGTCGGCGTCATCGTCGAGACGACGAGCTCGCCGACGCACTGGCCGTTGCCGTTGCATACCGACTCGGTGCCCGGGATGCCGTCGTCGCAATCGGTGCCGGGCGGCAGCGGGAACGACATGTTGTTGGACGGCGGCTCGACTCCCTGTAGCTGGGCGGCGGCGACGGCGGGTCCATTTTCCGGTGATTCCATCGCACACTCGTTGTCGGCCTCGTCGCAATCGCCGCCGAGACAGCTCGCGCAATCGCGCGGCGTGCCGCCGGTGCAGACGCCGGACTGACAGGTGCCGACGCCGGTGGTGCAGAACAGCCGATCGGTGCAGGGCGAATCGTCGGGCTCGAGCTGGCAGGTCGAGTCGCAGCAGTCGCCGTCGTACATGTTGCCGTCGTCGCAGGTCTCGCCGTTGTCGAGGACGCCGTTGCCGCAGCCGTCCTCGCAGACGTTCGAGCATTCGCGCGACGATTGCGATTTCGGACCGCAACCGCGGCACTCGCCCTCCTCGGCGCTCCAGAAGCAGGCGGCGGCGATCGGAGCGAAGTCGCGATCGCCGGTGATGTGCCAGGCTTCCTCGCATTCGCTCTGGCTGTTGATGTCGAGGCAGCGCCGCACCCGCGTCCGCTCGGTGTCGCCGCTGCATTCGATCGGATCGCAGGCGTTGACCGTGCACGTACTGTTTTCGCGAAGACGATTGCAGCCTTCGCAATCGCTCGCAGCGGCGTTCCAGTGGCAGGCGACGGTTCGCGCTTCGTCGGCGACGACGTAGTACGCGTCTTCGCAGGTCGCCTGGTCGGTGTCGTTCAGCTCACCGCAGGCGCTCAGGCTGTTGCCGCCGAAGCCGATGAGGTTCGAACGCGCTGCGCACGTCAGCGGCGGTATGCACGCGTTCTCGCTGCTGTAGACCCTGTTCGTGCCGCGACAAGTGCCGCCGTCCCACCAGCAGGCGATCGGCTCGCCTCTGGGACTGACGTAATAGGAGGCTTCGCAGGTGGATTCGTCGGAGCCGTCGAATTGCCGGCAGGGGGCTTGGTCACGGCCACCTTTGCCGAGGGAGGTCCGCGAATCGCAAGCCGGCGGCTCCGCGCTGGGATCGCAGGCGTTCAGCGCCGGCCAAATGGTGGTGCCGTAGCAGTTATCGTCGTCGGCGCTCCAGATGCAGGCGATCGCGCCGTTGTCGTCTTCGTGGACGTAGAACGCATCCTCGCAGGTCGCCTCGCTGGTCTCGTCGAGCTGTCGGCACACGTTGCTGCTGTTGTTGCCGAAGCCGAGCGATGTGCTGCGACCGGTGCAGGTCGCCGGCGATGGCGCGGCGCGCAGGCAGGCGTTTTGCAGAGCATACTGAGACGACGATCCGCGGCAATCTCCGCTCGAGTCGGTCCACCAACAGGCGACGGGCTGGCCGTCGTCGTTGTTGATGTAGAAAGCGTCTTCGCAGGTGGATTCGTCGGAGTCGTCGAGCTGCCGGCAGGCATGGCTGCTGTTGTCGCCGAAGCCGAGGAGGTTCGAGCGACCGGGGTCGAGGGTGCAGGTGCCGTCGACCGGGCAGGAATTGTTCTCGGCGTTGTTGTTGGAGCTGCCGCGGCATTCGCTGCCGTTCCACCAGCAGGCGATGGCGAACCCGCTGTCGTCGTTCTCGTAGAACGCGTCCTCGCAAGTCGCCGCATCGGTTCCGTCGAGACCGCGGCACGCGTTGGTGCTGTTTTCGCCGAAGCCGAGCAGGTTGCTGCGGCTACCGCACGCGGCATCGGCGGCGCGCAGGGGCAAATCGTAGAGGCACGAATTGTGGTCGAACTTGTTGACCGAGCCGCGGCAGTTCTCACCGTCCCACCAGCAGGCGACCGGTGCCGGTGCGCCGCTCACACTCTCGTAGTAGGCGGCCTCACAGGTTGCTTGGTCGGTGGCGTCGAGATCGCGGCAGGTGTTCGAGCCATCGCCACCTTGTCCCAGGTAGTCGGTGCGGGAGGGGTCGAAAGAGCAGTCGACAAAGGTGGTGCAGGCGTTGTTCGCGGCGTGGCCGTCGGCCGAGCCGCGGCATACGCCGCCGTCCCACCAGCAAGCAACAGGTGCGTTGGTAATGACATCCTCGTAGAAGGCGTCGGCGCAGGTGGCTTCGTCGGTGCCGTCGAGCGAACGGCAGGCGCCACCATCCTGGCCACTGTGGGTGTGGCCGAAGCCGATCAGTGTCGCGCGGCTCGGATCTTCGCTGCAGGTGACCGACGGCGTCGCTGGCGCATGCATGCAGGCGTTCTGCGTTTGGTTGTTGTTGGACGAGCCCAGGCACACATCGCTGAGCGCCCACCAACACGCGACGGGAGCAGCTGAGTCGCTGTCCTCGTAGTAGGCGTCCTCGCACGCTGCCTGGCTGGTGCCGTCGAGACTGCGGCAAGGCGAGTTGTTGTTGTTGCCGAAGCCGAGGTACGTGGCGCGGTCGGGCTCGCGCGTGCAGACGGCATCGATGCGGCATTCGTTTTGGCTGCTATGGCTGCGGGAGCTTCCGCGACACTCGTCGCCGTCCCACCAACAGGCCACGCCGGCGCCGCGTTCGCCGTTGATGTAGAAGGCATCCTCGCAGGTCGCCTCGTCGGTGTCGTCCAGTTGCCGGCAGGTGGCTTCGCCGGCGCGGCCGAAGCCGAGCAGGTTGGTGCGCGTCGGGTCGCCGGCGCAGGTCGCGTCGATGCACGGATTGTCGCTGCAGTCCTCATTCTGGCCGCCGCAGCCTTCGCAGTCGCTGCCGTTCCAGGTGCAGGCGACGCCGAGGCCGTGGGAGATCGATTGATAAAAGCTGTCTTCGCAGGTGGCCTCGTCGGTGTCGTCGAGCCGGTGGCATGGACGGGCGTTGTTGTTGCCAAAGCCGAGCAGGTTGCCGCGCCCAGCGCAGGTGGCGGACGCGGTCTGGGCTGCGACCTGGCAACTGTTCAAGAACCAGTTCTCGTCGAATGACCCGCGGCACTCGTTGCCGGTCCACCAGCAGGCGACGCCGCTGCCGGAACCGACCTCTTCGTAATAGGCGTTCTCGCAAGTGGCCTGGTCGGTGTCGTCGAGTTGCCGGCACGCGCCGGTGTCGTTGTTGCCGAACCCGAGCAGGTTGGAACGGGCGGGTTCCAGCCTGCAAGTCGCAGTCGCCGGCGGCGGCGGTTGGTTCGAGAGGCAGGAGTTGTAGGCGAAGTAGTCGTCGAAGCCCGAGCCGCGGCATTCGTCGCCATCCCACCAGCAGGCGATGGGGAGGCCGCTGTCGTCATCCTCGTAAAAGGAGCTGTTGCAGGTGGCCGCGTCGGTGCCATCCATGTGGCGGCAACGGTGCGAGCCGTTGCCGCCAAAACCGACCAGGTTGGTCCGGCCGGAGTCGAGCGTGCATTCGGCGTCCGGGTCGTCGAGCGTCGGATCGCACGTGTTGAAGGGGCATGCGCTGCCGTTGTCGCCGCAGCCGACGCAGTTGCCCGTCGTCGTGCTCCAGAAGCAGGCGACCGAAGTTCCGAGATCGTCGTCGTCCTGCTGCTCGTAGTAGGCGTTCTCACAAGTCGCCTGGTCGGTCTGGTCGAGATTGCGACAGCGCTTCGAACCGTTGTCACCGGTGCCGAGCAGGGAAGTGCGGCCGGGGTCACCGGCGCAGCCAGCGCCGACGGTCTGGTATGTGACACCGCTGCACGTGTTGGTGGGGCAGACGAGATTATTTCCGCCACAGCCGATGCAGGTGCCGTGGATATAGGCGCACGACGTCGGTTCGCCGTCTCCGTTCAGATAGTAGGCCAGCTCGCACGAAGCCTGGTCGCCGTGGAAATCCTTGCAGGGGCCCTCGTCGAAGCCGGCAAAGATGGTGCGCGACGGATCGTCATCGCAGGGCGGCGGTATGAACGCGGAAGCCGCTGGGACGATGGCGAGGAGAAGCAGTACGACGCGTGCCCAACGGTGGATGCAATGTGCCATTTCCTACTCCCGCTCCGGCTCGCCAGGTCCCGGCAAGCCACCGCCTTGGGGTGTTGCGACCGAGCAATGTAATGCTACGCGAGGCCGGCGGGGTCAAGGCGAAAACTTGAAGTGGCATGCGAGCTTGACCCGGCAACCGTCAAGTTGCAGTTACTTCCACCCGCGCGTAGCGCGCACCATCCTCGCCTCCACCTCTGCCTGCGAGGGCTGCCTGCCAATACGATCGCCACCCACTTTGTCACCCCGGCGAAACGGACTGTCGGTTTTCTCCCGTACACGTACTCGTACACGTACTCGTACACGGAGGTTTCCGCAGAATTCGGGCATTGATCGTGTACGGGTACGCGTACGTGTACGTGTACGGTCACGAATCTTTAGTTTTTCCGACAGTCCCGAAAGCCGGGGTTCAGGCCGCATCCCCACCTGGATCCCGGCTTTCGCCGGGAAGACGTGTTTTTCGGCTCCGCGTATCGCACCAGCTTGAATTGGCCGGCAAAGCCAGCCTAAGCCCGAGCCTCCGCCTCAGCCTACGAGCGAAGCGAGTTCAGACGAGACCGGCCGGCTCGATCGAAACGGGAGTGCCAAACAGCACTGCCGTGCCGCTCGCCGTGTCGTACGCCTGGTCGTCGCTCAGCAGGTTGGCGTTGACGCCGGGGTGGGCGCGCGCCGTGCTCTGGCGGGTGCCTTCGGCGTCGTGGCCCCAGCCGTGCGGCAGGCTGACGACGCCGGGCATCACCTCGTCGGTGATGGTCACCGGCGCGATCACGCGGCCGACGCGGCTGCTGATCAACGCCTTGCCGCCGTCGTCCAACCCGATGCGCGCGGCGTCGTCGGGGTGCACCTGCAGAGTGCAGCGATCCGGACCTTTGACCAGGGCGCGCAGGTTGTGGGTGAACGAATTGGTGCTGCGCAGGTCGCGGCGGCCGATCAACAGCAGTTGCTCGGCCGGCGCGGCGAGGCGGCGCTCGAGGCGCTCGAGATCGCCGAGCATCAGCGACGGCGCCAGCTCGACGAGACCGCTCTCGGTGTTGATGATCTCGCGCAGGCGCGGTTGCAGGGGCCCGAGGTCGATGCCGTGCACCGACGCTTCGAGCTTCTTCATGGTGAGTCCGTCGGGATTGCGGCCGAAGCCGTCGCCGTACGGGCCGATGCGCAGCAGCAGCTCGACCATGCGCTTGGGGCCGATCGGATTCTCCAGCTTGCCGAGCGCTTCGTCGGCGGAGAGTCCCGGCCACCGCTCGGCGACCGCCGCCACCGCCGGCTCGGCGTACTGGCGCACGACGAGGTCGTCGATGTCCTGCAGCGCCGCGCCGCCGAAGCCCATCAGCCGCGCGCCGAGGTTGGCGAGGATCTCCCAGGTGTGCGGTGCGTCGGCTTCGGCGTGCACCGCCGCCGGCGACCACTTGGCGACGTTGCGCACCGACAGGCAGTAGAGGCCGACGTCGTAGTGCTCGTGCTCGGCCGCGGTCGGTGTCGGCAGGATGTAGTGCGCGTGGCGCGTCGTCTCGTTCAGGTAGAAGTCGACCGCGACCAGCAGGTCGAGCTGCGCGAACGCGCGCTCGAGCTGCGCCGAGTTGGCGGCGCTGCGCACCGAGTTGGTCATGAGAAGGAACATCGCCCGCACCTGACCGTCGCCCGGCGTGAGAATCTCCTCCGCCATCGCCGACGACGGGATCAGGCCGCCGACCTCGGGCTGGCCGCTGACGCGGCTGCGCCAGCGGCCGATCGCGTAGCCCTTGCCCGGCGGCAGGGCGGCGTCGATCGGCGCGGCGGGATTGGCGAACATCACACCGCCGGGACGATCGAGGTTGCCGGTGAGGATGTTGACGAGATCGCAGCCCCACGAGGCGAGAGTGCCGAACTCCTGCACGCAAGTGCCGAGGCGCCCGTAGCACGCCGCCGACGGTGCCGCGGCGAGCTCGCGCGCGATGCGTCGCGTCGTTGCCGCGTCGATGCCGCAGCGCTCCGCGACGCGCTCGGGTGTGTAGGCGCGCGCCGCGGCTTCCACCTCGTCGAGTCCCGCGACCAGACCGTCGGCGGCGCCGAGCTCGACGAGACCCTCGTCGAACAGCGTGTGGACGATGGCGAGCAGAAACAGCGCATCGGTCCCCGGCCGGATGAACAGGTGCTCGTCGGCCAGGCGCGCCGTCTCGGTACGCCGCGGATCGATCACCAGCAGCTTGCCGCCGCGCTGCCGCACCGCCTTCAGACGCCCCGGCGCGTCGGGCATCGTCATCAGACTGCCGTGCGACACGACGGGATTGGCGCCGATCACCATCAGATAGTCGGTGCGGTCGATGTCCGGCACCGGCACGCCGGTGGGAAACTGGCGGCCGAACATGAACCCGGTCTGGACGATCTTTGGCAGCGTATCGATCGCCGCCGAGTTGAACATCGACCGCGACGCCAGTGCCTTTTGGAAGACGGGCCGATAGAGCAGCGCGCCGAGATCGTGCACCACCGGATTGCCCGAGTACGTGCCGAGCGCGTCGTTGCCGTACTGCTCGCGGATCGCGATCATGCGCGCCGCGATCTCGTCGTACGCCTGTTGCCAGCCGATCTCCTCCCACGTGTCGCCGCGCCGCCGCAGCGGCCGCCGCAACCGCTCGCCGTCTTCGTAGATCTCTTTCATCCCGTACGCCTTGGGACAGATGAAGCCGCGCGAGAACGGATCCGCATCGTCGCCGCGCACCGATAGGATGCGATCGTCTTCGACGGCGATCGAGACGCCGCAGGTTCCCTCGCAAAACGGACAAGCGCGGTGCACGGTTCGTTTTTCCGACATGCAATCCTCCTGAAGCGGGACGCTCTCTCGGTAGCAGACGGTGGTTCGCTGAGGGAGGTCCAGTTCGCGTTGATCGAGCAGTACCAAAGCGGGACTGCGTCCCGCCGGGCTGAGGCTGAAGGCTGCGGCTGAGGCTGGAGGGATGTGGCCGCGCTGCGCGCGAGCGTCATTGAATGCCGTCGCGCAGCGACCACCAACCTCAGCCTAAGCCCGAGCCTAAGCCCGAGCCCCACGCGAAGCGTGGCAAACGTCAGCGCGCCACCGTCGCGTAGTCGACGAGCATTGCCTCACCGGAGACGAACGAGGCGCGATCCGAGCACAGCCAGAGCGCCGCCTCGGCGATCTCTTCCGGGCGGCCGAGACGGCCGCCCGGCATGCTCCTGAGGATCATCTTCTTGACGGCGGGATCGATCGCCATCGTCGCCTGCATCATCGGAGTGTCGGTCGAGCCCGGGCAGATCGCGTTGACCCGCACTCCGGACGAGGCGTTCTCGACCGCCGCGGTCTTGGTGAGGCCGAGAATGCCGTGCTTCGACGCGCAGTAGGGCGCCATGCCGGGCGTCGCGACCAAGCCGGCGCCGGAGGCGGTGTTGACGATGGCGCCGCTGCCCTGCCGGCGCATGACGGCGATCTCGTGCTTCATGCAGAGAAAGACGCCGCCGAGGTTGATCGCCAGGGTCCGACTCCAATCGGCGAACCCGACCTCGTGCAGCGGCGCTGTCGGACCGGCGATGCCGGCGTTGTTGACGGCACAGTCGATGCGGTCGAAGCGCTGCACGCAGAGCTCGATCAGCGACGCCACCTGCGCCTCGTCCGAAACGTCGGCGGCGCAGAAGACGGCCGCGCCGCCCGCGTCCTCGATTGCCCGCCGCGTTTCTTCGCCGCGCACCGCGTCGACGTCGCTGACCACGACCCGCGCGCCTTCGGCGGCGAACAGCAGCGCGATGGCGCGCCCGATGCCGGTGGCGGCGCCGGTGACGAGGGCGGATTTGCCGGTGAGCATGCCTGTCATGGCGGGCAGTTGTTCACCGCGCATGGCTCGTCGTCAACGCCGGGCGGTGAACCGTGAACCGTGAACGGTGGAGCAAGCCACAGAAACAGAACCGGGCAGCCGTTCCACGGTTCACTGTTCACGGTTCACGAGCGAAGGTCAGGTGCTCCGCTTCTTCACCAGCGGCGACGCCTCGCCCCACACTGCGCCGTACACAATCTCCGCCAGTCCCTTCCGTCCGCGGCGCTGCTCGTCGCGCTTGCGGATCGACTCGTCGACGCGCGGGCTGTTCTCGTCGGCGTAGCCGATGGCGATGCCGGTGAGCGGCGTCGCGTCCTGCGGGATGTTCAGCACCGCGTGGCAGCGATCGCGGTCGATGCCGATCATCTGGTGCACGGCGAGGCCGCGCGCCGTCGCCTCGACCGTGAGATTGGCGGCGGCGAGGCCGAGGTCGTGCTCGCAGGCGCGGTTCTCCTTGCCATTGCGATCGAACAGGCGACGCGTCACGGCGATGGCGAGCACCCCAGCGTGCTTGGCCCACACCTGGTTGGATTCGACCAGACACGACAGGAGGCGCGCGAATCCCTCGCTGTCCGACTTCGTCGCGACGCACCAGCGCCAAGGTTGTTCGTTGTAAGACGAGGGCGCCCAGCGCGCCGCCTCGAACAGCGACCGCACGTCGTCGTCGGACACCGCGCGATCGGCGAAGCCGTACGGACTCCATCGCG
>CADEER010000081.1:17985-22102 GCA_902826395.1 uncultured bacterium
TCGCGCTGCAGCAGACTCACCGTGCAGACGCTGCCGCCGCCGACCAACTGCGCCAGGCCGACGCGGGCGTTTTCCACCTGCCGTTTGCCGGCGTCGCCGCGCAGTTGGGTGACCAGCTCGTGGATCTGCGCCAGGCCGGTCGGGCCGGCGGGATGGCCGCGCGCGATCAGGCCGCCGTCGGTGTTGAACGGAATGCGGCCGCCGAGCTTCGTCGCACCGGTCTCGACCAACTTCTCGCCCTCGCCCTCGCGGCAGAAGCCGAGCAGCTCGTAGTACTCGATCTCCTCGTTGGCGAAGGCGTCGTGGACGAGCGCGAGATCGACGTCTTCCGGTCCGATGCCCGCCTCTTCGTATGCCTGCTTCGCGGTGTCGCGCGTCATTGTCGCCGGGCCGACGACCGGGCCGAGGAAGGTGTGGCCCGTCGCGTAGGTCTCGGTCTGCAGCGCCGACGACAGCACCCGCACCAGTGGGCGGCCCGGCTGCAGTTTCGCTGCGATCTCCGGTGTGGCGAGAATCGCGCAGGCGGCGCCGTCGTCGACCGGGCAGGCCATCATCGCGGTGAGCGGCTCGGCTACCATCGGCGAGGCGAGTACCTCTTCGACGGTGATCTCGTGGTCGGCCTGGCGATCGGCGAACGGATTGAGCGCGCCGTGGTTCCAGTTCTTGGCGGCGATGGCCGCGAAGTGTTCCGGCCTGGTACCGCGTTCGTGCATGCGCCGCATCGCCCACAGAGCGAAGTAGGCCGCCGGCAGGATCACGCTGTCGACACTGTCGCGGCCGATGCCGCGGCCCCCGCCGCCGGCGCGCATCATGTCGGTCATCTTGTCGAAGCCGAGAGCCATCGCGACCTGACAGCGGCCGCTCGCCACCGCGTGCGCCGCTTCGCGGAAGGCGACGAGGCCGGTGGCGGAGGCATTCTCGACATGCGTGACGGGCAGGCCGGTGAGGCCGAACTCCTTCATGATGCGGATGCCGCGCATCGGCGCGCCTTCGATGTAGCCGACCCACGCTTCACCGACGTCCGACAGTATGACGCCGGCGTCGCGCATCGCGGCGAGACCGGCTTCGCGCGCCAGCTCGAGCAGCGAGCGATCGCGGTGATTGCCGAAGCGCACCATGCCGACGCCGATCACGGCGACGTTGTCGAGCTTCACGATCCAGACCTTTCCCCGGCGGCGGCGAGCGGCCGGAAGCGGAAGATCGCCACTTCCTCGCCGCGCTTGTTGACGCGCAGCGTTTCGAGGTCGAGCTCCATCTCCATGCCGATGCGGAAATCGCCCGGACCACCGGAGAGCACAGCCTGCACGCGCGGCCCTTCCGGCAGATCGATCTGTCCGACGCCGTAGCCTTCGGCGTCGCTGCGCAGCGAGCCGAACAACGGCACGTGAACCCACGTGTAGGTGTAGAGGATGCCGCGCGGCCCGAGCTCGCAATCGCTCAGCGACTCGCCGAGACAGCGCGCGCAGACGACGCGGCGCGGAAAGAAGTACTCGTTGCAGGAGTTGCAGCGCGAACCCAGAAGACGCGGCGGCTCGGCGCGATCCTCGGGGACGGTGAAGAAGCCGGCCTCGATCGGAACGCGCGGCGGCGAAACACTGGCGGGAGCGGAGTCGGACATAGCGGCGGACCCTATCCCGCACTGCGGTCGTTGGGTAGGGGCAGGCCCCGATACGCGTAATCCCGAATTGACGTTCAGGTTGGTGCGCGACGAGAATGCCGAGCACGCGCCGCAATCGGGATGGAAACGTTCGGTACCTTCGCGAGGGGCCTTTATCGATGGAAAATCGAAATCGAAATCGAAATCGAAATCCAAATCGCGATCGTCCGCCGATCTGCGATTTCGATTTCGATTTGGATTTGGACGGATCGGGGGCCGAGTGGTCTTTGAGGAATGACCGGTCAGATGAATGCGCGAGCGCAAAGGGAGATGAATGGACGTCGTCTGGAAGGGAAGCAGGCACTTCAGCAAGGGGCGGCGCGGGTATCGTCCAGAGGCGGTGGTGGTGCACCTCATGGAGGGCAGCCTGAGGGGCACGGATGCCTGGTTCAACGATCCGGCCAGTAACGTGTCCGCCCACTACGGCATCGGACGCGACGGCGAGGTTCATCAGTACGTGCGCGAGGCCGATCAGGCCTGGCACGCCGGACGGAGTTGGACGCCCTCCTGGTCGGGGCATCGCGATGGGGTGAATCCGAACCTCTACACGATCGGCATCGAGCATGAAGGGAAGGCGGACGAGACCTGGCCGGCCGCGATGTACAAAGCCAGCGCCGCGTTGATCAAGGAGATCTGCTTGCGGTGGAACATTCCGATCGATCGCCAGCACGTCGTCGGTCACCGCGAGATCTACGCTCGCAATACCTGCCCTGGCTCGCAGGTGGATCTATCGCGACTGACCAAGATGGCCTCCGGCATCGCCGTCGATCTCGGCAATCACAACCTGATCGGGCAGAAGGGCAAGGTCACCGTGCGGGCGACCGTCAATCTGCGCGATGCGCCGACGACTGCCTCGCCGAAGGTGGGATCGATCGCCGGCGGAACAGAGGTCGTCTATACCGGATGGACGAGCAGCGGCCAGGCGATCGACGGCAACCCGCACTGGTACCGGCGCGCCGACGGGCGCTATTTCTGGGCAGGCGCGACCGAGCAACCGGTCCCTGGATTGTGACGCGGCTGCGATGGGTGCAATGGTCGTGCGTGTCGAGATTCGGGGCGTCGAAGCCGCGACGGGGCGGCGCGTGTCCACCCGTCAGGCGGGAACGGCATCCCCACCGCCTTCCGCTACCAGCGCTCACCGCCGTCGCGTTGATGGTCGCATGGCTTGCTCACGGCGTGGGCTGTACGGCGCGCGATGCCGAAGAGCAGCGCGTCGAGCTTGCTCGGCGACTGCTGGCCGGTCCCGTTCCGGAGAGTGACGAAGTGAAACACTTTGTCCTGGATCTCGACGAGGGTGAGCTCCGCCAGCTCGAAAGTGCCGCCGGCGCGACCGACCGGGCCATGCTCGCCGATCCGAATGCTGCCGCGCGTGCATTCGGCAGCGCGCTGGGTCTGCCGGCCAACACCAGCTACGAGCTGCTGGAAGAATCAGATCATGCCGAAGAGGGTCCGGGCGCGTTCCTGGCGACGTTTCGCGCCAGCAACCCCGGCGGCGTGCTGCTGCTGCGCCTCGTGTCGCAGCCGGACGCAGACGGCCGGCCGACCTATTGGGTGATCAACGACGTCGAGCGGCCGCCGCAGCGCGCTCCCACAAATCGGCACTGAGCTGCTCCGCTACCTGCGGGGCGCCCAGGGCTCCGCTTGCCCGCTGGAAGTCGCGACTTTGGTCGTGGATCGGCGGCGCGGCGTGACGAAAACCATCCGTCCGTAGTAGGGGTCTCCCTTCCGCTCCCTGCTAGACATCTACGTGAAACGGGCGTTCGCATGGACCACCTCGACCTCCGCATCCGTCCCCAGCCGGACGAGACCACGTGTGGGCCGACCTGCCTGCACGCCGTGTACGGCTACCTCGGCGACGACATCGAGCTGGAGCAGATCGTACGCGAGATCACACCGCTCGAGACCGGCGGAACGCTGGCCGTGCACCTCGCCTGTCACGCTCTCGAGCGCGGGTACTCGGCGACGATCTACACCTACAATCTCAAGATCTTCGATCCGACATGGTTCCAGCCCGGCATCGACATCGCCGCCAAGCTGCGCGCCCAGCTCGAACACAAAGACGGCAAGCGCCTGGCGGTCGCCACGCGAGAGTATCTGCGCTTTCACGACTTGGGTGGCGAGGTGCGCTTCGAAATCCTCTCCGATGAGTTGTTGCGCCGCTATCTGAAGCAGAACATTCCGCTGTTGACCGGGCTCAGCTCGACGTACCTGTACGGATGCGCGCGCGAGATTGGCCGCTTCACGCTCCGCCCCGACGATGTCGCGGGACATCCGTCCGGCCACTTCGTCGTTCTGAGCGGCTACGAGCCGCGCTCGCGGCTGGTCCGGGTGGCGGATCCGTGGCGCGAGCCGAAGGCCTTCGACGCGCACTACTACCAGGTCACCGTCGAGCATCTCATCGGCGCGATCATGCTCGGCGCGCTGACGTACGACGCCAACCTGTTGGTGTTGCGGCGCTGA
>CADEER010000082.1:0-9784 GCA_902826395.1 uncultured bacterium
GGTGTTCTATTGCAAGTACAGGAAACTACGGAGCGCCCGGGTCGCTGGCTCGAAGGCCACGCGGGGCGGCTGGGCTCGCCGGCCTGGCGCCATGATTCGAAACTTTCTGCCAGCGGCGGCGAGCATTCAATTCGTTGGGCGTTGCAGTTCGCGTAACAATGTTAAGGCTCCCGTGGCTGCCGGCGAACCGTTCTCTACTCGATGTACTCTGACTGCAGTTGCGAATACTCCTTTACTTTCACGGGGCGGCGCGGTGCTCGCTGTCGTGGCCGAATAGGTTGGCTGCGATCTCGGCGGTTCGCGGCACGTGTTCAGGCGGGACGAAGACGTAGATGCGCCACAGGGCGGCGTGGCGGCGGGCCAGGGCGCCGATCTCGGTAGCGCCGGTCGGGTCGAGCTCGTTCATCGGTCTGACGCCTTGCGGTGTGAGCGCCAGTGCGGCGGCCTCTTTCATGACGGTGAGGGCTGGGCAGTAGACGATGACCTCGCTCGGATCGGCGCCGAGCGCGCGGGCGAGCTGCTGCTCGGCGTCGCCGCGTGCCGCCGCCGAGTCGTGGTGGAGCTCGACGAAACGGCGGCGCTGCGTTTCGTCGAGACTGCGTGCCGACAACACGTAGCCGCGCTTGAGCAGGCGGCGCTTCTGCAGGCGGTCGACGAGCGCCGCGGTGCCGTCGATTCCTGTGGCGCGCAAGCGCTCGAACAGCGACCAGTCGTTGAGGTCGAGGAGATCGGGTTCGCCCAGCGCGCCGCCGGCGAGCGCGAGCTCGACTGCCTTCGAGATCATCGCGCCGGCCGCCACCTTGGTGTGGTGGTAGTAGACGCGCTCGGTGAGGAAGTAGCGCATGCGCAGGAGCTGGACGATCTCGGACCACGCGTCGGGCCGCGTCATGCCGTGCTTGCTCATGTCGAGGACGAGCCGCCCTTCGCCGACCGCGAAGTAGCGGAACACCCGATCGTCGAAGCTCTGCGCCAGACCCGTGTACAGGCAGTCGCGCCGCAGATAGTCGAGCAGATCGGCGTCGATGGTGCTGGAGACGATGTCGGCAGCCCATTGCCGCTCCGGGGCGACGCTGCCGGTCAGCAGCTCGACGACGGCCTGGCGCACGCCGAGTGCGTCGAGCACGTCGCCGAGCTCGGCGGCGAGCAGTCGCTCCAATCGATCGCCGCGGTCGTGGCGCGGGAAGAGACGGCGCTCGTCTTCGAGCGTGTGGCCGAACGGTACGTGGGTGACGTCGTGCAGCAGCGCCGCGAGGCCGACGGCGGCCTCGGTCTCGGCGTCGACGGCGTGTCCGGAGCGTCGGATCGCCGCCACCACTCGATGCGCCATCGCGCAGGTGCCGAGCGAGTGCTCGAAGCGGGTGTGCAGCGCGCCGGGATAGACGAAGTAGGCCGTGCCGAGCTGCTTGACGCCGCGCAATCGCTGCATGGCGGCGCTGTCGAGCACGGCCGTTTCGGCGGGCGACAGATCGATGTCGCCGTGCAGGGCGTCACGGATGAGCATTGTACGAGAGTCGAGAATCGGGGATCGAGAGTCGGGAATCGGAAGTCGGGAACTGCGGGACGTGAACCGTGAACCGTGAACCGTGGCTTGTGTACCGGGAATATCGGGCGAGAGCCTCCATAGTGTTCACGGTTCACTGTTCACGGTTCACGTCCCGCCATTCGTGCAGTTCGCTTGCACGCACCATGATCCATCACGACTCCACGCGCGCTATCAACAAACTCTGCACCGACCGGCCCAGCACGCCGCGCTCGTCCCATAGCAGCGACTCTGCCAGGCCGATGCCGCTCGCGTCGAAGCGCGATCGCGCCTCCAGGCAGACCCATTCGCCGGCCGGTGGGCGCAGCATGTAGACGGTGATGTCGGGGTTGATGAAGGAGTAGCCGTCGGCGCGGTCGAGCTCCCAGCTCACGCCGTTGCCGAAGTCGGCCGCCGCCAGCGCGCGCGCCGCGGGCGCGATGTCGCGGCCGGCGATCACCGGCACGCGCAGGCGGATCCAGTCGATGCACGGTCCCGGGCGGTCGAAGCCGCCCTCGACGAAGCTGTGCTCGACGGCGCGGTTGTGAAAGCCGATCTCCTCATTGGCGCGATGCCAGGGTGGCAGGTTGTGAGTGCCGTGCTCGGGGCCGCGCGGCGGCGCATCGCCGGTCAGCCCGTCGGGCAGCTCGACCGGCTGGTTGCGGATGCGCAGCGCGCGCGCGCGCGCCACCTCGCGATCGCCGGCGTACATCGACAGCGCGATGAGCTGCACCTTGTACCCGGGGCGCTCGAGCGCCGCCGTCACGCGCAGCGGCGTCAGCGGCACCGGCCGCAGCAGCTCGATGGTGAGGCGCACCAGCGACATGCCGTCGCCGCCTTCGAACTCGTGCGCGAGCGTCGCGAGCAACGCGCCGGGCGCGCCGCCGT
The DNA here is from genome assembly GCA_902826395.1 of uncultured bacterium. GTDB lineage: Bacteria > Desulfobacterota > Binatia > HRBIN30 > CADEER01 > CADEER01. The sequence goes on from CADEER010000082.1 coordinate 2,408, forward strand.
GCTGCGCATCCGGCGACCACGGCCCGCGCGTCAGCTCGGACGGAACAAAGAGGTCGCCGTCGCGTTCGTAGAGTGCCGTAGGCATCGCTTGTTCACCCGTTGCGCGGACCTATAAACCACGAAGGGCACGAAGAACACGAAGGCTATGCTCGATACCATCGTGGGTCAGTTTGAAAGCAAAAGTGCGTAGGGCGGGCCTCGGCCCGCCGTGCATATTGGCGTGGCGGGCCAAGGCCCGCCCTACAGACTCAACTTTGCTCCGTACACGTACCCGTACCCGTACTCGTACACGTACCCGGTCGTCTTTTCTCGGACCGTGTACGCGTACGTGTACCGCTTCGCTGAGTACGGGTACGGGACATCCCCTTACCCGTGCATCCCCACCTTGGCGGCAGCCGGGTGGAGGCTGGCAGCGGCGCTCGGCCGGGCGTTGACGCGTTCGAACCACGCTCCAATGTTGCGCAGCTCGCCGGGCAGCGGTTGGCCGACGCCGGCGCCGAAGTCGAGGAACGCGAACAGCAACAAGTCGGCCATCGTGAAGCGGTTGCCGCACAGATACTGCTTGCCGCCCATCAGGCCGTCGAGCCAGGCCAGGTTGGTGCGCGCCACACGCTTCAGCCCGTCGGAAGCTTCGGGTACGGTCGGGATGCGATCCTTGAACAGCGCCAGCCCCTCGCCGTAGCGGAAGCCGTTGGCGAGCGGCTCGACGATGTTGAGGTCGACGCGCCGTGTCCACATGCGGGTCTCGGCTCTTTCTCTCGCATTGGTACCGATCAAGGCCGGAGACGGCGCGGTCTCCTCGATGTATTCGCAAATCGCCGTCACCTCGGCGATGTGCGTGCCGTCGTCGAGCTCGAGACAGGGAAGCTGTCCGGCGGGGTTCTTCTGCTTGAACTCGTTGCCGCGGTTCTCGGCTCCCATCAGATCGACCTCCGCGAGCTGCAGGGCGATCCCCTTTTCCGCGGCGAACATCCGCACCATGCGCGGGTTGGGCCCGAGACTGTTGTAGAGCTTCATCATTTCTCCCTCATTGGACGGCCTATTCAGCCGCGCGTTGGTGGTGATTTCGCCGGCTCATTCGTCGCGCGAGTGCGCGTGTGCGGGCAGCGCGTGAAGTGTTGCCGACCACGAGACTCTCGATGCCGTCCAGGTCTGGTCTTTCGGCGCTACCGCTTCGGGGTCTTGCAGGGAGCAGGTGGTGATGTCGATCTCGTTCGGAGACCGCTCCGACTGAAAGGTGAGGGCCGTACCGCAGGCGGGACAGAACGTCCGCACCGCGTGTCGCGAGGAGCGGAAGCGCCGCGGCGTGCCGGCGATGAATTGAAACGACGCCGACGGCACGGTGAACCACGCCACGCAGGGCGCGCCGCTGGCGCGACGACAGGTGCGGCAGTGGCAGACGGTGGGCGACGACGGTGTGCCGTTGGTCTGGTAGCGAATCTCCCCGCAGCAGCAACGACCTTCGAGCATGGAACCTCCTCGACGCACCGCCTCCCCCCGGCGACGGCGCGGTAACGATTGAAAGGACTACGCCCGCGGCCGAGTTGATAGAAGGGGGTGGGGCAGTGATCGCGGCCGAATTGCTATGGCGCGAAGCCGGAGGAGTGCGGATGACACGTATAGCAAGGGAACTCGAAATGCGGCGCGCCGCTGCCGTCGCTCCGGTAGTAGAGCGTCTCCGCGTGGCACACTTCGCAAACCCCCGTACCCGGCTCGCTCACCGAGGCAAAGCCGCCGTCGCGCAGGCCGCTGAGGTTCGTCAGCTCGACCGGAAGCCGCATGCCGTCGGGGGTTTCGATCGTCCGCCGCACGAGCAGCAAGTTGGGACTGCCGTGCGGCGTGTGACAGACGACGCATTGGTTCTCCGCGGCGGGTGCGGGATCGTGGTGCGTCATCTGTTCGGCGTGGCAATCGGCGCATGCCGGCACCGCCCGATGCCCCGGGCCCGGGTCGTTGGGCCGTAGATCGGCGTGGCACGACTCGCACCGCAGGTCGAAGCCGCCGTGGCCGCCGTTCTCGAAGAGCTGGTAGCCGGGACCTTCGTGGCAGAAGACGCAGGATCCGTACGCCTCGACGGCGGTCGACGGCGCGCCCGAGAATTTCTCGCTGCCGTGATCGCCGCAGCCGGCAGCGACGAGAGCGATCAGCAGAGCGGCGGCGCCCGTCGATCGATGCGTCCTATGGAATCGCCGTTCCATCAGTAATCGCCATGGCAATGTGAGCAGAGGCCGTCGTCGTCGACCGGCAGACGCAGGTAGCGGGTTCCGCGCTCGGCGAACTCGATCTCTCCGCTACCGCCAGCCGCTTCGGCGCGCGTGAGGACACCTTCGCGGACGGCGCGATTGATCGGCTCGTCGCGTGCCGCCCGGCCGTTCGCCAGCAGTGGCTCGCCCATGACCGCCGGATCGTGGAAGAGATGACACGTCCCGCAGTACATGCGGCCGTCGGCGGCGAGCGGCAGCGCCGGCGTGTCCTTGCCCTCGAGCGCGCGGCCGACGGCGTCGGCGCGGGCGCGAGCGTGCTCCGCCGCGCCGCTGTGCACCGTCTCGGCGTGGCAGAGCGTGCACGTGTCGGCGTGGGATCGGCTCAGGGTCAAGTCGTCGTTGTGGCAATACGCACATTTGCCGGCGTCCGTGGAGCCGTCCGGCAGAGTCATCTGATGCGGGTTCTCCTGCGCGGCGGCGACGCTCGCCAGCAGCGTCAGCCCAATCAGGAAGCATCGGCCGTCCCGTCGGGCCTTCATTGCGGCACTCCGTTGTCGCCATGGCAGAGGACGCAGCTCGCTTCGCCCTGCGTGCGAACGATGGCGCGCACACCGGGCAAGTCGATCTCCTCGTCGGGAAGATGGGTGCGATTCTCGGTGTGGATGTTGCGGATCTCGTGGCAGGCGAAGCACTGGGCTCGCATCCATCCGGTCGGGTGCTCTTCTTCGACGATCACCAGGCCGGCGGGGGACGCCAGCAGATTGCCGTAGTCCTCGCCTTCGATGTCGGCGCTGTCGCCGCAGCCGAACAGCAAGGCGACGATCGCGGTCGATGCCAGGATGAGTGGAATGATCCGCTTGGTGTTCATGGCAATCCCGACTGTCCCTGCTGGTGACAGTTGCTGCAGTAGTCCGGGCGGTGACAACTGCCGCATTGCATCGGATTGGCGCGCGCGATGATGGAATGGGTGAAGCGGAAGTTGCGATCGTGGACGCGAGTCTGGATGTCGTCGCGGCGCTGATGGCAATCGATGCACTGCGCCTGCCGGTGGCAGGTCTCGCAGCGCGCCGGATCGTTGCGCGCCGCGCTGGCATGGACGCGCATCCAGGCGATGCGGTGGTCGTCCGGCAACAGAGGGGCGAGATTGTCGTGGCACGTCGAGCAGGCATTGGGCGCGGCAGTCGCACCGACGCCGTCGAGGTGACAGCCGTGACAAGCGCCGCTGCCCGGATTCAGGCCGTGCGCCGAGATCGCCCGCGCGGTGGTCGGATCCGCGGTGCCGATCGACTGGTCGAAGCGATGACAGTCGATGCAGAGCACGCCCGCGGCGCCGAAGGTCGCTTCGTGGCGACGGTGATCGAAGGATCGCCGGGCGTCGGCGGTGCTGTCGTCGGTCGGTGAGGCGCGCTGCTGCAGGACGCCTCCTGCCGAGCCGAGACCGCGGCAGGCCGCCAGCGAAGCCGCGGCGAGTAGCAGCGCGACGACCGCCGCGGCTCCGTACCGCAGGGAGTCGGTCGATCCGAATCGCCCGTTCAAGCGTCGCCTCCCAGCCCCGGCAGTGCGACCTGGTGGCGTCGATTGTAGGTGAGCCACATGCCGACGCGGAACTCATCGTCGAAGCGCGGATTGCTGTTGGCCTCGAAGTTCAGCTCGCACACCAAGCCCGGCAACAGCGCGTACGCGACTCCCGTGAGAGTAGAAAGCGCGAAGTCTTCGCGATTGGTTGCCTTCTCGTAGTAAGCGACGCCGCCACCGATGAAGAAGACCAGCCGTTCGTAGACCTGACTCTCGTAGCGGGCGCGCCCACCGTTCACCTGACCGCCGCCGCTGTCGGCGATGTAGTACTCGACGCGCACGACCTCGAGCCCGTCGCCCTGCGGCAGCCAGTCGATGCCGACGCCGCCGATATGGCCGTTCTCGGTGTCGCCCTGGAGGCGCTCGTACTGCTGGTAGGAGTAGTCGGCGAAGGCGGACAAGGCGGTGGTGAGAGCGTAATGGACCGCGCCGCGCGCTTGCACGAGGTCGCTGACCGAGAAGAGCTCGAAGATCGCGTCCTCGCGGCGCTGAAAGTTCGGATCGACGTAGCTCCCCTGGTCCTGCGGCTTGTAGTACGTCCCCTCGAAGCTGAGCGCCAGCCGCGGCGGCAGGGCAAACACCTGAGTGCCGAGGGTGGCGTGGTCGAGGTTCGCTCCATCGATGTCGTATGACACGGAGCCGTAGAAGCTCGGCAGGCCGGGCAGGTTCGGCAGCGACGTCGCGCCGGAGGTGCTCAACAGGCGGCGCAGCGTCGAGCCGTCGCGCGCCTGGTTGAGATAGCTCAGGCTCAAGCTGCTGTTGGGCAGGCGATGGGTGCGCAAGCTGCCGCCCCAGATGTCTTCGTCCTGCGAGAAGGTCTCGCTGGAATACGTCGGCTCGAAGTATTGGGGAGCGCCGCCGAACGCGGTGAACGACTCGAGCTCACCGAGCGCCAGGCGCACCTTGCCGCCGTCGGCGACGAACGCGCCGCCGGGAGTCTCGGCGAGGAACTGCCGGCCGACGGTGAAGTCGACTCCCGGGACGGCGTCGGGAACGTTAAGGCTGGCTGCGTACAGGTCGGTGAACAGGCCCTCGTTGCGACCCAGGTCGTGGGCGAGTCCGAAGTAGGTCTCGACCGCCGCGCCGGCCGGCAGACCGCGCAGGCCGAGGTCGCCGTAGAGGATCGCCGGCGCTTCGAAGTCGCGCGACTGATCGCCTTGCCGCAACTGGGTCAGCGCTTTCAGGTCGGTGCGCAATTCGCTCGCCGCGGCGGGCAACGCGGCCATCGCGAGCGAGCAGGCGAGCGACGCGACCACCGCGCCCGCGCGCCCCGCTCGCGCGGACGCCGTTCGGCCGACGTCGCTGCTCACCTCTCCGATCCCCCCGGATACCTCAGCGCGCGTGCGAGTCGGACACCGCGTTCGGCCGGCCCTCGCCGTGACACACCGCGCATGCCTCGTCGCCGTTGCCGGCGGTCTGCGTCTCCGCGTGAGCCATGGCCTCGTCGCTGTCGTGACACGACGTACACGCCGAGTTGACCGGTCCGAGGCGCCCGAGCTCGACCTCGGAGGAATCCACTGGATCGATCGCCGTCAACAGCGAGCCGAGTGTCCCTTCCGCCGGGAACGGCGGAATCGTGTACGACTCCTCCGTGTGGCAGGTTTCGCAGTTGCGCAAATCTCCCGGATAGAGAACGTGCGAGAAATCGTGCGCGGTGAAGTTTTCCGGCGCCGGTCCGAAGCCGTAGACGAGGTAGGGGTGCTGAGCCAGATCCTCGCCGCGGTGGATCTTGTGGATCATGACCTTGAAGTCGATGGTCGCGTTGTCGGCGCCCTCCGCGACGGCTTGCGGATCGCGGACGCGGCGCGCGAAGTCGGTGGCGTTGGGGTTGTGGCAGAGCACGCAGTACTCGACGCGATTGCGCAGATTGCCGTGCACCGAGAAGCCGCGCGAGAACTCGCCGTGGCAGGTCGTGCAGTTGGCGTCGACGACGGGTTGCCGGCGCATCGCCGGCTGCGACGCGTCGGTCGTGAACGTCACCACCGGGTTGGGCGCCGCTTCGTTCACGCTGCGCCCGTCGATCATGACGCTGCGCCGCGCCTCGGCGCCGATGGACCAGGTGCCGGACGCGTCGGCGGGAAGGGGGGCCGGCAATCGGTATTGGTACCGCCCCTGCGCGTCGGGACCGGTGAGCGTGCCCGCGGCCCCGCCGCCGACCGCGGTCGCAACCGCGAGGTCGCTGTAGTCCTCGGTCGGACCGGCGACGACGAAGGCCAGGCGGTTGAGAGTCGAAAGGTCTGCCAGATTCGCGCCGGCGTCGTCCGTCACTCGGAAGCTGACCAGCGGCGTCTGCTGGGCGAGGTGATCCGAAATGCCCTCGATCGAGACATTGAGCCCGGCGAGCTGCGTCGAGCGCTCCGGGATGACGTGCGATCCCAGTACGCTGATGTCGAACTCCTCGCGCATCTCCGCCTCGTGGCAGGCGGCGCATTGTCCCTCCGGATAACCCCGGCTCTCGAAGTGATTGGTGCCCGGCGGTCCGGCGGCGGTCGTCTCGAGCGAGGGGTTGACGTCGTCGTGACAGGTCGCGCACGCCGGCGTCGACGCCTTCTCGAAATAGTTGGTGGCCGTCGGCGCGTCTTCACTGTGACAAGCCGCGCAGTCCGCCAGCGGTCGGGGAAACTGAACCCCCGTCACCGAGCCGTCTTCTTCTTTGCGGGCGAATATGACGTCGGCCATCTGGAAGCCGCTGAAGATGCCGTAGTAGGCGCCGGGCGGTCCGTCGGCGACCGAGGGCAGATCGACGCCAGCGTGGATGTTGTGGATCATGTTGCGGAAGTCGATGCTGCGGCCGAGCTCGTCGACCGCTGCTTCGGTGTGGCAGGTGAGGCAGAGACGCACCTCGAAACGGGTGCCGTGCGCCTGCAGCGAATCGTGGCAGGTGTTGCACTGGGCGGTCGTGACGCCGGCGCGGATGATCGGCACGGCGGCGGCGTCGTCCGACACGAAGTCGAAAACCGGATTGGCGCTGAAGGTGCGCCCGCCGGTGTTGCGGTCGGCCTGCATGGCGACGGCCACCGTCTCGCCGGCGCTCGTGCTCTCCGGCAGGGGGACGCTGAACACGAAGCGATGGGCGCCCGCGGCAGCGTCGATCGCCTCGAGGGTGCCGTTGCCGTCGTAGCCGGGATCCGCTTCGTCGACGATGTTGATGTAGCGATCGAAGGTGTTGGCGAGACCACCACCGCCGGAGTAGCGCTCCAGGCGCGCTGCGGTAAAGCGCACGCGCACTTCCTGCGGGTTCTGCGTCGACGTCAGTCGGGGCGCGACGCCGCGCCCGGCGTCGTCGGTGACCGAGAAATCGATGACCAGGCGGCGCTCGCCGTCGACTTGCGCGCCGGTGATCTCGGCGATCAAACCGCTGCCGGCCGGCGGCAGCGTCGCGGTCGGCGGCGGTGTCTCGGGAGTCGCCGTCGCCGTGGCTGTCGGGGTGGGCGGTGACGCCGCGTCGTCATCGTCACCGCAGCCGGCGAGAGTCGCGACGATCACGGCCAGCCCGATGGCCCATCTCCAGTTGTCGGTACCTCGCTGCATGGCGCTCTCCCCGCAGTGCGCGACACCCGCCATTGGTTGTGGATAGTGCGAGGCAAATACTTATTCC
>CADEER010000082.1:9884-13889 GCA_902826395.1 uncultured bacterium
TGCTGCACATCGATCTGCCGATGGTGTCGCTGTTCAAGATCATCGGCCTGCTGGCAATCGGCGTCGCCATGGCCGCGGTCACCCTGGCCAGCCACGAGCTGTTCGTCGGCACCAAAGAGACCTCGGCCTGCATGCAGTGTCACGTCATGCGTCCCTACGGCAACGACATGGTCGATCCGGAAAGCAACCTCCTTGCGGCCCGCCACTACCGCAACGGGTGGATTCACGAGAAGCAGTGTTACCAGTGCCATGTCGACTACGGCTTCGCCGGCTCCGTGACGGCGAAGATGGACGGCCTTCGCCACCTGCTGCGGTACACCACCCGCACCTACACCGAGCCGATCGGCCTGGTTCATCCGTTCAACAACCAGAACTGCCTCCACTGCCACGCCGGTACGCCGAAGTATGTCGCGGAGAGCATGCACGACATGATGGCGGACGTCATCGCGAGCAACGAGACGCCGTGTACATCCTGCCACGGCGACTCTCATCCGAGTCGGGAGCGCAGATCGCCGGGGCACGCCGACTACGAGGCACTGATGCGAGCGGTGGAGTTGCCGAGATGAACCACCACACCGCGGCAGTCGGCGTGATCATCGCGATGCTGATCACCATCGCCTACGTGCTCGATCCGGGGCCGTATGCCGCGTTCGCTTTTGCGTTCGCCGCTCTGCCGCTGTTGGCCTTCGTCATCGTATTCTACTATCTGCGAGAAATGATCCGGGAGCTGCGGCACCGCGACGTTTTGTGACGGCAGATCGTTTCGAAGGGAGAACTCGTGAGAACGACCAAGAGAATCGGCGAGGGACTGATGATCGCGGCGCTGGCGCTCGCGGCACCGGCGGCGGCAGACCCGCCGCCCCTGTACAAGGCCAAGTGCGAGCTGTGTCACTCGATCGGCGGCGCCGGCGGCCTCAAGAAGGATCTCGGCGGCCCGCTCGACGGGGTTGGGAGCAAGCGCGACGAGGCGTGGCTGCGCGCCTATTTCGCCGATCCGAAGTCGAAGATCGACGGTGCGAAGATGCCGAAGCTGCCGCTCAGCGCCGCCGAATGGGACGAGATGGTGGCGTTCATGCTCACCCTCAAAGCGGCGCCGTGACAGACTGCTAGGCGATTGCCCGCCGTCGTCACCCGCTCGCCGGCGAGTTGGCGTCGAGGCGACGCAGGCACTCGTTCAGGTCTCCGCGTTCGACCGCGGCGTTGGGGAGGGTGCGCAAAGCCTCCCACCACGGCGGGCGGGAAGCGCCGTCTTCGCGGAGCACGACGCGGCGGGCGTTGCCGGCGAACCGTGCAACGTACTCGGGCGGCCGGACGTCGTGCTCGAGAATGGCGACCATCGGGTCGCAGCCGGCCCCTGTCATCCGTTGGGCGGTCGTCATGAACTCGACCTTCGGCTTGCGAAAGTCGGGGGCGGCGCCGCCGCCGGTGAGGCCGCGGCCGGGCAGCAGGAGACATGCCGCGACATCGTCGGCGCGACCGGCGGACAATAGAAGCGATACGTAGGCGCCGATGCCGGCGCCGGCGACGACAGCGCCGCCGATGTGCGCGAGGGCAGCATCGGCATCGCCGGCCAGCAGCTCCGGTGTGTAGCCGCCGCCGGCGATCGCCGTCGAGTGCCCGTGGCCGCAGAAGTCGAGCGCGTACACCGGGCCGCTCCACTCGATTGCCGACGGCTCCCACATCGCCGCGGAAGCGGCGAGCTCGTGCAGCAGCAGCAGCGGCGTACCGGCGGCGGCGCGCAAGCGGTGCAGCGCGAGACGGGCGCGTCCGTGGCGCAGCTCGATCATGCGGTGCAGAAGTCGAGGATCGCCCGCGCCGTTTCGACGGGCTTTTCCATGTGAACGAAATGGCCGGCGCCGGCGATCGCCGTTCGCTGCAGGCTCGGCGCGAAGGCGAGGCGAGGCGCCAGCAGCCTCTCCGGCAGCGGTCCCCAGGTGTCGCGCTCGGATCCGGTGATGGCGAGCATCGGCATTCGCAGTGCCGCGTACGCCGGACCGACCCAATCCGGCGTCCATGGGCCGAAGCCGTGCGACGCCATGTGCGGGTCCGACTTCCAGCGCCATCCGTCTTCGCCGTGGCGGGATGCGTGAAAGACGAAATAGCGCAGCCAGTCGTCGGGTAGGCGCGGATTCTGTTGGCCGCGCCGCTTCACCAGGTCGTCGAAGCTGGCGTACGGCCGCCACGCCGAGCGCTCGGCGGCGGCGCGGCGTTCGTCGAGGAACGCGGTCAGCCCGCGCGGCGATGGCAACTCGCTCTCCTTGAAGGGCGGCGGACCGAAGCCGTCGATGTTGACCAGCTTCTCGACCAACTCCGGCGCGGCGACCGCCGCGTCGATCGACTGGCCGCCACCCTTGCTGTGCCCGACGAGGAACGACGGGCGGCCGATCCAGCGCAGCACGTTCACGATGTCGACGATGTCGAGAGGCCAGGTGTAGGCGTCGGCCCAGTCCGAGTCGCCGTGACCGCGCGCGTCGATGGCGATCACCCGATACTGCTCGGCGAGCAGCGGTCCGAGCACGGCGAAGCCCATCGCGTGGTCGAACATGCCGTGACAGAGGACCAGCGGGGGTGCGCCGGCGTCGCCCCACTCGACGACGTTGATGCGCAAGCCGACCGACTCGACACTCGCCCGTCGCTCGGGAGCGCGGGCACCGGGGTATGAGGGCTCTTCCACGATGCGGCGAACGCTACCGACCGCCCGGCATTCCTTCAATGCACGCTCTACGGAAGTGGGATCAGCGACTGCGAAAACGAATCGGCAGCTTGCCCGGTACGCGGAACAGCGACGGCCCCCACTCGACGGTGTCGCTCTCGAGCTCGAAGTCGCTCGCGCGCGCCATCAGTCCGCCGATCGCCAGCTCGCCCTCGAGGTGGGCGAGGTGGGCGCCGAGACAGAAATGCGCGCCGCCGCCGAAGGCGAGGTGCTCGTCGCTGTTCGGCCGACGGATGTCGAACCGATCGGGCTCGGCGAACTGCTCGGGATCGCGATTTGCCGCCGCCAGCAGCCCCCAGACGACGCTGTCCCTTTTGATGGTGATGCCGTCGAACACGGCGTCCTCGTGCAGGACACGCGGCGTCAGGGAGATCGGCGAATCGTAGCGCAGGCACTCGTCGACGGCGCCGGCGATGAGACCGGGCTCGGCCTGCAGCAGCGCGATCTGATCGGGATGGCGGATCAGAGCGCGGGTGCCGTTCGCGATCAGCCCAATCGTCGTCTCGAAGCCGGCGATCAGCAGACCGATCGACTGCGAGATCAGCTCTTCGGGCGACAGGCGATCGCCCTCCTCCTCGGCGCGGATCAGGTTGGAGAGGATGTCGTCGCCGAGATTCTTGCGCCGCTCTTCGATCAACGCCGTGAAGTAGTCGGCGAGATGGCCGCCGGCTGCCGTCGCGCGCTCCAGCACCTCGGGCGGCGCCAGACCGGCAGCGAGACCGTGCGTCGCCTCGGCGGTCCAGGTGGTGAAGCGCTCGCGATCGGCGAGCGGCACGCCCATCATCTCGCAGATCAGCGTCGACGGCACCGGCAGCGCGAGGTCGCGCACGACGTCCATGCGACCCTCGGGGATGACTCGATTCAGACATTCGTCGACGACGGCGGCGATCTTCGGGTGCAGGCGCGACACCGCGCGCGGCGTGAACGCGCGACTGGCCAGCTTGCGCAGCCGCGTGTGATTGGGCGGATCCTGTTGCAGCATGAAGCGACCCGGCCGCGACTCCGGATCATCGACGAAGGGTAGGGCGCCGGCTGTCGTCCGCACCCCCGCCGGCACCTCGCGCAGCAGCCGCACGACGTCGCGATAGCGCGACAGCCGCCACACGCCGAGGGGAGTGTGATTGATCGGATCGATCGCCCGCAGCACGTGCAGCGCGGGATAGGGATCCTCGCGAAACGCGGGATCGATCGGATTGGCGCCTTTCCACGGATCGTCGCGCAGAACTTCGTCCATGACGCCCTCAGAGCACCAGCCCCATGCAGCGTCAAGCAGTGTCTCGAAATCGAAATCG
>CADEER010000082.1:13989-22018 GCA_902826395.1 uncultured bacterium
GGGGTGCTAGGTGACGTCGCGGGCGGAGCGGCCGTGTGAACCGTGAGCCGTGAACCGAATCTTCAGTCCACGGTTCACAGTTCACGGTTCACGGGCGGTAGATTTCGATTTCGATTTGGATTTCGATTTCGAGGAGACGCGTCCTGCCCTTGCTCCCGGACTGCGAAACGTGACTTCTTCCCTGGTCGACAGGAGGAACCAAATGAAGATCGGACTGGCATTGGGCGGCGGTGACAACGAGACTCCGAGGCAACTCGTCGACCGAATCGCCAAGGCGGAGGCGGACGGCTTTCCGTCGGTATGGCTGGCCAACATCTTCAGCCTCGACGCGCTGACGGTGCTGGCGTTGGCCGGCGAGCGCACGTCGAAGATCGAGCTCGGTACCGCCGTCGTTCCCACCTATCCGCGGCATCCGCACGCGATGGCGCAGCAGGCGGCCACGGTGAACGCCGCGTGCGGAGGTCGTCTCGCACTCGGCCTCGGGCGCAGTCATCAGATGGTGATCGAGAACATGTTCGGCATCCCCTACGACAAGCCGATCGCGCACATGCGCGAGTACCTGACGATCGTCCGCGATCTGACGCGCGACGGAAAGTGCGCGGTCAACGGAGACGCGTACAAGGTGAACGCGTCCCTGAGCGTCGCCGGGGGCAGCGCCTTCCCGTTGCTGATCGGCGCGCTGATGCCGAAGATGCTCGAGCTGTGCGGCGAGCTGTGCGACGGCACGCTGACGTGGATGTCGGGCCCGGTTCACATCGAGAAGAACATCGTGCCGACGTTGGCCAAAGCCGCGGCGCGCGCCGGCCGCCCACAACCGCGCGTTGTCGCGTCGCTGCCGCTCAGCGTGACGTCGGACCCGGCCGCCGCGAAGGAGTTCGCCGCCAAGACCTTCCAGATCTACGGCATGCTCCCCGTTTACCGCGCCTGTCTCGATGCGGAAGGGGTGGCCGGCCCCGCCGATCTCGCCCTGGTCGGCGACGAGGCAACGGTGCGCGCCGGACTCGACCGGCTCGCCGCGGCAGGCGCGACAGATTTCTACGGCGCGGTGTTTCCGACGCCCGGCGACGACGGATCGCGCAAGCGGACGACGGAATTCCTGGCGAGTTTGTAAAACAGGGGTCGGGAGTCGGGGGTCGGGGATCAGGGGATGTGGGATCTTCGCGCAGCGAAGATCCGTCTTTCAGATGATTGGTCTTCGCAGAAGACCCACCTGCCCTGGCTCCCGACCCCTGACTCCTGACCCCTGTTCCTATACATTGCCCCGTCATGCCTGAATCGCCCATCCGCAGAGTCGCCATCGTCGGCGGGGGACCCGTCGGGTCGGCTCTCGCGACGTATCTCGCGCAAGCCGGCGTGCGGGTCGCGATGTTCGATCGCGGCAAGCGGCCGTCGATCCTGGTCGGCGAGTCGCTGGTGCCGGCGATCGTGCCGTTCCTCCGCAAGCTCGGCGTCGAGGAAGAGGTGGCGCGCTACAGCACGTACAAGCCCGGCGCGACGTTCACCTTCACGCCGGAGAAACGGCAGAGCTTCTGCTTTGCCGAGGTGCGCGGCTGTCAGACGCACTACGCGTACAACGTGCCGCGTGCGGAGTTCGACGAGACGCTGCGCCGCCGCGCCGTCGCCTGCGGTGCGCGCTTGGTGGAAAGTGGTGCCGTGATCGAGAGGGATTCGGAGCCCGACCGAGTGCGCCTCGGCGAGGCGACGCTGGCGGCGGCTTCCGAGGCGCTCGACGGCGCTCCCGACTTCATCGTCGACGCCAGCGGGCGCAACCGCGTCATCGCCCGCTTGCTGGAGATCCGCAGTATCGCCGGCCAGCGCCGCGACACGGCGCTGCACGCTCACATGAAAGGTGTTCCGCTCTTCATCGAGGGGAACATCCACAGCGACCGCATCGATCGCGGCTGGTCGTGGCGCATTCCGCTTCCCGGTCGCGTCTCGGTGGGGGTGGTGGTGCCGAGCGATCACCTCGAGCGCTTCGGCGACAACGCGGAGGACCAGTTCGACAACTTGTTGCGCGGCGATTCGATGACCAGACTCTGGGCGACTGACGCCGAACGCGTGACGCCGGTGGTCAAGTACACCAACTACCAACTGCGCTCGACGCGCGGCGTCGGTCCGGGCTGGGCGACGGTCGGCGACGCCTTCGGCTTCGTCGATCCGGTCTTCTCGAGCGGACTGCAGATCGGCATGCAGGGCGCCGAGGCCCTCGCCGAGGCAATTCTAGAAGGGACGCCCGCCGCCTTCGCGCGCTATGAGCGGCTGATCCTGCACAGCCTGACCGCCTGGCAGCGGGTAGTCGAGTACTACTACGACGGGCGCCTCTTCACGCTGATCGAGATCGGCGAGCGGGTGCGCAAGACCTTCTTCGGCAGCATTGCCAACCTGCACTTCGAGTCCCACCTGCCGCGCATCTTCACCGGCGAATCGACCACCAGCCGCTACAACACGGCGCTGCTCAATTTCATGATCAAGAACGCGCTGCGCGGACACGACCCGCGCCTGCTCGAAGTGCGCTGAGCGATCCAGGAATCAGGGGTCAGGGGCCGGGGTTCAGGGGCCAGGGTTGGTGGGATCTTCGCGCCGCGAAGATCCATCTCTTTCGAAAAAGGTCTTCGTCAGAAGACCCACATTCCCTAACCCCCGGCTCCTGGATCCTGACCCCTCACGATCTAGCTTCGCTAGATCGTGAGTCCGCCGTCGAACGCCACGATCGAGCCGGTCATGTAGCGCGCTTCCGGCGATGCGACGTAGGCGACGGCGCCCGCCACTTCTTCCGGCGTCGCGTTGCCCCAGGGCGAGGTGATCTTGAGCAGGCGCTTGACGTTGGCGCCCTCGGGCACCGTGAAATGACCCTGCAGCGGTGTCTCGATGCCGCCCGGCGCGATCGCGTTCACGCGGATCCCGGATTGGATGTACTCGTCGGCGAGCGCCTTGGTGAGCATCACGACGCCGCCCTTGGATGCGCAGTAGGCGGCGCTCCACGGCTGGCCGATGAGGCCGGCGTTGGAGGCGATGTTGACGATGGTGCCGCCGTCGCCCTTCAGCATCAGGCGGATCACCGCCTGGCACATGAGAAAGGTGCCGGTGAGGTTGACGCCGATGATGCGCTGCCATTCCTCGAACGGCATCTCGTGGCTGTGCGCGAGCTTGCCGATGCCGGCGCAGTTGACGAGCAGCGACGGTACTCCGACGTCGGTTGCGGCCTCGGCGACCGCGCCCGCGACCGACTCGGGGTCGGCGACGTCGACGCGATAGGCGAATGACTTGCCACCGTAACCGGCGATCGATGTCGAAGTGTTGGCGGCCGCTTCATGGAGCAAGTCGAGGCAGGCGACGTTCGCCCCTTCGGACGCCAACCGTTCGGCGGTGGCGCGCCCGAGTCCCGAGCCCGCGCCGGTGACGATGGCGTTGTGATTTTTGAATCTCTGCATGGGATTCCTCCGTGTCGCGATCGCGCCACAGGGTGCTGGCGCCAGTCAGAGATGGCAGCCCGATCGCGGTGTATCAATCCGAGGGACGGCGAGCCCTTGAACGGTGCCGTGTCCGGTGTGACAAGGTGTGTCATGCCGACATCATCGATACTCGAGCCGCCGCCGACGGCATCTCACGTGGCGCCGCATGCGCCGCTCGACCGCTACTACGGTGAAGAGGCGAAGCGCCACAGATACGTGGTCGACCTCTTCAATCAGTCGGCGCCGCACTACAACACGATCGAGAAGATGTTCTTCAACATCGGCCTGTGGTACCGCGGCTTCTCGCTGAAGCGCGCCGGTCTGCGCCCGGGAATGCGTGTCCTCGACGTCGCGATGGGGACGGGCGCGGTGGCGCGCAACGCGGCGCGCCTGGTCGGCCCGAGCGGGCGGGTGTTCGGCGTCGACCCGAGCATCGGGATGATCCGCGAGGCGCAGAAGGTGTTCGCCGGCCCGGTGACGCGCGGCATCGCCGGCCATCTGCCGTTCCGCGGCGATCAGTTCGATTTCCTCACCATGGGCATCGCCCTGCGCCACGTCGCCGACTTGGGAGAGACGTTTCGCGAGTACTTTCGCGTTCTAAAGCCGGGCGGCACCGTCTGGATCCTCGAAGCGCACGTGCCCCCAAAGGGGCTCGGTCACTGGTTTACGAAGATGATGTGGGGACGAGTCATTCCCGGCATGACTCTGCTCGCGACGCGCAGCCAGCCGGCGAAGCTGCTGATGGACTACTACTGGGACACGATTGACCAGGCGGCATCGCGCGAGACCGTGATGGACACGCTGATGGCTGCGGGCTTCGAGCGCCCGACCTATCGCATGGCGCACCCGGTGTGCGAGTTCGTCGCCCGCAAACCGTCCCCTTCGTCCTGACCAAAATTTGCGCTTGACGCGGTAGTGGCGGCGCCCTAGCTAAGGGCGTCTTCGCCTCTGCGTGACCGTCGAGGGCATCTCGGTCTTTGGCAGAGCTCCATTGATTCACGGGAGTCTGGAATGGCCGTAGGATGTGTCGGCGACAAATCGTTCTCGCTGCGAGCCGCAGCCGCTGTGGCGGTCGCGCTGTGCCTCCTGGACAGGGGCGCGCCGGCATTTGCGGCGACGACCTGCAACGGTCACATGAACGTCGCCCGCAGGCGTCACACGGCGACGCTGCTCGGCGATGGCCGCGTTCTGGTCACCGGAGGAAGGTCGGCATCTCCGAGCATCACCGACACCGCCGAGATCTACGATCCGGTGCTCGGCACGTGGACGACGACGCCGAACATGAGCCGGCCGCGCACCGAACACGCGGCCGCGCTGCTCGCCGACGGGCGGGTGTTGGTGGCAGGTGGCAGCACCGACATCGACATCGCCGACGAGGCGGAGATCTACGACCCGACGACCAACACCTGGTCCAACACCGGCAACATGACCAGGACGCGGGTGTTCCACACTTTGACGCGGCTTGCCGACGGGCGCGTCGTCGCCGCGGGCGACCAGGATCTCTCGAATGTCTCGGAGATCTTCGACCCCGCGGCGAACGCCGGTGTCGGCGCTTGGACGGCGGTGACGGACACGTTGAACCAGGGCCGCGGTTTCCATGCCGCGGTCGGACTCGCCGACGGCCGCGTCCTCATCGCCAGCGGTCGGTCCGGCAACATGCCGACCACTCGCACGAGTTCGGCCGAGCTCTTCGATCCGGCGGGCAACGCCGGGCTCGGCGACTGGACGAACACCGCGGTCATCCTGCCCGTGCGCGAGGAGCCATCGATGGTGCTTCTCGCCGACGGTCGCGCTCTCTTGACGGGCGGCATCGGCGATAGTGACTTCTTCCTGGAGTCGACCAGCATCTACAATCCGATGACCGGCATGTGGGCGGGCACCGGCAATCTGAACGATGGCCGCAACCGCGCTCCCCTGGCGCTTCTCGCCGATGGTAGGGTGCTGATCGCCGGCGGCGAAATCTCAGGCGGCCGCACGAATCTCGCCGAGATCTACGACCCCACCACCGGCATGTGGACGGCTACCGGGAACATGGCCGGCACGCGGGCGGAGCATCCGGCCGTGCGACTGACGAGCGGCCTCGTGTTGGCGATCGGCGGCACGAACGACAGTGGTCAGTCGACGACCCTCACCGAATTGTTCGATCCGGCCGGCAACGCCGGCGTCGGAACCTGGGGCTCGGCGGGCGGCATCAGCACGGCGCCGATGGTCACCATGGATCCGTCGGACCAGAGCCCGATGATCGGCGGTATGGTGACCTTCGCGGTTACGGCCACCGGCACGCAGCTCACCTATCAGTGGCGCCGCGATGGTATGGACCTGAGCGACGGCGGCAACGTGTCGGGGGCGATGTCGGACATGCTGACCATCGACCCGGTCGGCTTTGGCGACGCAGGAATCTACGACGTGGTGGTGAACGGCCTGTGTCCGCCGGGTGTGACGTCGGGGACGGCAGCCCTCATCCTCGATACGCCGACTGCCACGGCGACAGCGACCGTCACGGATACTCCGACGGTTACGTTTACTCCGACGGTGACGCCGACAGTGACGCCGACGCACACACCGAGCGCGACGCCGACCCAGACGCCGACCCCGACGTCGACGCCGACCGAAACGCCCACCGCGACCCCGCTGTACGAGTCGCAGCCGGCCGACGGCTGTACGAACGGCATCGATGACGACGGCAACGGACTGATCGATTGCGAAGATCCGTCGTGCCTCGGTGTCGGACCCTGCCCGCAGCCTGCCCCCGCGGCGCGCCCGGGCGCGATGGCGATCGCGGTGTTGGTTCTCGCCCTCGTCGCCGCCCTGGCCCTGTGGCGCCGCAGCGGCGATCGCGCGATGAGCGCAGGGAGGAGATGACGATGGCATCGGTCGAGCCGACCGCGGAACAGCTCGCGGCGTTTGCCGCATTCGAGGACGACGGCGGGCCGATCGTGATGATCAACCTGCTGCGCTACCGCGAGCGCGCCGCGTACGCGGCAGCCGATGCCGAGACGCCGTGCAGCGGCCGCGAGGCGTATCTGCGCTACGGCGCCGTGGCCGGCCAGATGGTGGCGCGCTACGGCGGCGGCATGGTGGCGGGCGGACCGGCGCGCGCAACGGTGATCGGCCCCGAAAGCGAGCGCTGGGACGACTTCGTCCTAGTCCGCTATCCGTCGCGAAAAGCTTTCTTCGACATGATCTCCGACCCCGAGTACCAGGCCTGCGTTCATCATCGGAGCGCGGCGCTGGCCGACAGCCGCCTGATCGCGACCAAAGAAGGCGGGCTGCTCTAGGACGATCTCACCACAGAGACACAGAGGACACAGAGAGATTCGTGTCGTGTGCGGTGTCGGTCATTGCTCGCGCGAAGTCTTCGTTGCTCATCGCGCGAGCGAATGAGGGCATTCGGAGAGGCTCAGCTATCTCTGTGTCCTCTGTGTCTCTGTGGTGAAATCGTCCTTGTGGACGGCCAGTGCGGTGGCGGCGAGCAGGATCAGGGCGATCCACAACAGGTCGGACAGCAGCAGGTGCGCGAGCTGCAGTGGGATCGGCGCCAGCAGCCACATGTTGGCGAGGCCGAGCAGGAGCTGCGTCGCGACCAAGCTCACCGTCGCGGCGGCCCAGGTGCGCACGGTGCTGTCGGGACGGGTTCGCACGGCGGCGAATGCCGCCGCCGCGACGATGGCGCTGACCGCCAGGGCCAGAGTCGGATGCCAGATGCGCAGGCGCACGAACAGATGCGCGTCGGGCGCGAAGGTCATCTCCTTGCCTTCGGCGAACGTCGATACCGGGAACAGCGTGTCGCCGAGCGCGGTGACGGCGCCGCTGGCGCCGAGGACGATCATCCCGGCAACTGCCAGTGCGAGGAGGACGGTCACCGGTTCTCTCCAGCGCAGCTCGAACGCGGGTGCGCCACCGGCCCACCACGCGGTGAGAGTCAGGCTCCCCACCAGAAGGAAGGTGTTGACGAGATGGCCGCTCACCCAGTAGCCGCGCGCCGAAGATGAGTTCTCGGCGACCAACTCGAGCAGCACCAGACCGGCGCCGATCAGTGCCTCGGTGATGATGAAGAAGAGCGAGGCCGCGGCGGCGCGGCGAACGCGATGTCGCGGCGGGAACCGACGCCGGGCCAGATAGGCCATTGCGATGATCAACAGCAGGTCGACGCCGCTGGTCAGGCGATGGCCGAGCTCGATCAGCGTCTCGACGGCCGGCGAGTGCGGCACGACCTCGCCGTTGCACAGCGGCCAGTGGCTGCCGCAGCCCGCGCCGGCGCCGCTGGCGCGCACGAACGCACCCCACACGATGACCAGCAGCGTGAAGGCGAGCACCGCCCAGCAAAAGCCGGCGAATCCGCGCGGGCCGGGGGCATTTGCTGTTGGCGCCATCGCTCCGACACCTACCCGGTTGGCGCGCCGGTACAAGTCCGGCCAGTCCGGAGCCGCTGCCCGAAGCCTGCGCCGGGCACTGGCGATCGCGGTTGAGGGTGTTGTGTCGAACGTGTGTGTAGTGCAAGGCACTGTTGCTGCTTTTCGCTAGATCGCTCGTGGATTGAACTTTGTTCATCACCGACGAACGCCTTGGAGCAAAGG
>CADEER010000083.1:0-5773 GCA_902826395.1 uncultured bacterium
ATGCAGCCGGCCTTCAGGCAAGAAGACTACCCACAGATTACGCAGATGGCCCCAGATGCTGAGAGTCGGGTGTGTGGACGAAGCGCTTGTGCTCCAGAGATGAGGTGCCGAAGTTGAGCAACAAACCCGTCCGATGACCGGACGCCTTCAAGTAGTTGATCACCTGAGCTTCATCGACTCCGCTGAGCGCCCGCAAGGCTTTCAGCTCGACAACGACCTCGCCGAAGCAAACAAAGTCCGCTCGATATGAGCAGCGCAGGCGCCATCCCTTGTACGACACTGCGAGATCCGCTTCCTGCACGAATGCGATGTCACGAGAATTCAACTCGATTGCCAGGGCTTCTTGATAAACAGCCTCCAGAAATCCGTTTCCCAACTGTCGATGAACTTCTAAGGCGGCCCCGATGATCGAATACGTCCTTGGATCCTCCGCGCGTGCCATTGCTTTAACTTTATATAGTATGAATAATCTAAGTTTCAAGAAGCATTCTGCGTAATCTGCGTAATCTGTGGATAAATCTTTTATCCGCAGATTACGCAGATTACGCAGATTTTGGCGGTGCTAGGCCGGAATGTCGGCCATCGTATCGCCCTATTGGGGGAACTGTGTAGCAGCTTTAAAAGATCGGGGGTTCGGCAGATCGGCGGTATCCAAGTTCCCGGTTGATCTGCGGCCATCGGCGGAATCTGTGGATGAAAGTAATTCACCCGACGTCCCCTATCCAGTTGCCGTGGAAGCCAAAGGGGACGCGCTGCGGCAGTTTCACTCGCGCGACTGGTGGGCTGGTGAACGAGTTGGCGTCGAGGATGACGAGCTCGCTGCGGTCGACGGCGGCGTCGTAGACGAAGCTCAAGAGGAAGCCTTCGTCTTCACCCGATCGCCCGCTGGACGGTACGAAGACCGCTTCGGCGGGCGAATGTCCCGGACCGAGATCGTGTTGTCGAACCTCGCCGCGGTCGAGATCGTATTTCAACAATACCGCCGGCTGCTCGCTCACTCCGGCGTGATTCGACACCGCGTAACCGTAGCGATGACGGCGACCGGTGAGGCGGTCGTCGATGCGCGGGAACTCGATCGCGCGATCGTCGACGGGGCTTTCCGCAACCGTGCCGCGCTCCAGGTCGATGACCCAGCGGTGCGCCGCTGCCGGTGCGAACTGGTTCGCGCCGGCGCGCCACAGATCGCGGTAGCGGGCGACGTCGACGACGACCGCGTTGCCGTCGTCGTAGGCGTTGAGCGGATGGAATACGTAGCAGGGCTCGATCTCGTACCAGCGAATCGCGTCGGCGTTGCCGTCGCGCGGCATGACGCCGAGGCGTGCGCCGTAGTCGTCGCTCCAGCGGTACGGGAACGCTCCGCTCAGCGCCAGGTCGAAGTCGAAGACGACAGGCAGATCCATGAAGATCACGTGGCGGTCGGTGATGGCGAAGTCGTGCATCATCGTCGGCCCCGGCACGGGGATCTCCGCGCTGTAGGTCAGGGCGCCGTCGCGGTCGACGCGGTGATAGGTCAGGAACGGCGGCAGGAAGTGATAGCCGAAGAAGTGCAGCTCGCCGGTGCGCGGGCACAGTTTTGGATGAGCGGTCATCGCCGTCGTCAGGCGGCCGCCGAAGTCATGGATTCCCGTTGTTTCCAGCTCGCCGGTGACCTCGGTGGGGAACGCGTTCTCCACCAGTGCCAGGATGCGACCGGCGTGGCCGATGACGCTGGTGTTCGCCTTGGCCGCCGTGCGGTCGACGCTGGCGTCGTCGCGCAAAAACTGCGCGTCCTCCTCGAAGCAGCGGGTCCGAACCCACCGGTTGCGGTACCAGCGAGCGCGGCCGCCTTCGAGCCGTACGCCGTGCAGCATTCCGTCGCCGAGGAACCAGTGTCCGGGGTCGCCGTTCTTTGGGTTCGGCCCGTTGCGGACGAACAATCCGCACAGGTCTGGCGGCACGGCGCCCTCGACCTCCAGATCGAACGCGGTGACTTCATTCGCGACAGGAGCGAAGTTGCCTTGCATGTAGAAGGGGAGGGGCGTTTCTTCGCCGATCGGGGCGGGCCGTACGGCTGGATCGTTCGCCATGCTCTAAAACCTGATCGGATCGTCCTCTCGTTGCAAGGTTCACAGCTCGATCAGCGTCGGGACGCGGCGTTCGGCGAGGAGACGGTGGCCGATGTCGTGGGTGATCGCGTCGGCCGAGCCGAACAGGCCCTCGAACGCCAGGATTCGCTTCAGGTAGCGGTGGAACTGGTGCTCGGTGGTGAAGCCGATGCCGGCGAGCACTTGCTGGCAGTGCTTCGCCGTCGTGTACGCCGTGCGCCCGGCGATCGCCTTGGCGAGTGCGGCGGTCTCCGGGCTCGGAGTATCCCCTGCTGCAGCCAGTGCCGCGTCGAGGCTCTCGACTGCTACCAGTACCTCGGCGAGTTTGTGGCGCACGGCCTGAAAGCGCGCGATGGGGCGGCCGAACTGCATCCGGTCGAGAGCGTGCGTGCGCGCCAGGTTGAGCACCGTTCGGCACGCTCCGGCGATCTGATACGCGACGGCGCGACGGCCGAGTGCCAGCGCCGATTGCCACGCGGCGGGATCGAGGGGCCTGCCGCCCTTCGTCTCGATAGGGCAGCGCACGAAGTGCAGGCCGGCATCGGGGTCGACGCCGCGCACGACGGTGACTTCGGCCGCGGCGACAGAAACCATCGACGTGTTCAATGCCGACTCGTTGTCGCATGCAACCAGGATCTCGGCCGCGGTCGCGGCCCGGCACGTTGCGATGCCGTGTGCGTGAGAGTGGCTTCCATCGATCCGTCCGGGCGGGGCCCACGAGGCGAAGTTTGGCAGCAGGATGGCGAGGTCGGCGCCCAGCTCGAAGCCGAGTGTCGCCGCGAGCACGTCGTCGAGGGCGCTGGCGGTTGCGTTTGCTGAGCCGAGAGCGGTGAACACGATCTCGACCGCCGCGTCGGGATCGTCGGCGAGCAACTCACGCCAACCGAGCTCGGCGAGCGTTGCGTCGACGTTGGCGCTTCTCGCGACTGCGTCGGCGATCGCCGCGCCGACACTTTCCGTCATCGCCGCGCGTTCGTTGGCGGTGATCATTCGTCGCTCCCGAGATCGAGCAGGCGGCGGGCGATGATATTGCGCTGCACCTCGGCGGTACCGCCGTAGATCGTTGCGGCGCGCGAGTACAGGTACTCGCCGCGCCACGTCTCGCCGGCCGCGCTGTCCTCGATCTCGACCATCCCGGGCAGCAGTCGATGGACGGCGTCGAAGACCGCCTGCTCGCCGGCAGCCACCAGCACCTTGTCGATCGACGTCTCGGCTCCGATCGCGCCGGTGGCGGCGAGCCGATGCTGAGTCGCGCGCGAGCGGGCGCGCAGCGCGTGCAACTGCACGTAGGCGTTGCCGACGACCTCCGCGGCGCGGTCGTCTTGTGGTGCGATCTCGACCAGTCGCTCGAGCCGCCGGTAGAGGTAGGCGATGCGCTGCCAGAAGCACGACGAGCGCTCATAGGGGAGGATGCTCATCGCCACGGCCCAGCCGCCGTTCAGCTCGCCCAGCATGCGTTCGGCGGGGACGGCGACGTCCTCGAAGAACACTTCGGCGAACTCGAGCTCGCCGTTGATCATCTCGATCGGCCGCACGGTGATGCCCGGCGTGTCCATGTCGACGAAGAATGCCGTGATGCCGCGGTGGCGCGAGTCGGCTGGGCCGGTGCGGGTCAGCAACACGCAGCGCTGGGAGAACTGCGCCAGGCTGGTCCACACCTTCTGGCCGTTGATGATCCAGCGCGCGGCCGTGGCGGCGTTCCCGCCTTCCGGCACGGCGCGGCAGCGCAGCGACGCGAGATCGCTCCCCGAGTCGGGCTCGGAGAATCCCTGACACCAGAGCTCGGCGCCGGAGAGCAGCTTGGGCACCGCTTCGGCGGCCAGCTCCGGGCGCGCGAAGTCGATCAGCGTCGGTGCCAGCACCTCGATCAACGAGAAGAGGCCGGAGTCCACGAAATCGCGTGCGGCGAGATTGGCGCCGAGCTCGGTGCGCAGCATCGGCGGTCCGCCACTGCCGCCGACGCGCTCCGGCCAGCCGCGCTGCATCCAGCCGGCGTCGAAGAGGATCGCTTTCACGCGCTGCATCTGTGCGACGTGATCGTCGAGTGTCCCAGGCAACGCGTACCGCGGCGCCAGCTCTTCGCGGTGTGCTTCGAGCCATGCTCGGAGCTCGCCGCGATACGCGGCGAGCTCGGCGGACATGGGAGAACTCTTGTTATCGCGATCCGAGAATGCCATTCTCCGCACGTTAGCTGTAATCACTCGATTGTAAAAGAGAGCACGACCTTGCCCGGGTCGGCAGACATGCGGGCCGCAGTGAGGTCGTGAGGAGGACGCGATGAGCGAAGCGCTGGCGCCTGAGGCATTCATTGGAGATCTGATCGGTCGCATCCAGGCCAAGCGGACGTTCGGTGGCCATCCGCTGTGGTTCGAGATCGCCGACGGCAAGCTGAGCCGCGACCAGCTGAAGCTCTTCGCCATCCAGTTCTTTCTGCAGGTGCGCGAGTTCCCCCGCGCGGTGAGCGCGATGCACGCCAACTGTCCGTTTCCGAAGGAGCGCATGGAGCTCGCCGAGAGCGTCTACGAGGAGGAGACGGGGCGGATCTCCGGCTGCAACCTGCCGCACCCGGAGCTCTTCATCCGCTTCGGCGAGGCGGTCGGATTGCGGCGCGAAGAGATGGTCGACGGCCGGCCGCTGCCGGCGACGCGCGCGCTGATCGACTGGTTCGAGCTGTCGACCAAGCAGCGCTCGTTCATCGAGGCCGCGGCGGCGATCAACCTGGCGGCGGAGGGGCAGGTGCCCGGCGCCTTCGGTCCGATGGCGCGCCGGCTACAGGAAAACTACGGCCTCAGCCGTGAGGCCGTCGAGTTCTGGGACATTCACGAGATGGCCGACGCCGAGCACAGCGAGGTCGGCGACAACATCGTCGTCCACCACGCGACCGACGCCCTCACGCAGGCGCGGGTGCGCGATGCGCTGCAGCATTCACTCGACGCGTGGTGGCAGTTCTTCGACGGGATTCAAGCGGCGATCTGAACGAGCCGTACACGTACTCAGCGAAGCGGTACACGTACTCGTACGCGGGGCCGTTCAACGATGCGTGTACGAGTACGTGTACGTGTACGGGAAGTGAGGAGGAGATCATGGCGGCTTTCTTTATCGCGCAGTACGTCGTGAAGGACGCGAAGCTCTACCGCGAGTACCAGGGGCTCGCCGGTCCGACGATCGCGGCATCGGGCGGCGAGGTTATCGTCTTCGACGTCGCCGCGGAGACGATCGAAGGAACCCCTCCCGGACCGCAGACGGTGATCGTCAAGTTCGAATCTACGGAGGCGGCGAAGGCCTGGTACAACTCGCCCGCGTATCGGGAAGCGCTGCCCAAACGACTCGCGGCAACCGAGGGATTCGCGATCCTCTCGCAGTCGATGAACTTCGGCCGCTGACGATCAAAGACTTTCCTCCGCAGATTACGCAGATTCCGCAGATTTCGGTCCTGCCAGCACGGAGTGTCAGTGATCCGTGGGTCCTGACGCAGATGCGTGTGACGGCGCGAAGGTGGTTCCGAGCAAGGCAGATCCACGCCATCGAAGTTCGAGGCAAATCTGCGAAATCTGCGTAATCTGTGGATAAAAGTCCTTTCCCTCGTCTCCACGATTCAGTGGTTGTGGCCAGTGTCCGTCGCGACAGCGCGATCCGCGGATGAAGCTTTGGCGGACTAGCGATCCCAGACGAGGTGCAGGGTCGATACT
>CADEER010000083.1:5783-21862 GCA_902826395.1 uncultured bacterium
TGGAAGGTCGGCGGGCGATCCGGGTCGAGACGGAAGCGCGGGATCCGATCCAGCATGCACTCGTAGAACGTCTCGAGCTCGAGCCGCGCCAGGTGCGCGCCGAGACAGAAGTGCGGGCCCGAGCCGAATGCCAGATGTGGCGCATCGTCGCGGCGGTAGTCGAACACCGTCGGATTCGGATGTGCGTCGGCGTCGAAACTCGCCGCGGGCGTGAACAGTTGGACGGTGTCGCCCTTCTTCAGGTGCACGCCGTGGAGATCGCAGTCTCGCTTCAACAGTCGCATCGGCCCGACGAACGCGTAGCAGCGCAGCAACTCCTTTGCCGTGCCCGCGATGGCTTCTCGATTGCCGCGCAGCTCGTCCTGTAGGTCGGGGTTCTGCGCCAGGTGGCGAATGCCGAAGCCCAGTGCGTTTACGACGGTGTCGAGCCCGGCGATGAACATGATCGCGCAGTAGCTCTGCATGATGTCGAAGGTCATCGGCGCGCCGTCGATCTCCGCCGCCCACAGCAGGCTGATCATGTCCGCCTTGGGGTTCTTCTGCCGGTCGAGGATCGTTTCGCGCATGCATTCGGAGATGCCGCGCAGCATGTTCATGGCGAACATCGGGTCGGGCGAAGCGGCCGTCAGATGCTGCTTGGCGAGCTCGCGGTACTCGCGCTCGCGCTCCAGCGGCAGGCCGAACATATTCAGGAAGATCTCGACCGGATAGAGGTCGGCGACTTCGTGCATGAACTCGCAGCGGCCTGCGCCGGCGATCCCGTCGACGAGGCGCTCTGCAAGGGCGCGCACACTTGGTTCGAGAGCTTTCACGGACTTGGGCGTAAAGGTCGAGACCAGGGGAGCGCGCAGCTTGGTCTGCAACGGCGGATCGACGCAGATGGGGATCGGCGCCGGCACGCGCTGGTCCTCGGGCAGCAGCGCCATCATTTCGGCGAACTGCTCGGGCGAAAAATGCTCGCTGGAGAACACCTCGTAGTCGCGGAAGACGTCGAACATCGCCTGGTAGGAGAGTACGACCCAGTGGCCGCCGTTGCGCGGCGTCCAGAAGATGGCAGGAGCTTCGGCCAGCAGGTTGGCCGCCCGCACGTGCGGATCCTCGATGTAGGCGGGATCGGCGTTGTAGTCGAAGTCGTAGACGCGTGACGTGGGCACGTGCTCGGGCTTCTCGACGGGGGCGCTGAGCTCTATCGGGCGTGACATTCTAAGTTCCTCTGGAGGTACGGATCAGAGAGGTTGGTTGGGCACGCCTTCGAACAACTGCTCGGTCGGCCCGACGGTCTGCAGGTGCAACACCTTGGTGACCAGATGCGGCGCGAAGACCGAGAGATAAACGATGTGACCGACGGCGATGAAGGCTGCGATGGAGAGAAGAGCGGAATGGAGGCGAGTGTTCGAGTTCGAGTCTGCCCATGCCTCGATCAGAGTGCGGTCCTGAGCGTCTCGCCGTCCGAGCAGATAGGTGAACACCATCATCTGCACGCCCATCGCCAGCGAATCGTACAGCGGATACTGGTGCCGCGTGCCTGGCCACAGCGCGAGGCCTTCGATGACGCGGCCGTAGTAGAACACGCCGAGGCGAGCCCCGATGATGGCGTTGAATACGAACGCCCACAGGAAGCCGACGACGAGGCCGGTGATCAGCAGAGTGATGGGCGCACGCCATTGAAACCGCGAGCTCAGCCAGCGCCCTAACGCCGCGCCGATTGCGGCGGGAAGGACGAAGTAGGCAATGTAGCCGGGCGGAACGGACGCCGGCAGTCCGCCCCAGGTCATGTTCAGCGGCCACCACGACGGCATGCGCGGAATGGCGGGTGGGAACTGCGCGTAAACCGCCCAATCGTAGGGAGCCTCGATCCAACAGATCGAGATGGCAGCGATACACAGCAGCAAGAGCGGGTGCAGCCGTCCGCGACGAAGACTCAGGTACACGCCGAGAGCCACGAAGACGAACCCGCCGACGTAGGCGAAGCCGATGGCTGCTTTCAGGAGCGGAGTCAGCTCGGACGTCATCGCGGCCGCGCGTCCTTCGATGAGCTGCGCGCCTCGGGATCGTAGCGCAGCACCAACGCGAAGATGAGGACGATCAGCCCGAACAACGTCCCCAGCATGATCACAGCGCCCACGGTCGTCTTCTTTCACGCTCGGCGCGTGGGCCGGATCGGAAGGCTCTGCCAACCCCGAACGCTCGTCGTGTGGGCCTTGAACGCGCGCTCGTAGTCGACGTCCCACTCCGACCACCGATTCAGCATCTCGTCGAGCGCGACCCGCCCCTCGAGGCGTGCGAGCGCGGCGCCGAGGCAGAAGTGCAGGCCGTAACCGAAGCTCAGGTGATTGACGCCTTTGCGGTGGATGTCGAAGCGGTCCGGGTCGGCGAAGCGGCGTTCGTCGCGATTCGCCGAGCCGTTCAACAGCAGCATGATCGAATCCTTCGCAACCATCGTTCCGTAGTGCTCGACATCCGACGCGACATAGCGGCCCTGGACCGGTGACGGAGCCTCGTAGCGCAACACCTCCTCGATCGTCTGTGGGATGAGCGAGCGGTTGTCGACGAGCTCCCGGCGTTGATCGGGGTGCTCGGCGAGGAGTTGGGCGGTGAAGGCGATCAGACGCGCCGCGGTTTCGGTGCCGGCGCCGGCGACCATGTTGGTGTACAGCAGCACCTCGCCGCGGGTCAGACGGCGGCGCTCGCCGTTCTCCTCGATCTCCGCGTTCAAGAGCTCGGTCGTCAGATCGTCCGACGGGTGCTGTGCGCGCCAATCGATGTACTCGCCGATCGCCGCGCTGAGCTCATCGAACGAGGAGACGTCGAACTGGTGTGTCTCGCCGTCCTTCACGTGCAGCGTCTCGTCGACGTTGCGGCGCAGTGCCTCCTGCCCCTCCTCGGGCATGCCGAGCAGAAAGCCGATCGTGCGCATCGGGACGATGGCGCCGAAGTCGGCGAGCACGTCGAACTGCTCGGCGTCGCGCACGGAGTCGAGCAGACGCGCGCAAAGGTCTCTCACCATCGACTCGAGCGCGTTCATGCGCCGCGGCGAGAACACTCCGCTCAACAGGCCCCGGTGAAGATCGTGGATCGGAGGATCTTCCCAGAGGATGATGCCGGGCGGGATTTCGATGTTGGCCCGGATCACGTCGAGAATCGTGCCGCGCCCCGAGCGATACGTCTTCCAGTCGAGTAGCCCGGCCTCGACGTCGTCCCAGCGGCTGAGCGCGTAAAAGCCGAGCTGCTCGTTGAAGTAGAGCGGGGCCTCTTCGCGCAGCCGCTTCCAGACCGGATACGGATCGTCGTCGATGCGCGTGTCGAACGGATCGTAGTAGACGCGCGAGGTATCGAAGGGTGCATGCGCCTCTTTGTCTCGAACGTCGTCAGCCATGCGAGCTCCGGTTGGATGGGGAGGTTTCCGTCGAGACTCGAACTGCTTCGCGCGTAGCCTCGTGCAGGGCGCCGTGACCAGGAAGACCCATCGCCCTGCCGATCAGATGATGCAGCAGCCATCCCGGCAGGATGCGAGCGCCGATCAGCAGCAGGAGGGCGTCGATGCCGGCGGTGTGTCGGGTGAACGGCGCGCTCTCGTCGAGAGCCTTGGCGAGAACGGGCGCGAAGCGCTCGGGCGGACGCGCCAACACTCGCATCATGGCGCGGCCCATGCGCTCGATGCCCGCATAGTGCGCGGCGTACGGGCCGTTCAGGTCGCCGTAGTGCGGGGTTTGCTCGGTGAGGATGTCGGTCTCGAACATGCCGGTCACGAGCACGGTCACTCCGAGGCCGAACGGCGCAATTTCTTGCGCGAGCGCTTCGGCCCAGCGCTCGAGGGCGCCCTTCGCGGCGGAGTAGGCGGCGATCGAGGGCATGCCGCGGATACCGCCCTGGCTCGAAACGACGACGATCCGTCCACGCCCTGCGGCGCGCATCGCCGGCAGCAGCGCTCGGGTGAGACGCACCGGTCCGAAGAGATCGGTGCGAAACAGCTGTTCCCACACCTCCGGATCCATTTCTTCGGCGGCACCGACGGCGGCGATGCCGGCGTTGTGCACCAGCGCGTCGGGCGGACCGACGGCGCGCTGGATCGCGGCGGCCGCATCCGCGATCGACGACGCGTCGTCGAGATCGAGTCGGACGCCGATCATGCGCGGGTCATCGGCTGTCGCGCCGGTCGCCGCGCGCAAGCGCTCGAGGGCCGCCTCCGGCGATCGCATGGCGCCGACGACACGCCATCCGAGTCGGTACAGGTGAACCGCGGAAGCGAATCCGAGACCGCGCGACGCACCGGTGATGACGACGCTGCGCGACTCACGCATTGCCGTCGGGCTTGCAGATTCCGTCGGGCTTCACCGGGTTCTCGGCCGGCCGCCCGTCCGGCTGTGCGGTCATCCAGCGATTCCAGTGTCCCTCGAAGAACGGGCCGGCCTGGCCCTCCCTCTCGAAGAAGCCCTGCGGGTCGTAGACCTTCGCTTCGGGGTACGGCCAGGGGCAGGCGACGGCGGTTGCCAGTCGCGACGCGCGGATGGCCGCGAAGCCGGCGCCGTAGACGAAGTAGGAGACGTTCAGGATGGCGGCCATCACGAGGAACGTGGCGAGGGCAGGGCGGGTGCGGAACCAGCGCGACCGCTGCGCCAGCTTCTCTGCCTGCGTGCGTCCGGTGTCGTCGCGATGACACAGCACGCCGGCGGGAACCATCACGACGGTGACGAGCGCCGACTCCCAGATCAGCGGGAATTGGAACGTCGTGCCGGCAAACAGCGAGCCCCATGGGATCACCTGCGAGTACACGTAGAGGCCGGTGCGGACCAGGAAGATCTCGAGGAAGGCATCCATGACGAATCCGACGACGAACAGCAGGGCCGCCAACGTGACCAGCGGGCGTCGCCAGACGAACGAGTCGAACGACGCGCGCGACTGCATGCGCCGCAGGATCCAACTCGACGCGAAGAACGGGCCGATGAAGTAGAAGGTCGAGTAGCCGATCACGATGAACGGCTCGACCGTCGGCGAGAGTCTCACCAGGGGCCAGTCCTCGGGGAAGTGCCAGAGCTGGGGATTGTACACGGCGTACGGCGCCCAGTTCATGATCGGGTCCTGCCAGACGATGGCGGTCGAGGCCAAAACCATCAGCAGATACGGGTGGGCCGGGTGCCGTCGCCACGCCCATGCGAACACGGCGATGAGCGCGAGCATCATGACGACCGTCCCGACCTGATGCAGAACGAGCCAGTGTTCCCAGCCGAACAGAAACTCGACCGGGCGCGGGACGCCGGTCACTTCCGGGTTGGCAATGCGAGGGGATACGGCGCCCGTGCGCGCGTGATAGGCGATAAACCCGAGCACGCCGATCGCGACTGCCATCCACGCGATGGCTGCCGCAGGCCGCTGCGAAGCGGCGATCGACGGCTGGCCTGCCTCTCTCGTCAGCGTGTTGGCCATCGCGTCAGCTCTGACCGAACCGATCCACGAGGTGGGAATTGATCCCATCCGGGTTCAACCGCCGCGCGACCAGATAGCCGGCGCCCATCCAGGCTCGGTGGCTCCACTTCCCGAAGCGCAGCATCGTGCCGGGCGCGCCGGACGCCGCCGGTATCATCTTCACCCGTTCGAGCGCTTCTCTCACGCCGCGCGGGCTGAGGGGCCGCGCGTCGGCGAAGGCGCGCAGAATCACCGTGGCGATGTCGCGATTCACCACGGTGAGGCAGTACTCGGGGCGGCGGCCGTAGGCCTCTTTGTACTCGTCGAGGAAGCGCTGGCCGACGAGGTTGGACTCGTCGTACTGGTCGAGTCCGGTCCATCCCATCAACGCTTGCCACAGCACGGGGCTGATCCAGGCATTCTCGAACGCGGTGCTGGTGAAGCGCGGCGGATCCCAGCCGAGCTCCGCGAGCGCCGAGTTGACGTGCAAGATGCCGAAGCCGAATCCGCAGTGGACGAGCGCGCTCGGCTTCGCGCCGTGAACTTTGCGGATCGCTCCGGCGACATCTTGTGCGGTCTGCGCGATGCGCTCCGTGGCGACGATGCGAATCCCCGCGCCGCGACAGGCGCTCTGGAAGCTCTCGAGATACGTCTCGCCCACTAGGGACTGTTCGACGAGGACGCCGACCTCGCCGTGCCCGCCCTTGGCGAGGAGCTGCGTCCAGAAGATCGGCTCGTCGGTCAGCGACCCCATCGGAAACGAGAACGTCCACTCGCCCAGCCAGTCTTCCGTCCCGGTGACGCTGATCGCCGGAACATGGAAGCGCTGCTCGATCGCTTCGCGCGTCGGCACCGCGTTGTCGCTGATGCTCGGACCGAAGATTGCGAGGCAGCCTTCGTCGACCAGCTCGCCGTACGCGTCGATCACCGCCTTGACCGTTCCCTTCGGCAGGCCCTCGACCTCGCGAAAGACGATCTGCACCGGGCGATCGATGACCTTCTGCTTCAGTCCTTCGTTGAACACCAGCTCGAAGGTCTGCGTCAGATCGGCCCGCATCTCTTTCGGGTAGTATTCGGGAAGTCGGAAATCGAAGAGGTATCCGAGGCGGATCGGCTCTGCGGTGCTCTCGTACGACATGTCATCTCCGATCGGGTGCGGGCCCGTCTGGCGCGGCGATGGTGCCCAGGTACGCGTCGATCATCTCGAGCAGGCCGCGGCTGACGGTGGAGTCGTCGGTCAGCGGTCCGACGATGGCGGCGCGCGCCGCCTCGCGCGCGTCGAGTCCCTCGGCGATCAGCCGCCCGGCGGCGACGAGCACGCGCGTCGATGCGACCTCGCGCAGCCCTGTCGTCTCGAGACGGCGGATGGCTTGACCGAGCCGCACCAACTCCGCCGTAGTCGCGTCATCGATGCCCGCTTCGCGGGCGACGATCTGTCGCTCGATCTCGGCGGGCGGAAAGCCGAGCTCGATGGCCACCATCCGCTGCCGGGTCGAGTCCTTCAGGTCCTTGAGCACGCTCTGGTAACCCGGGTTGTACGAGACGACGAGACAAAACTCGGGCGGGGCGTCGAGCGTAATGCCGAGGCGCTCGATCGGAAGCTGGCGCCGGTAGTCGGCCAGTGGATGGACTACGACCGTGGTGTCCTGGCGCGCTTCGACGACTTCGTCGAGGTAGCAGATGGCGCCCTCGCGCACGGCTCGCGTCAGCGGCCCATCGACCCATTCGGTTTCGCCGCCGCGCAGCAGGAACCGGCCGACGAGATCTGCCGTGGTCAGGTCGTCGTGACAGGCGACGGTGATGAGCGGCCGGCCGACGTCATGCGCCATCGCCTCGAGGAAGCGCGTCTTCCCGCATCCCGTCGGTCCCTTGAGCACGATGGACAATCCCTGGCGGAAGGCCGCCTTGAAGACCCGCTCTTCGTTGCCAATGGGAACGTAGAACGGCCGCGGCGCGTGAGCTGCGCCTGCGATACCAGCCGCGTTGGCGCCGTGGTTCGTCATGACCTCCGCTCCATCTGCCGCGGCACCTCGGCGGAGCGCAGGGCCGCGCGGAACAGCGGACCGATGAGGCGACTGAGTAGCTCCGGTCGCGGAATCAGGGCGTGCGCGGCGCTGCCGAAAACGCGCTCGAGGGTGTCGGCATCCGTGCTCGCGCCGACGCTTAGGCACAGGCAGCCGGTTCCGCGGCGGCGAGCCTCGGCCAGCGCGCGCCGCGCGTCGGCCGCGCCGTAGGCGGGCTCGTAACCGTGGTCGTATGCCAATCCGTCGGACAGGACGACGAGCAACCGCCGCGAAGTTCCGCCGCGCTCTTCCAGCACCCGTGCGCCGTGGCGGATCGCCGCGCCGAGCCGCGAGTACGCGCCGGGTACGAGGCCTTGCAGTCGCTGCATCACGCGACCGTCGATGCCTTCGTCGAATCTCTTGACGGGCATCACGTGTACGTTTGAGCGCCCTTGCGAGGAGTAGGCATAGAGCGCCGCGCGATCGCCAAGATCGTGGAGTGCGATGAGGAGCGCGGCGGCGGCCGCCCGCTGCTGCTCGTGAACGGTCGTCCCATCGGAAGCGGCCTCGGCGACAGAGCCCGAGGTATCGAGGAGCAGGAGCACCGCGAGATCGCGCCTTCGGCGCAGGCTGTCGATGTAGATGGTTTCGTTCGGCGCCGCCCCGACCATCGCGTCGACGCGTGCCTCGATCGCCGCGTCGATGTCGATTTCGTCACCCTGTGCACGGCGGTGGCAACGATCGAGCCCCGTGCCGAGACGTGCCAGGGATCGACGCAGACTGTACTCCTTCTCGACGAGGAGAGTCGCGCTGTCCTGCGAGCGCGGCTGGACTTCCCGCACCGTGCACCAGTCGCGCCGGTAAGTGCGGCGATGGTGATCCCATTCGGGGTACTTCACGCCGTGGCGTTCGACCCCAGCCTCGCGGAGGGCGCCGGCCATGCCGCTCGAAAGTTCGGTGCTTCGACCGCGCGGTGCGCCGCGCGTCCAATGCGTGTGAACGTCGGCGCCCGGCGATCCGCCGCCCTCGAGTCGGCGTACGGCGGCCAGCAATTGGCCCAGCAATCGGCCCAACGATCCCCCGCCGCCGACCGGGCTCGAAAAGAAATCGGCGTTGCCGTCGTCCGCCGCGTCGTCTTCTGCCAGCTCGACCAGAGTCTCGCTGCGCTGGAGGCGGACAGCTTCCGATTCTCGCGCGCGCCGGATCGACGCCAGCAAATGGCGCGGCCGAATGGTGCCGAAGCAACAGGGCGGCGCTGCCATCGCCTTCCGAGTCGACGCCATCGCCAGCGACTCGGCGGGCGACTGGATGCCGGCTGCCACTCGAGAGTCGATCAGCGACCGCACCGAAGTCGGCAGGACGTCAGCCATCGCGCCGAGCGCGCGATGGCCTTCTATGGAGAGGTATCGCCGCGCCAGCACCGGCCGTCGCTTCAACCTGTGCGCGATGTCGGCGTCCAGACTTCCAGCTGCGAGAAGGGACGCTTGCACGGCGATCGAATCGACCTGTTCGCGGGCGTCGGCAGCGGCGTCGATGAACACCACTTGCCCGTCGGTCCAGGCCGGCTCACCGGGCTCGCCGAATGCCACCCGCACCGAGCGGCCGGAAAGCGCCGAAGCGAGCAGTTCGAGCCGCGCCGCACTGCCGCCGTTGTCCGTATCGATTTGCAAATCGCCGTCCTCGCCGTGCCGGACCAAATATCTGTTCCACCGGCGAGGTCAAGTGAAACGGTGCATTCCATCGATCAAAACTGCCCCACTACTTGTGGCGGTCGATGACGCCGCGCAGCACCGTGTCGCGGGCGTGGACGAGGGAGGCCGGTTTGCCCGCTGCTCGTACGATGGTCTCCGGGATCCAGAGGACGTCCATCACGCAGCGCGACAACACGGCGACCGATGGCGTCTCGATGCGGATCTCTCCGGATCGGATTCCCGCCGACAGCAGCGTCTTCAGTTGTTGCAGTCGGGTGCGGAACAACAGCCCCGGGTCGACCTCCGGCGGAGACTGGCGCATCCACGCGAGCTGGATTCTGAACTCATCGCGGAATCGGTCCACCGCGTTGATGTCGATCCAACTCAGCGCGTCGAGCTTTTCGATCGGCGTCGCATCGGTCTGCAGAACGCTGACCCAGCCGCCGCCGACCTTCTCGCCGAAGGAGCGCATGATCGATGCGAGCAGCTCTTCCTTCGATCCGATCAACCGGTAGACGGTGCCCGTGCCGAGGCCTGCCGCGGAGGCGATGTCGCGGATCGTCGTCACTTCGTATCCGCGGCGACCGAACTCGGTTCGCGCCACCATCCGCACGTGGGCGGCCTTGTCGTCGGGGTCGGGCTGATCGTTCCAGCTCCGGATCACCTGGTCGGCGGTTTTCATGGCTTTCGAACGATTCAGCTTCGCGTCGCTGTGTGTTCCGCTGGCGAGGCCCTGCAGGACGATTCGGCACAAGAGCGCTGCGACCTGCTCGGCGCCGGCATTGTGCCGGATGACGTCGAGGCCGACGTGCAACATCGATTGGCAGATTCGATCCGCCAGCGTGGGAAGGTCGATCTCGGGCCGGATCGAACCGCTCGACCGGCCGGCGCGCAGCGTCTGTAGTATCGCCTGCTGGATCGCCGTCGGTCGCCGTTCGGCGAGCTCGACGAGCTCCGGGTTCGGACTCGGCGATTCGTAGAACGAGATCTGCAGCGCGGCCCGATGCCGCACGGCGCAATTGGCGATCGCCGATCCGAGCTCGACGATTCTCTCGAATACCGCTCGCGAGTCCGGCCGTTCGAGTCGCCGTTGCGCGTTCTCGCCGATGCGGTCGAGATCCTCGTGGTAGCGACGGACCAACTCGATGAGCAGGGCTTCCTTGGACTCGAAGTGGTGGTACAGGCTGCCCGGCAGGATCCCGGCAGCGCCGGCGATCTCCTGCAGCGAGGTGCGCAGACCCGACGAAGCGATCAGCGAAGCCGCGGTGCGCAGGATCTCGTCTCTGCGCGTTCCGTCGGCATGCTCGACATCGTCTGCGAATGCGCGGGGTTTCTTCACTGCCGTGCGGCTACCGAAAAAGTGCGCCGACGCTACAGACCGCGGTGCGCGCTCGCAAGCCGAAGACTTCGATCCAAGCATCGGTTGCGGCGCGGACGCCGCGGCGCCAGTATCCGCGCATGCATCCGGTTGCCGCAGCACCTCGAGACACCCGGCGCCGCGACGCTGCTTGCGGTGTGCGTTTCGTGGCGTGCACGGACGATGGCGAACCGACCCCGACGCACGGCTGCTAAGGTGCAGCCCGCCAGATGGAAGCAAGCGGTCGCTGCTGCCCTGATTGGCACTCCGCTCCTGCTGGCGGCGATCGAGATCGGCCTTCGTCTTTTGGGCGTCGCCGACACCCCGGAGGTGCGCGTCGACGCCTACAGTTGTTTCATGGAGTTTGAGCCGGGGACACACATGCGCCACGACCGCGCCGGACTGGTGCACGATCTGTGGCTGGACTCCAACGGCTTTCGCGTCCCAGAAGCGGTGGCGCGCGGCCAGGGCGCCGTGCCTGCCGCGGCGTGCCGCGTCCTTGCTCTCGGCGATTCCTTCACGGAGGGCTTCTACGTGAAGCCCGAGCAGACGTGGCCGTCGCAGGTGGAGGCGCGGTTGCGCGACTTGGGTTACGACGTTCGCATCGACAATGGCGGCTTCCGCACTCGCTCCATCCAAGATGCCCGGCACGCCGCTCTGACGCGTTGGGCCGGCCTCGGGCATGATCTCGTCGTGGTGGAGCACACATCCAATGACCTGCAGGATCTCGTCGATGCGGCCGTCGCCGGTTGCGACGTGTCACGGGTCGGCTGGGTCGCCAGGTCGCGTCTTTATGGACTCGCCCAAGCGGCGGCGGCTCGCTTCAACGCGGCGCAAGGTCGGACCAGCGCCACGGCGCAACAGTGCAGGCAAGCCGCCGCCGACTACCGGGAACTGTTGGTCTCCACCGCCGCTGCCGTGCGAGCTTCGCAGCGACAGTTCGTCTTCGTCATGCTGGAGCCGTTTCTGTGCGCCGGTCTCGGTGCCGGGGAGTCGGCGTTTCACGAGTACACGGCAGAGCTGCGCGCCTCACTGGGCGAGGTGGGCGTGCACTTCGTCGATGCGACTGCCGCGCTGAGGGAGCCGGGACGCAACTTTGCCCCCGTCGACTATCATCCGAACCCGGCCGGGTACGCGGCGATCGGAGCGATCGTCGCCGACGCGATCCACCAGTCGCGCGTGCTGAACCACTGCCGCGCCGGCACCTGATCTCGCGTCGTATCCGCCACGCTGTCAGCCGCGACGCCAATGCGTCTGGGGTCATCGTCGGCGCCTGAAACGAAAGGGGCGGCGGGGCTGATTGCCCGCCGCCCCTTTGTAACGAAACGAAACGGTCGCGGCGCTACTCGCCGGCGCGCACCGTGGTCGTCGACACGCCGTTCTCGGTCACGCAGGTGATCGACTCGTTCACGGTGTTGGTGGGGTAGTAGAAGGCGAAGAGGTTGCAGTGCTCGTTGATATCGGTGAACGGGCCGAATGCGTAATCGATGTCGTTCGGGTTCTCCCAATAACATTCCCACTGCAGGCCCTGTCCGGCGGCGAAGGGAAGCGGCGGGTTGTGGACCGCGAACAGCGGATCGTCGTAGCCCTCGTGGAAGTAGATCTCCTCCCCGACTGTCCCGTTGTCCCAGCGGAAGGTTCGGAAGCGGCGCCCGCGGAAGTGGTAGTGCCCGGTCTGCGCGATCAGGTTGATCCCGTCGGGAAATACACACTCGGCTGCCTTGGTCGGATTGGTGAACGCGGGCACGAAGACGTCGCGGTCTTGCCCGAACAGCGCGCCGGCGTGCGCGGTGATCGTGCCCGGGTCGGCGTCGTTGAGGTTCATCAGCACCTTGCCTTCGCCTTGCGTCTCCAGGGAGCCGACGTTGACGAAGTGCGTCTGCACCAACAGTTGCTCGCCGGCGCGGAACTTGAAC
This sequence comes from uncultured bacterium, assembly GCA_902826395.1. Lineage (GTDB taxonomy): Bacteria > Desulfobacterota > Binatia > HRBIN30 > CADEER01 > CADEER01. Next base: position 18,154 of record CADEER010000083.1, read on the forward strand.
GCTACGCCTTGAGGAAGCTCCCAGTCGGTCTTGCGCAGCTGGGTGGCGACGATCAGCGACCAGACGTTGAAATCGACCGCCATGTTGCACACCTCGGTGTGGTCGGGAAGGTCGAGGCTGCTATCGAAGGGCCGGTACAGGTGGATGTGATGGCTGCCGCCGGAGACGTTGATCTGGATGCGATTGACGTCGAGGTCGACGTCCGAAGGCAACTTGATGTAGTGGCAGGCCGTCTCTTCCATCCCCAGAGGAATGGGATCCGCCGTGACCGCGATCTGCACGCCGCGCAGCGGCGGCGGAAGAGTCACTTCGCCTTCCTTGCCGCCGCCACCCAAAGGCTGGCCCTCGTCGCCTGGGACGCGCCCTTCGGCGGGCGCCCCCGCTTCGATCCACGCGCGCATCACTTCGATGGTGACATCGTCGAGCGGCGCGGAGTTGTACGGCATGGCGAGACCCTCACCGGATCCCAGACGGTCGGTGAGCTTGGCGAGCAGGAAGGAATGATCGGGCTCCCCGGGCATGACTCGCATCATGCCGCGGCTGGCAGCGTACGGGTTGGCCGGCAAATGATCGTGCAACTGATCCCACGAATAGCCAGCCTCGAGAACCAAGCCGCCGGCCTTGCCGACGTTGCTGTGACAGGTGTCAGAAGAGCAGCTGACGTCGAATACCTCGGTTTGAATGCGCTGAAACGTCGCGATTTCCGGAATCGTCGGAGTTGGCGTCGCGGGCTGAGTCGGCGTGTCCGTCGGCGTGGAAGTGAGAGTCGGCGTCGAGGTGTGGGTATGTGTCGGCGTGTGGGTCGGGGTTGGATCGGGCGAGTCGTCGTCGCTGCCGCAGCCGATCAGGGTAACCTGCCCAGCCGCGCACAAGATCGCGACCATGAAGCCGAGGCGTTTCCTCAACCGGCGCCGTCCCCTCATCACTATCTCCGTCCTCGAATCTCCAGCGTTCATTAGTCGATCTGCCTATCAAGTTGATGGTGATCAGACAACGCAGGATCGCTGCATGTGAGCGCCGAGAGAGGGCTTTCGCCGACCTGCGGTGTGCGGCACGATGGCCGTCGTGTTCTCACACATGATGATCCGCATGCCTTATCGCTTTCATCGGCGCTGCTTCGGAGCCCTGGCGATTTTGCTCGCCGCCGCGGCGCCATCGGTTGCGCGAGCACACATGCAGGCGGTGCCGGTCGAGGAGTGGGGGCCGTTTCTGCCCGGCACGGTGCCCTGTGTTCGCATGGTCAGCCGCGCCGTGCACGCCTGTTTCGACTCGGTATTCGACCTCGAGGAGCGCTGCGCGGCGGAGCTGGCGCGCGGCTCGACCTGCGATCGCCTCGAAGTCGAGACGCGGAGCACGGCCGCGGCGCGCCGCATGCAGAACGTGCTCACCGGCGTCTGCGAGGCGGGGCAGCTCACCGAGCTGGGATACTTCGGCTTTGCCGATGCCACGATCGACCTGCGCAACGCTTGCCTGGACCAGGCACGGGCGGCGATCGCGGCGGCCTACGCGCCCATGCGAGCGGCGCCCGATCCACCTGCGACGACGGCGCAATGCATGGAGGAGAGTGCAGCATACGGTCGCAGGATCATACGCTTTGTGCTCAAGCGCTCGACCCCGGTGATGGAGCGGATGGCCACGCTGGCCTTCCAGCCAGCGGAAAAGACCGAGATGGTCCTCCATCTCGGCAGAGAGCTCGCCGCCACCCGGGCGCGATGGATCGACGGTCTCGCGGCGGCGTGCCCGGAGCTCGTGAACGTGTATGGGCGCAGCGCCGAGAGCTTCGCGCGCACCATGAAGCAGCGCGCCGACTGTGTGCTCAGCAAGACCTACGTGAACAACGCGGTCAGTTGTCCGCTGCAGGAGTGCGGCAACGGCATTCCGGAAGAAGGCGAGCAGTGCGACGACGGCAACCAGAGCGATCTCGACGACTGCCCCAACGACTGCGGCGTCGATGGCGAGTAGCTTCCTCGTCTCGGCGATCCGCGGAATGCCGTAAAGCGAGGCGAGCGCAGCGATCACGAACAGAATCGGGGTCGGTATCGGTATCGCCTTCGGAATCGGTACCGCTATCGCCGCGGGTCTCGATACCGATACCGAAAGCGATACCGACCCCCGACGCCAATCTAGAGAAGACAGTCGCGAGCGCCGGTTTCATGCGACATCGATCTAGTCGTCGCCACAACCCAGCAGGGCGCTGGTGACGGCGGCGATCAACTCGTTGATCGTCACCGCACCGTTGCCATTGCGGTCGGCGGCTTCGCACTCCCCGACCGGGGCTTCGCCCAATGCCACTTTGACGCTGCGCACCAGCTCGCTCACGGCGACGCTGCCGTTGCCATTGCAGTCGCCGGTGCAGCCGCGCTCGAGTTGATTGAGGAGTATCGAGAGGTCGCCCGAGAAGGCATTGGCGCTCGCCAGATCGGCAATCCCGTCGCCGTCCACGTCGGCGGCGACGACCGCGACCGGCATCGCGTTGGTCGCCAGGTTCAGCGGCGCGTCGAAGGTGCCGTCGCCGCGCCCGCGCAGCACGGAGAGAGTGTCGGCGAAGCTGTTCGCCGAGACCAGATCGAGCACGCGGTCGGTGTTCAGGTCGACCGCGGTCACGGCGCAGGGGAAAGCGCCGGCCGGTAGGATCGATCCGTCCTCGAAGGTGCCGTCGCCGCGCCCGCGCAGGATGAGGACCTCGTCCTCGTTCTCGGCGGCGACGGCGATATCGAGCAATCGATCGGCGTCGAAGTTTCCGACCACCGGGCGAGTCGGCAATGCCCCGACCGCGATGCGATTGGGTAGAGAGAAGGTGCCGTCGCCGCGTCCGAGGAAGACGGCGATGGCGTCGTCGTCGCGGTTGACGTTGGCGATCAGGTCGGGATTGCGGTCGCCGTTCAGGTCGGCGGCCGTCACGCCCGCGGGACCGCCGGCCAACGCCAGCGATGCGCCGCGGTGGAACGACCCGTCGCCGGCGCCATGCAGGATCGAGAGGACGTCGTCGAACAGGTCGGCGACGACGATGTCAGGGTCGCCGTCGCCGTTTACGTCGGCGACCGTCACCGAGCTCGGCGAGTGCCCGGTGGGGAAATCCACCGCGGCGTCGAACGTCCCGTCACCCCGTCCGAGCAATACACTGACGCTGCCGCCGATGGCGTTGGCGACGACGAGATCTGCGTGGCCGTCGTGATCGAGGTCGGCCGCGTGCATGGCGACCGGCCCACTGCCGGCGGCGAAGGAGCCGGCCAGAGTCAGGGTGTCGCCGAGGAAGATGTGAACGGCATCCGCGTCGGCAGTCAGGACGGCGAGATCGCGGTGGCTGTCCGCATCGAAACTGGCGCTCACCAGCACCTCGGGATGCGCGGCAAGCAGACGGTCGAGGCGCGGCGCGAAGGGTGGCAGATCCGCCGCGCTGGCGCCGAGCGCAGCAGCGACGGCATGCATAGCGCAGAACGCCGCGCCGCGTCGGATGACCGTCAGAGCGCGGGCGATGCTGGGAATGGCCATGGGTGGCTGGCGAGTCGACGGTCACGAAACCACCATCCACGCCGAGCCGCAAGCCGGTCGGGCCGTTGGATCGTCGGCGTTCTCGCTGAATCGCGGCGCGGCGTGTGCAGCCGCGTGGCAGACGGATAGTGCACGGTCCATGTCTTTGGGGTAGCGCCGCACCGGCGAGTCCCGGGTGGACATTGACAGGCCTGGCGCGCCGCCCATAATCCGTGGC
>CADEER010000084.1 GCA_902826395.1 uncultured bacterium
CGGCGAGTCGACACCAAAAAGGATCAATTCGTGCGCATCGCCGAGTGTCACGTGAGACGCGCCAACCGCGTCGACCGCCGCAGCGATCGACGCGAAATGGCGATCATCGCGCGGCTGTGAAGTTCGGCAAACCAGGAACGTCATCGGCCGCCGCTCGATCTCGCGCTCCCCTGGCGGCATCCAGTTCGGCTCGGCGAGCGCGCTTAGAAGGTCGGCGAGCGCGACAGTCCTGCGCTCCGGGCTCCTTTCGGTGATCCGACAGATCGCCCACCGCAGCCCGCGCTCGCGAACCAGCGCCAGAACCCGATTCCGTTCCTCTGCTCGCGCGCGATAGCCCACGCCGTCGAAGTCGACCGAGCCGAGGATGCATTCGAGAACGACCAACCCCAGCGAGTACAAATCTGCGCTCGGACCACTCGCCTCTCCCCGTATCTGCTCCGGCGCCGCGTAACGCAGGGTGCCCGTGAACGTACCCGTCTCGTCGATTCGGCGCGCGTCGCAATACCCGCCGAGACCGAAATCGAGCAGCACCGCGGCATACCGTCCCGGCCCCCCGCTGACCAGAATGTTCTCCGGCTTGACGTCACGATGCATGACCCCGTGCTGATGCGCATACGCCAGCGCCTCGAGAAGCTGAGATGCCAAGGAGCACGTGTCGCGGAGATCGAGCTTCGCAGGCTCGCCGAGCAGACTGCGCAGTGTGACCCCCGGAATGAACGGAGACGCTACGAAGAAACGTCCACTTTCGGTCGTCTCGCCCCACTCCGAGGGGACACACAATCCGGGGTGGCACAAGCCGCGCGTCTGCTCCAACTCCGAAACGGCGGCGGCCGCCGCATCGCCGTGCAGGATCTTGACGGCAAACTCGGCCCCTAAGTCTCTATGGCGCGTCCGCCACACTTCGCCGAAGGCGCCTGCACCGACCTTCTCGATCGGCTCGAATCGAGCGGGAAACTGTTTGGCTTCGACCGACTCCCCGGCATTCATCACGACACCACTACGGCACCCGCGTCCGACATTCCTCCGCGCAATTTGCCCGCAGCACAGAACGCCCGATCTCTCCGACTCTCTTGACCTCCACCCTGCTCACTCGCGTTCAGCCCGCGCCCAACAGCGAGAGCGTGAACTTTCCAGTAAACGTCAGGCCGAGCAAGCTCGAGTGGTTGGGGCCGTACTTGCCGTCGATCTTTGTCGTGCCCCCGCCCGCCGCAGGTAGAATGACGCCGTTGACCCGGGCCTCTTCCAGCGAGAGGAAGGTGTAGCCGAACGACGCGTCGAGCCACGACAGCGCGGCGTAGCGGAGGCCGGTCGATATGCGGAAGACGTTGCCGATCGGTACGTCGGGCAGCCGGTTGAACGACTTGACCGGCGAGCTGTCCCACGAGAAGCCGGCTTCGAAACGCAGCGCGTCGGCGTCGCCGAACAGGCGCTCCAGCACCCGGTACTCGCCGCCGACGCCGATGCGAACGGTGTCGCGCCAGTCGCGGATCGGCGCACCACTCGGACCCGACACCTCCGTGGCGCCGAAGAACGCCGTCTGTCCGCTGTAGGCGCTCCAGTCGCTCCAGCCGACGTCGGCGAAGACGGCGGCATCGACGGTCAACTCCTGGAAGAGCCCGATGTTGATGCCCCTCGGCAGGTCGAATCCAGCGAGGAACGTCGCCGGCACCGTGGTTGGGGGCGCTCCGGGAAGAATTGTCTCCGCTCCGCCTCGCAACTCGACGTCGAAGCCGTTGCGGTAGACGAAAGCCGCCCGCGTCAGCCGCTCCGCCCACAACTGCCTCTCCAACAGCAGCCCGAGCGTGAAGCCGACGGACCAGTCGTCGGCCCGGCGGATGCTCGTCGGCACCTCGAACGGTCCGGGATCGCCGCTGATCAGGTCCTGATCGAGGCGAAAGTTGAGAATGTTCAGCGCCGCGCCGACACTGACGCCGTAACCAATCTCGTAGGCCAGCGCCGGCTGCAGATTGGTGCCGACGAAGAAGATGTCGGTGACATACGAACGGCCGACGAAGGTATCCGAGTAACTCAAATCTCCGCCGTACGGAAAGTTCATCGCCAGCCCGAAGCTCAGCTGATCGGTCACCTCGATAGCGCTGTACACGCCGTAGCTGCCCAGCGGATCGGCCAGGCTGCCACCGCCGTCGAGTCCGACCGGCGCGCTGCCGTCGGAAGGAGAGAAGCGTCGATTCGATATGACGCCGATGCCGCCGATGACGAACTGGTCCGACTCCAACACCGTCAGACCGGCCGGGTTGAGGTACGCCGTCGACGCGTCGCGCACCGCGGCTGATGCTCCCGCGTAGGCGCTGCCGAGGTGACTCGAGCCGACCTCGTACGAGCAGATGCCACCGCACTGAGCGCGCGCGGCGCTCCCCCAAACGGTGATGACCGCGGCGAGCACCACCAGCGAAATCGCCTTCATTCTCCCCCCTTCGATCAGTCGTCGTTCGCCCCCCGGTGAACGACCGAGCGCTGCACCGCTATCAACAGACGAGACAGCCGGTCAACGGCCAACGTAATCTTCGCTCACGAAGCCGCTCGCTGCTCCTCATAATCACCGACGCCGCGCCGCTCCCAAACTGGGTCCGACAAATCCCCCGCCACCGCGCTCGACAGCTCGCCGAGCTCGTCGGTGACCAGAGTGGGCGCGAAGTGGCCGGCGAATTCACGATCGACCGGCATGGCGGGCCGATAGACGTCGTCGAGCAGATCGGTGGAGCTCACATAGGTGCGGCGACGGCCGCGCGCGATCGCTGCCGCCGGAGCGGTCACCGCCAGCGGCGCGCACATCACGGCGGCGTTGGCGGTCGCCAACGCGATCTGGTCCACGTCCAGGACCGACCGATAGCGGCGCAGGAATCCCGCCGTGTGCACGAGCGCCCGCATGCGGTAGCTCGCGAAATGCTGATCGCCGCGCGCGAAGCGCTGGATCTCCTCGATCGAATCGAGCGGGCGCACCGACAGGGTCGAGCCGTCCAGGTCGCGCACCCGGGTGTTGGGCAACAGCGAACCCGACTTCACGCACTCCTTGAAGAAAGGGGTCCCCAGTAACGGTACGGACAGCGAGATGTAGGCCGGCAGCGGAATCTCCGGATGGCCGAGGATGTAGTCGATCTCACGCCGCATGTCCGCCACGGTGCGACGCGTCGGGTCGAAGACGAGGCCGTACAGAAAGACGATGCCGGCTTCCATGGTGCGACGGATCAGCTCGAGCGGCGACGTGCGGGTGTTGTGGCGCTTGTTGGCGCTGTCCAGCCATTCGCCATCGAACGACTCGACGCCGCTGAACAGCGTCTTGCATCCGGCGCGGCGCGCTCGCTCCAGGTTGCGCTCGTCGGCGAAGAAGTCGCTGGTCACCAGCGCCATCCAGCCCTTGAAGCGGCGTTCCCGGTGCAGATCGCCGAGCAGGTCGAGTTTGGCGGCGAAGTGGCGTCGGTCGGCGCCGTAGAAGTTGTTGTCGATGAAGCTCAGGTAGTCGCGGCGACCGAGCCCCTCGATCTGTCGTTGCAGCGCATCGAGGCTGTAATTCTGGTGGCCGCGTCCGTCGACGGTGAGGGCGCAGAACGAGCACGAGAAATTGCAGTAGCGGCTCGATTCGACGTAGCCGATGCGGCCGATCCAGTCGGCCAGATCGTAGCGCGGCGTCATCGTGCTGCTCACACACCCCGCACCCAGCGCCTCGCGCGCAACCTCGCGCAACTCTTCGACACCTCCGCGACAGCAGTAGTCGAAGTACCTGGCTCCGAAGCGCGGTAGCGCCTGCACCGCATAGCCGCCGGCGACTACTACGACCGTCGGATTGAGCGTGCGCGCGTACGCGGTCAGATGCAGCATCCGATCCAGGCTCGTCGCCAGACCGGTGAGCACGAGCATGTCCGGCCAGCCGAGCAGTCCGCGGTCGGTCAGCGGCCCTTTGAACTGCTCGTTGTACAGACGGACTTCGCACGCATCCGAGAACGCCCCAGCGAGGAACACCGGCCCCATTGCCTGCGGGATCTTGTAGGTCCGCGCGACTGGACGTCGGGTCTCGTCGAAGTAGCAGTTGACGATGAGGACGCGCTTGCCCATCTCGGCACCGATTCCACGCCGCCCATCAGGGGCGCAGGATCCCGCGCAGCTTATCGAGGCTGCGCAGCGCCTTCGCCTTCAACAGCGCCTTGACGATGATTTCGGCCGGATCGCCCTCCGGAGCGTCTTCGAGACTGTCGTTCGGAGGATCGGCAGAGTTGAAGCGCGGGATTGCCACTGCCTGGTCGCCCTTCAACTGAATGCATCGGCCGTCGTAGATGTTCCACTCGCAGAGGTCCTTGGGCGAGTGCCGCGAGAAGTGCACGTCGCGCAGAACTCCTGCCTGCTCGAGCGCGTAGATGACGATCTCCGAGCAGAAGAAGCGATCGGTATCCTCGGCGAAGAATCCTTCCTCGACGCTGCTCATGCGGTCCCACAGATCGCTGAACACCGACATCGGTCCCCACACCTCGTCGAACGGCCGCCCGACCATCTCGTGGAGCACTCGCTCGAAGGCATCGTTCAGGAATCCGGGCGGCACTCTGGGCACTCCGGCCTTGAGCGGCAGCCACCAGACGTTGCCCTGGTATACGTCGAGGACATCCTCGAAGCGGTGCTCGCCGACGCCGCGCAACGCCGCCACTTCGCCGTCGCGGTAGGTCGACTCCAGCAGCATCGGTCCCGTCCCGTTGACGCCGGCGCGCGAGATCATCGCCGCGTGCGACACCGTCGATCCCGATGCCGCGCTGATCAGGCGCGACATCATCCCCGAGCCGCCAAACGCGATCACATCGCCGGGCTGCATGGCGACACGGTGTTCCTCAAAGCGCTGCCTCCAATCCATGTTTACTCCCCGTCGGTTGCCGAGCACGCTCGCTCGGTTGCGTCGCCGCAATTTATTTCACACGGCAAAACGCACGATCTACTTGGGGAATACCCGGATGCGATACGGCGCAGGTCTCCGCACTGCTCGCTGTCGTCTGCAAGTGCGATCGCGATGCCGCGGCCAACGTCGCCTGCGGGACCGCGATCGCTCACCGGTCGCCGGCGAGACCGATCTCGTCGGCGGTCAGGAGAGCTCGGAACCAGCCGCGGCGCTCTCGAGCGCTGAAACTGCTTCCAACAACTGGTCCTGCAGTGGCCCTGCCCCGAGGGCATCGGCGACGGCGCGGTAGTACCACAGGGTGCCGTCGCGACCGCCCTTGAACTTGTCCCACGCCTGCTCGCCGAGCTCGCGGTAGTCGACGACGATCGAGCGTACGTTGTGCAGCTTGTCGGCCCGCGCCACCAGCCTGCTGGCCGCGGTCAACTGAGGAATGCGTGCCACGAACTGCCGCTTGCGCTCCAGCCACGGCGGCTTCGGCTCCTCGTCGGTGTCGGAGCACTGATCGACGACGTGCGCGACGGCGTCGCCAAACGCTGCGCGGATCTCCTCGAGCGTTGCCTTTTGGTCTTCGACGGCGTCGTGCAACAGCCCGGCAATCGCCTCGTCTTCACCGCCACCGCCTTCGATCACCAGCGCGCACACCGACAAGAGGTGCGACACGTAGGGAATGTCCGTCCCCTTGCGCACCTGATCCACATGTCGCCGCGCCGCGAACAACAGCGCTCTCTCGAACCGCTCACCCAGCATGCACATAGACTACCAGCCCATCGACGTAGAGGCACCTTTTCAGTTCACAGTTCACAGGTCGCACGTCACGGTTCACGGCTCACTGTTCACAGTTCACCGCGCTCCACCGACAAAGTTTGTAGAGCCCCACCGCCCCATGGATCAGCGATCGCACTTCACGCCCGCCACAGCCGATCCCGCAACCCCGATGCGCGTTCGACCCGCCGCTCCACCGCCTGGGCGATGATCTCGGCGCTGGCGTGGATCGTCACCCGCGTGCGGGCTCGCGTCACCGCCGTGTACAGCAGTTCGCGAGTGAGAATCGGCGATGGGCGGTCGGGGAGCACGACGGCAACCTCGTCGAACTCCGAACCCTGGCTCTTGTGCACGGTCGTCGCGTAGACGGTCTCGTGCGATGGCAGTCGCCCGAGCGAGATCGGGCGGACACCCTCGGGCGACGGGAAGTAGGCGCGCATATGCTCAGCCTCCTTCACCAGGACACCGACGTCCCCGTTGAAGAGATCGGTCTCGGCATCGTTCTGGACCACCATGATGGGGCGGCCGTCGTAGTTCTCGATCTCCTCGGATAAGACTCCCGCAGCGCGCAGTCGCGCTTCGACCTGTCGATTGAGGTGCTCGACGCCGAACGGACCGCGGCGCAGCGCGCACAACACGCGGAAGCCGGCCAGCGCCGCGAGACGTTGCGCCGGATCGTCGGCCTTGAACGCCGCGGTCAACACGGTGACCGCGCGCTCGAGCGGACCGCCGGAATCCCGATCCGCCGGCGGCGCCAGCCGCACCTCCGGCCAGCGCGGCGACTCCAGGATCTCCAACACCGCGGCGGCGTCGCCGGCGTTGATCGCCACCGCGAGACGGCCTATGCCGCTGTCGCTCCCGTAGCGGTAGTTGCGGGTCAGCGTCACGACGCAATCGGCGAGCGGCGGCACCGCGCCGCCGGGCGCAGGCGCGATCGCCCTACCGACGCGCGCTGCCATCACCGGGCTGTAGCCGGCGCGTTGGGCGTCACCGCACAAGTCGGCCAGGATGGCGCCCGCTTCTACCGACGACAACTGATCGCGATCGCCGAGCAGAATGAGCCGCGCCGTCGGGCGCAGCGCCGCCAGCAGGTGCGCCATCAGGGCGACGTCGACCATCGACGCCTCGTCGACGACCACCACGTCGGCGCGCAGCGGATTGGCCGCGTCGCGAAGAAACAGCGACCTGCTTCGGGCTCGGCGGCCGAGAGCGCGATGGATGGTCATCGGCTTGGTGCGCAGCAGCGCGCGCACGTCGTCGCCACAGTCCAGCGCTTCTGCCGCTTTCTGCATCGACTCGCCGAGCCGGTTCGCCGCTTTGCCGGTCGGCGCCACCAGCGCGATCGCCGGCAGCGCCGCCGTCGCGGCGCGATGCGCCTCCGCCAGCAGGGCCAGCATCTTGGCGACGGTGAAGGTCTTGCCGGTGCCGGGGCCGCCACCGACGATGCACAGCCGCCGGTGCAACGCGACGATCGCCGCCACTCTCTGCCAGTCGACATCGTCCGTCGCAGCGGCCCGTCCTCCGTAGAGTCGGTCGAGGATCGCCGCAACCTCGCTGGGAGAGAGCGCTACGTCCACATCGCTGCACAATCCCTCGATACGCGCCGCGACATCGGTCTCGTGTTGCCAGTAGCGCCGCGTGTAGAGCCGCCCGCCGTCGATCACCAGCGGGCTCTCGGATTCGGGTGCGCCGATCACAGTGCCTGGCGCGAAGGCTAGCTCCCACTCGCCGCGGCTCGGCAGCGCGACGGTCAAGGACTCACCGGCTTCGTCCGCGATGGTCATCGCGCCGGCTGCGCCGCTCAGATCCAGACAGACGTGCCCCTGCGCGACCGCGCGGCTGACCAGCGCGATGGCGAGCCGCACCGTGTCGTCGCTCTCGCCGGTCACCTCGCCGAGCGTCCGCGCCAGGTGCCAGTCGAGATCCGAAAGCACCCGTCGCTCGCGCAGGAAGCGTAGCGCCGCCGCAGCGTCAGTCACCGCTGCCTCCCGGTCCGTCGAACAACGCCGACAATTCGGCGATCAAAGCGGCCGCCGGGCGATCGCGAAAGACGCCGCTGCCCGGCCGCGCCGGCGTCATGCCGCGCACGAAGAGATAGAAGACGCCGCCGAAGTCGCGCTCGTAGGTGTAACCGCGCACGCGTCGCGCCAGATGACGGTCCACCGCGACTACGTACAACAGGTACTGCAGGAAGTAGTCGTGATGGCTCATCGGCGCCGCCAGTCGCGCCGGCGCGTAGTCGTCCCATCGGGTGCCGAGAAAGTTCGACTTGTAGTCGACGACGTACCAGAACCCGTCGTGCTGAAAGACCATGTCGATGAAGCCGCGCAGGTAGCCGGCGAAGGCCTTGAAGTCGAGCTGTCGCACGCGCTCGGCGTAGGCGGGCGACGCCGTCGGCGCGCCGTGGCGAGCCAGCACGTCGGCGAGCCGGCCGGGTGTCAGCCGCCCACCGCCATCCGCCGCCACCGGCAGGATGAACTCGAGCTCATCGAGCCGCCGATCCTTGGCGACCGCGGATAGCGAGAAGTCACCGCCGGCGCCCGCCAAAGGCGCCCGCACGACGTCTTCGAGTGCCCGGCACAGCGAATCGATGCGATCCGCGCGGCCGCGGAAGGCGCTCACCTTTCTGGCCACCAACGCGCGCAGCGCCGCGGCGTCGCGCTCACCGAAGTCCATCTCCTCGAAGATCGAGTGCATCATCAGGCCGACGCGGGTTCCCGTCTCGAGGTGGGCGAGCACGACCTCGGCGCCGCCCTCCGGATCGGCGACGAGCGGCAGAACCTCGTCGACCGCGTCGCGGTCGACTCCTTCCTCGGACTCTTCGATGGCAAGCCCCTCGGCGTTGCGTGTCAGACCGGAGAAGCTCGACACACGCCACCCGCCGGGCACCGCGGGCGGCGACGGCGGCGGCACCACCGCGCGGACGGCGTCGCGCCGCTCGAGACGGCGCGAGGCGGCGCCGAGATCCTCCACTCGCACCGCATCCGGGCCGAGCGCCGCGGCCAGCCCTCCCGCGTCGCCGGCGATCCGACCGATCGGCGTTTCGAGGATCTTCTTGTCGCCGGTGATCACGGTAAAGCAGGCGTGCTGGGCACGCGTCAGCGCCACGTAGGCGAGCCGCATCTCTTCTGCGAGCTGCTCCGCCAACGCGAGCGCGCACACCTTTTGCAGGTCACTCTCGCCTACGTAGATGCGCCGCGCCGCCCGTTCGTAATAGCGGGGGAGATCTTCGTCGTCGCCGCGCAGCTTGACCGGCTGCCAGAGGAACGGCACGAACACGACCGGATACTCGAGCCCCTTGCTCTTGTGGACGGTCGTCACCACGACCGCGTCTTCTTCGCTCTCGAGTCGGACCTGGACATCCTCGGCCGCCAACTCGCCGCGTTGTGCGCGGTCGCTGGTCATCAGCGCCAACCAGTCGAGCAGGCCCTGCGGGCCGCCGCGCTGACGCCGCGACGCCACCTGCAGCAGCTCGCCGAGGTGGAGATAGTTGGTCAGCCGTCGCTCTCCGCCGTCGACCGACAACAGGCGCGCCGCCGATCGACACCCGACCTGCAGAGCGCGGAATGCCGACATGAATCCCTCGTCGTCCCAGCGGCGTCGCCAGTCGCGAAACCGCTCGACCCACTCCTGCCACGCCGCCTCGTCGATTTCGATGCGCAACATCTCCTCGCCGCCGACACCGCACAGCGAGGTGCACAAGGCGGCCCGAATCGCGCTCGGATCGCGCGGCTCGACGAGCGCGCGCAGAACGCGCATCGTCTCCGGCGCCTCCTCGGTCTCGAAAACGCTGCGGTCGCCCTGCAGGACGCTCGGCACACCGCGCCGCCGCAACTGATCCTGGATGTCCGCGGCCTGCTTGTTGGTCCGGCACAGCACGGCGATGTCGCCCGCGCGCAGCCGCTTCTCGACATCCCCCATCGCCGGCGCCGCCTCCAGCAGAGCGACGATCCGCGCCGCGACTCCGGCCGCGACGACGCCTTCGTCCCCCTTTTCGGTGCGCAAGATGGTCAGGCCGGCGACGCCGCCGAGAGCCGGCACGCTGCCGAGCGGTTCGACGCGGCGGAACTCGATGTCGGCGAGGGCGAAAGCGCCGGGCGCCGCGAACAGCTCGTTCACTGCCGCCACCAGGCCGTCGGTCGACCGCCGGTTCACCTGCAGCGTGGCGCGCCGGTCGGATGCTGCGCGCGCCTCTACGTAGGTGTGGATGTCGGCGCCGCGAAAGGCGTAGATGCTCTGCTTCGGATCGCCGATCAGCAGCATCGGACGATCCGGCGCGGCGGCGAAGATTCTGCGGAAGATCTCGTACTGGACCGGGTCGGTGTCCTGGAACTCGTCGATCAATGCTGCGCGAAACCGCTCGCGCAGCTTCTCCGCCAGACGCTCGCCACCGCTGCCGCGCAGAGCATCGTGCAGGCGCAGCAGCAGGTCGTCGAAGTACACGTTGCCCGCCGCCTCCTTGCGGCGCGGAATCTCGCGCCGCGCCCATGCCGCGAGGCGGTGATAGAAGTTGGGCCGAAACGACTCCTCCATCGACGGCTCGACTTCATAGAGCACCTGGCAGGCGTCGAAGAACGGGTGCGCAACGACTTGCCCAGCGACGGCGCGCTTCTGGACTCCCGCCGCGGTCAGATACTCCAGCTCCTTGCGCCGAGTGCTGTTGAACAATGCCGACACATCCAGCGCCGCGGCGACCGCCGTGGCCACACGTTCGGCGGAGAACCGCGACCCGCTTTTGATCGCCGCGCCACCGCGCAGCTCGGCGATCACTCCGGCCTCCGACTCCCAGAGCGCAACTGCCTGCGTGAAGGCCGCGTTCCATCGCTCGAACAGCGGCACCCAATCCTCCTGACGGCTCGGCTCTGGCTCGATTTCGAGGTCGGGCTGCGAGGCCGCCCTTGCCGCGAAGCGCGCCATGCGACCGAGCGCGTCGCGACCCCACACGGCGCGCAGCAGCGGCGCGGGCGTGTCGCGCAGCTCGGCGGCGACGAAGTCGCGCACCACTTCGTCGACCAGCGCCGTCTGGTCGGTGATCATCTCGACATCGAAGGCGGTACCGGAATCGAACGCGTGGTCGAGGAGGACTCGCTGGCAGAAACCGTGAATGGTGGAGATGGCGGCGCGGTCGAACTCGAACAACCCCGCCAGCAGCCGCTGCCGGACATCGGCGTCGCCGCGCCGTGCCGCCACGAACTTCTGCCATGCATGCTCGCCTGCTTCGCCCGTGCTTTCGATCAGCTCGTTGGCGGCCCGCAAACGGTCGCGAATCCGCTTGCGCAGCTCGGCCGCGGCGGCGTTCGTGTAGGTCACGACGACGATCTGCTCCGGCGACAGCCCGACGTCGACGAGGAGGCGCAGGTAGAGCATCTCGATGGCGTACGTCTTGCCGGTGCCGGCGCTCGCTTCGACGAAGGTCACGCCGTCGATCGGGTCGCCGAAGGGGTCGAAAGCCTCGAGCTTCACAGGTCCCGCTCCTCGCGCGCCTCGAGAAAGGGCCCGTACACCGCGCATGCCACCGCGGCGGCGCGCTCCACCAGTCCGGAGTCGCGAAACGGCGCCGCGGCGCCGTAGATCTGGACCACGTAGGGATCGGCGAAACGCTCCAGGGATTTCTCGTAGACGTACGCGGCGGCAGCGCGGGCATCCGGCTCCGGTTTGCCGTCGCGCAGTCGCTTCGCGTACTCCCGCGACACCCCTTCGAAGAGCGGCAGCGGCGCCGTCATGCCCTCCGCATATAGGCGGGCCAGCACCTGCAACTGCGGCAGTGGATCGGCGATCGGACCGAAGTAGACCATGGCGGCGCCGCGCGCGTCCTGCCGCGCGCACAGACGCGACTCGATCGCGGCACCTGGAAACGCCGCGCAGAGCAGCAGGTGCCGCACCCACAACGACAGCTCCTGCCGTTGGCCGATCTTCGAATACTGGAACCGCTGCTGCACGCCGTCGCGCACTTCGGCCACCGCGCCGGCGACCCGGAACGAGCCGAGGTCGACGTCGATCTCGACCGGCTCGACCGACGTCAGCGGGCCGGGTCCGGCCGGCGCCGCGATGCGCCGCACGGTTTCGAAGATCTTCTCGTGCATCGACCGTCCGATAGCGCCGACCGGCAATGCGCCCTGGCGAGCGACCATCTCGAAGTCGCACGGCTGGCCGCCCAGGATGCGGTTCAGCATCGCGTCGCCGATCTTCCACTTCTCCAGGTCGTCGAGGTCGAGCGGCTCGCGGGTATCGAGCACCTCGGCATCGTTGCCCAGGTAGATCCGCATGCGCTTCTGCAGAAACTCGCGCGACGGACGCTCGAAGAAGCGCACGAAGTCCTCCACCTCGACGATCGCCGGCAGCGGCCACGGCACTTCGCTCTCGATGAACAGCCGCGGTGCGCTGCGTTCGCCGACCAGCGCCGCCGCGCCCTCGAAGCCGGCCACCGAATATGATCGCAGCGCCGCCTCCGGCGCGAAGTAGCGCGGGCTGAAGGCCTGCATCGGGTGGCGGACGATCCGACCTTCCGCCCCGTAGCCTTCGAACGTGTCGTCGAGGACGTCCAGCAGCTCCTGAACGACGACCGACGGTGGCATCGCCGTGCCGGTCTGCGCGTCCTGGCCGACGTAGCTGACGTACAGCCTGTCGCGCGCCGAGAGGATCGCTTCGAGGAACATGTATCGATCATCGTCGCGCAGCGAGCGGTCGCCCCAGCGGTGGTGCGCGCCCATACGGTCGAAGTCGGCGCGCCGCTCGACGCGCGGGAACGCCCCGTCGTCCATGCCGATCAGGCAGACGACGCGGAATGGAATCGTGCGCATCGGCACCAGCTCGCAGAACGTGACGTCGCCGCCGAGGAAGCCGTGTGCCTGCGCGCGCAGCCGCAACTCGCTCTCCAGCAGACCCGCCATCGTGCCGAGGTCGACGGCGCCGTTGTACCCGGCTCCCGCGGCGCGCTCTGCAATGTTCTGCGCGGCGGCGCGCAGGGCCTGCACCTCGAAGGCAGCCGGCCCCTCTTGCCAGACGAGATCGTCGAGCAGCCGCTCGACCTCGCGCGGCCACTCTTCCATGCGCGGCGGCGTGCGCAGGCGGCGCGCCGCGGCGAACAAGCGGTGGCAGAGCTCGGCGAGTCGGCCGACGGCCGCCGCGGCGCCGCCCTCGACGTCGGCGAATGGCGCGTAGCCGCGGGACTCGTCGACGCCGTCGCCGCACGCATAGCCGAGAAAGAGGCGGCGCAAGCCGAACTCCCAGGTGTTCTGCTCGCCGCCGTCGTGACCGTGCTCGGCGCGGTGCGCGGCATCCATTCCCCAGCGGATCCCCGTTCGATCCACCCACTCGCGCACCAGCTCGATCTCCGCCTCGTCGAGTCCGTTGCGGCGGCGGATCACGTCACGCCGCAGCAGGTCGATCACCTCCGCCGACGTCATGCGACCCGGCAGAACGCGCAGGATCTCGGCGAAGGCCTCGAACGCCTCGCTGGTGGCGCTCGGTCCGCGGTCGGCGATGCGAAACGGGATCGGGCTGCCCTCGTCGCCGGCGTGAAAGACGGCCTCGATGAATGGCGAGTAGTCGTCGATGCGCGGCGTCATGACGATCACGTCGCGCGGGCGCAGCGACGGGTCGGCGGCGAACATCGCGCGCAACTGGTCGTGCAGAACCTGGATCTCGCGCATCGGGCCGTGGCAGGAGTGCACCTCGATCGAGCGGTCGGTGGGCGGCAGATCGGCTGCCCGCCGGCCGCCGCCGTAGCGCAGCGCCAACATGTCCGATTGCACCAGCGCCAACGCCGTCGGCGAGCCGGCCGCCGGGTCTTCGTACAGCGACGCGGGCGCGTCGACGTAGTCGACGGCGCCTTCGAGGACGGCCTGGAACTCGCGCCCGAGGCGACCGAGCGACGCCAGCAGCCGATTGCCGACTTCCCGGCGCAGCACCTCTTCCAGCTCGACGTCCTCGGCGTGGCCGTGCCACAGCTCGCGCAGCACCGCGCGCCGATCGCGCAGCTCCGCCCAGTACTGATCGGTCGGACTGAGGACGAAGAGATGCACCTCGCGATCGCCGCCGGCCAACTCGGCGAAGATGCGCAGATAGAGCGGCGCCAGCGTCGAGACGCCGAACAGCGACACCCGACGCGGCAGCTCGACCGCGCCGCCGCTGCGCAGCACTGCCAGCAGGGCTTCCGCACGCGCCGCGACGTGGTTGCGGCCGAGGTCGCGGACGAGAGCGCGCCACAGCGTCCCCTCCCATCCACCGCCGCGGCCGTTCTCCCATTCGGCGATCATCTCCGAGCGGAAGACCACGTAGTCGTCGAACGTCGCCGCGATGCGGCTCGCCAGCGCCAACAGACGCGCGACATCGTCGCCGTCGCCGAGATACTCCTGCAGCGCTGCGAACTCGCGGCGCTGCAACAGCTCTGGCAACCGCGCCGCGATCGCCCACGCCAGCGACTCCGGCTCGAAGGCCGCCAAGCTCGGCGCGTCGCCCTCGAGGTTCGCGTCGAACAGATCGAGCAGGAAGCGGCGCGGAAACGGGAATGCAGGGTTCGCCCAAACTCCGAAGCGGCGCGCCAGCTGCATCGATAGCCAGCGCTCCATGCCGCGCCCCTGGACGATGATCGGCTCGGCGTCGAACGGCCCCGGCGGATTCGCCTCGACCACGTCGGCGAGACTCGCGACCAGATTCTCGACGCGGTTGCTGCGGTGAACGATCAACAAGAGAAGTTCAGGGGCGAGGGGTGTGGGGCGAGGGGCGAGGGGGAGTGCAACCGTTCATTCGAGCGACTTCCGACTCTCGATTCCCGACTCTCGATCACTCTACCAGTGGTGGCCTGTTCGGGTTCGCCGCCGCCGGCTCGGCGTCCGCTAACAGGTGGCTCTCGCCCGCCTCCGTGGAGAACGCGACCGCGAAGATTTCCTCGGCATCGGGATCGTCGACGCGCGTGAAATGGAACCACGCCGCTTGCGCGCGTGCGGCGTCGAGATCGAGCACGACGTAGCCGAAGTTGCGGGTGTCGGCCCATTTGATGTGGGGATTGGCGCTCAAGAACACGCTCTCGAGACCCGGCACGACGAAGTTGTTGGTGATGCCGGGGGCGACGAACTCGACGCCGAGCGAGCCCTCGCCGGTCTCCGGATCGTAGGTCTCCGGATTGTTCGGGTCCTCGGTGAACTCCATCGCCCAAGAGCTGTGGACATCGCCGGTGAGAAACACGACGTTGTCGATCGCGCTGTCGCGCAGGAGCTCGAAGGTGCGGCGCCGCGAGCCCTCGTAGCCATCCCAACCGTCGGTGTTGCCGACTCGGCCACCGCCTTCGGCGTTGGGCGCCGGGGTGACCTTCCACTGCGAGAAGATGACTTGTTGGCCGATCACCTTCCACTTTGCCGTCGACTCGAGCAAGCGCTCACGCAGCCAATCCTCCTGATCGAAGCCGAGGATCGTCCGCTCGGGATCATTGATCGCGTCGACCTCTTCCGGCTCGACCTGCTCGTCGCGGCCCCACAGGCGCGTGTCGAGCATGATCAGGTCGAGCAGATCGCCGTAAGGGAGCTTGCGAAAAATACGGTCCGGCGACTCGACGCGAATCGGCATCCACTCCGAGTAGACGCGCTGCGCCGTCGCCTTGCGCTCGAACCAATCGCCCTCCGACGGCTGGTGGTTGTTGGCGCCGTCTCGCCAGGAGTTGTCTGTCGTCTCGTGGTCGTCCCACACCGTGATGAACGGATGCTGGCGATGCGCCTCCTGCAGATCCGGATCGCTGCGGTACTGCGCGTAACGCTCGCGGTAGTCGGCGAGGGTGATGATCTCGGCGGCCGGCATGTGCGGGCGGAGCGACCCGATGTCCGCGGTCTCGTAGATGTAGTCGCCGAGATGAATGACGGCGTCGAGGTCGTGCCGCGCCGCGATCGAACGGTAGGCGAGGAAGTAGCCCTCCGAGTATTTCGAGCACGAGCCGACGGCGAAGCGCAGCCGATCGACGGCGCCGGCCGGCGCCGTGCGCGTGCGGCCGGTCGGTGATGTCCGCTGCTGAGCGCGGAAGCGATAGTAGTACGTCGTCGCCGGATCGAGGCCGTCGGCGTCGACCTTCACCGTGTAGTCGAGGCTCTCGTCGGTCATCACGCCGCCGCCGTTGACGATGCGATCGAAGTCCGGATCTTCGGCGATCTCCCAGGCGACGCTCACCGGTCCAGTCGTCGCCGGAGCAATGCGTGTCCAGAGGATCACCGCGTCCGACAGCGGGTCGCCGCTGGCGACGCCGTGGCTGAAGAGTCCCTCGGGACCCAGCACCGAACCGTCGTCATCGTCGCCGCATGCCACTACCCACGCGCTCATCGGCAACATACCCGCGGCCCGCGCCGTGAGGCGCAGCATCTCGCGTCGAGTCAGCTTCATGGCGTCGTCTCCCTCCCCTGTAACGGCGCCGGCCGGCGCGTGATCAGCTCTCGGTTAGCAAGACCACGCCACAGCTCCAAGCCGCGAGAAGGACGGCGATCCGAAAAATGGCAAAACAAAACTTGTTCTTCGCAGCCGATGGTGGCAGGATCCGCGGCATGAAGGCTCCTTCGACTCCGCTCAGGACAGCCCTCCTCGCCACGGCGCTGTCGATCTTCGCTTCACTCCCATCCTTCGCACAGCCCTGCCCGTGCGACTGCAACTCCGATCGCACGGTGCGCGTCAGCGAGCTGACGACCGGCGTCGGAATCAGCATGGAGCGCTTCGAAATGAACCGCTGCCCCGCCGCCGACGCAGACGGCAGCACGAGCGTCCAGGTCAACGACCTGGTCGCCGGCGTGGGCGCGGCTCTCGACGGCTGCCCGGCACCACCCGCACCGACGCCGACACCGCCACAGCAGCTCACCGCAGCCGAGCTCGAAGCAGCGCGCGCCTTGTGGCGCAGCCAAGGCTTCTTCCACTACCGCTATCGCTACGACCTCGGCTGCTTCTGTCGCCCGCCGCGCAACCTCGTCATCGAGGTTTTCGACAACCGCATGGCCGAGCTGCGCGACCCCGCGACCGGCGAGCCCGTGGACACCTGGCTGCTCGACCTCTTCTTCACCATCGACGACCTGTTCGACTACCTCGAAGCAAGTCTCGAGTCCGCCGACTCGGTGCAAGCCCAGTTCGACCCGACGCTCGGCTTCCCGACCGCGGTCTACATTGATCGCATCCGCGAGGCCATCGACGACGAGCTATCGATCCACGTCAGCGACGTAGAGGCACTGCAGGGGGCGGGCATGTGCCGAACGCGAAACGACTGCGACGTCGACTTCGAGCTCTGCTACGCGCCCGGCGAGTTCCGCGGCTGCGGCATCTGCTTCCCGCACGAGCCCGAGTGCTCCGTCGACGCTGATTGCGGCGACGACGTCTGCACGGAGATCGGCCACAACGCCGAGACCTGCGCCTGCGACGGCTCCGTCCGCGTCTGCAAGCCCGGCTGCAAGCGCGACCTCGATTGCCCCGCCGGCAACGCGTGCGACGTCGACGGCCACTGCGCCGTCATCCGTTGCGACGGCGACGGCGCCTGCCCCGCCTTCTTCACCTGCGATCTCGACGGCGACGCCCGCACCGGCGAGTGCGTGCGCCGCCCGTGCACCGACGACGAGCAATGCGGCGCCCGCATCGGTTTCTGCGTCGACGGCGAATGCCACCCCGGCCCCGGCCGCTGCGACGCACCCCCACCCTGAGCACGCGGCGTTCCGCCGCGTGCGTCCCAAACCCGCCTTCGGCGCCGTCCCATGCGCGGCTGCGCTGCGCGTCCCATGTCGCCTGCGGCGACGTCCCATCACGCGGCTTCGCCGCGGCCCGTTACCCAGGCCCCAGCGCCAAGAGGCGCGATGGGACACGGGCGCCAGCCCGCATGGGACGCGGGCGCAGGCAGCATGGGACCGCGCGGCGAAGCCGCGCGTCAACGCACCGGCGCGCCGTCTTCCGCGTCGCAAGTGAGCGACCCGACGGTCGTCCGCAGCGGCCGGCCGCGGTAGACGACGACGCCCTTCTCGATCGCCAGCGGCACTTTCTCGAAGTGGCTCTTCGACAGCTTCTTCTTCGGCTGCGTCTCGATCCCTTCGACGGTGATCAGTTCGCCGATCGGCGCCGCGCCGGGGTCGACCGGCACGACGGCTCCGTCGCGCCGATCGGTGGCGAGCACCATGCCCTCACTCGGCACGCCGCGCAGCACCGCCGGCTTGAGGTTCGCCAACACCGCGACGGCGCGGCCGCTGAGATCCTCCGCCTTCAGATGAGCGCGCAGACCGGCGCAGATCGAGCGCGGCTCGCCCTCGCCAAGATCGACGCTGAGCACGAAGAGCTGGTCGGCGTCCGGATGGGGGCGCGCCTCGACGATATGGCCGACGCGAATCTCGAGCTTGGCAAACGGATCCCCATCTCCCGCGGCCGGCGCGGCTGCGACGGCAGCCGGAGCGCTGGACTCGCGGCGCGGGAACAGCGGCTGCGACGGCCGCACCTCGCATTCGCACGGCGCGGCAAGCGCATCGAGTGGTCCGAGCGCGAAGCCGAGCGTCGCCGCCATGCTGCGGGCAATCTCCGGCATCGCCGAGCTCGTCAGGTGTGCGATGACACGCAACGCCTCGACGCCGGCCGCGAGGACAGACGTCAGTTCTTCACCGTCGGCGAGCCGCCACGGCGCGCGGTCGTTGATGTACGTGTTGACGGCGCGCACGTAGTCCCAGACCACCTCGAGGGCGCGGTTGTGCTCGCGGTCGTCGACATGGGCAAGGAAGGCGGCGACGGTCTTCTCGGGGGCGAGACGTTCGCGGAACTCCGGATTGTCTCCGACCCGTACCCGGCCGCCGAGGCGCGTCTGCACCAGCTTGGCGACGCGCAGGATCAGATTGCCGAGGTCGTTGCCGAGCTCGGAGTTGTAGCGCTCTTCGAGATCGGCGAGCGCGAACTTGCCGTCCTTGCCGCTCGAGAACGAGCGCAGGAAGTAGTAGCGCAGCACGTCGACCGAGTAGTCCTCGATGACCTGCATCGGGTCGACGACGTTGCCGAGGTGCTTGGCCATCTTGCGGCCGTCCTTGTCGAGGATGAAGCCGTGCACGTACACCTGGCGCGGCAGCTCGTAACCCGCCGACAGCAAAATCGCCGGCCAGATCATGGTGTGGAACCAGAGGATGTCCTTGCCGATGACGTGGCAGTCGGCCGGCCAGAACTTCTCGGTCAGATCGCGAGGGCGCAGCAGCGCCGAGTAGTAGTTGGCGAGCGCGTCGAACCAGACGTACAGCACGTGCGCCGGATCGTCGGGCAGTGGAATGCCCCAGTCGAAGGTCGAGCGCGAGATCGACAGGTCGCGCACCTCTTCCTGCAGGCGCGACAGGATCTCGCGCCGCCGCTCGTCCGGATGGATGAACTCCGGATGCGCCTCGATGTGCGCCCGCACCTGGTCGCGGTACTTGCCGAGGCGGAAGAAGTACGACTCCTCCTTGATGATCGTCGTCGGCCGCTCGTGGATCGGACATTTGCCGTCGACCAGCTCGGAGATCGTGTAGAAGCGCTCGCAGGAGATGCAGTACTCGCCTTCGTAGAAATCCTTGTAGATGTCGCCGGCGTCGCGCACTCGCTCGTACAGATCGCGGGCAAACTGGTGATGCCGGGGCTCGGAGGTGCGAATGAAGTCGTCGTGCGAGATGCCGAGCTTCTCGTACAGAGCGCGAAACACCGCCGCCTTGTCGTCGACGAACTGTTGCGGCCCCATCCCCGCTTTGTCGGCGGCCTCCTGGATCTTCTGCCCGTGCTCGTCGAGGCCGATCAGGAAGTGCGTCTCGATGCCGCGCAGGCGCGCGACACGCGCATAGAAGTCGGCAACCACCTTCTCGTAGGCGTGCCCCATGTGCGGCACGCTGTTCGGATAATCGATGGCGGTGGTGATGTAGAATCGCTGCGCAGTCATCCGGAAAGAACTACCCGGGAAGCAACGCAACCGCCAGACACCGACTCTCGACTCTCGATTCCCGACTCCCGATGCCGACCGCTGGCGAGCTCGAATCGGCCGAATGGACCCAATCGCTGGTCATCAGGGCCCGACTCGTGCGAGGAGACCGGAACGCGCTCTCGCGCGGGGAGGAACGAGGAATGCATCGAGTCGCGAAGTCACGTCTATTGAGGGCCTGTGCCGCCGTGGCGGTAACACTCACCGCTTCGCTGTCGGCGGACGCAGCTTCGACCTGCCTGGTCGGCGGCTTCACGCTGCAGGATCGGCGCGATCTGGCGGCTCTGCGCACGGCGGCGGAGAGCGCTTGCCCATGCGCCAGCTTCGCGAAGCGCGGCCCCTACCGAAGCTGCGTCAAAGACGTCATCGACGCTGCACTGCTCGCCGGCGACCTGCGCGGCGACTGTAAGCGCACCGCGCGCAAGACGCTGACCGCTGCCACCTGCGGCAACGACAAGGTGGCGTGCGGCCGGGTCAAGCTCGCCGACGATTCGTTCTCCTGCCGCGTCAGCCGCGATACGGCGTGCAGCGACAACGCGCGCTTCCAGCGCACCGAATGCGCGGAGCAGACCCATTGCGCCGACGTAG
Source organism: uncultured bacterium (assembly GCA_902826395.1). GTDB lineage: Bacteria > Desulfobacterota > Binatia > HRBIN30 > CADEER01 > CADEER01. The sequence goes on from CADEER010000084.1 coordinate 20,169, forward strand.
TCGACTGGACCGCCGGCACTTGCTTCGACGTGCGCGACCTCGGACCGTACGCGCCGGGCTACCGTTCGATCACCTACACCAAGGACTCGGCCTTCCAGCCGGGCAACCCGCGCGTACTGCAAACCAGCATCTGGTACCCGGCGCCGGCCGGCAGCGCGCCGATCAACGGTTCCACCGGCGGCGTGGCCGACGCGCCGCTCGACGGCAGCGGCGGCCCGTATCCGATCGTGCTGTTCTCGCACGGCTCGTGCGGCTACCCACTACAGAGCATCTTCATGTTGCCGCGCCTCGCGTCGCACGGCTTCATCGTCATCGCGCCGCCACATCCGGGCAACACACTCAGCGATTTCCCCAACTGCGCCTCGATCAACGCCCAGGCGGCGTCCGCCGTCGAACGGCCGAACGACATGGTCTACGTACTCGACCAGATCATCGCCGCCGGTCTCGACTCGGGGTCGCCGTTCTTCGGCGCCGTCGACGAGACGCGCGTCGCCATGACCGGCCATTCCTTCGGCGGCCTCACCACCTATCTGGTGGCGGCGATCGAGCCGCGCATCATCGCGGCGATCCCAATGGCGCCGGCGACGTCATCTTCCTCTGAGCTGGAGATCCCGTCGATGCTGATGCTCGGCAACGTCGACAGCGTCGTCAACAACGCGAGCGCGCGCGCCGCCTACGAGCGCTCGGCGACGCCGAAGATGCTGGTCGAGATCGAGCACGCCGGTCACTACGCATTCTCGAACCTCTGCTTCGCCGGCAACGACTGCAACCCGCCGACCACGCTGACCCAACCCGAATCGCACGCCCTGGTGCTGCGCTACGTACTGCCCTTCTTGAAGGTCCACCTCGAGGGCAACACCGACTGGGCCCCCCTGCTCGGCCCACCGGCGCAGCCTGGGTTCCTCTATACGGCGGACGATTGAACACCACCGCTCCCGCCGCCGCGCCTGGATAAGCTCCCGTACACGTACACGTACTCGTACACGGATGTTCCGAGAAATCGGGCTCTGATCGGGTACGAGTACGTGTACGTGTACGGTGAGAATCTTGGTTCGAGAGTCTCGGGCGATTGGGGAAACGACTCTCGCGTGGCATGATGCGGTGCATCGTCAACCGAGGAGGCCACATGCAAGCGAAGGACACTGGACCCGCACCGTTCGTCGTCGACATCGAGGATCTGACGCTGGCGAACGAAAACTTCCGCACCGCCGTCTGGACCGGCGAGTACTTCCAGATGACGCTGATGACCATCCCGGTCGGCGGCGAGGTCGGCCTGGAGATCCACACCGATACCGACCAGTTCCTGCGCCTCGAACAGGGCGAGGCCAAGGTTCTCATGGGGCCGGCGAAAGACAAGCTCGACCAGGAATGGCGCGCCGAGGACGACTGGTCGATCATCGTGCCGGCCGGCACCTGGCACAACATCCTCAACGTCGGCCAGGAGCCGCTGAAGCTCTACTCCATCTACGCCCCGCCGCATCACCCGCACGGCACGGTACACCGCACCCACGAAGA
>CADEER010000085.1:0-12080 GCA_902826395.1 uncultured bacterium
CCTGGTCGTCGCTGGGATGGGCTGCGGCGACGACGATTCGTCGACGGCAGACACCGTCGCGGTGAGCGGCATCGCCTGGGTGTTCAGTCTGGGCCCATACGGCCGCATCGACGGGGCGACGGTCTCCGTCCTTGAAGACCCGGCGCTGTTTACCGCCACCGACGAGAACGGCGAGTTCACGGTGGAGAACGTCCCGGTCGGTTCGGAGGCGACGTTCGTGCTCTCGCACGAGAACCATCCCCTCACCTACACCAAGACATTCACCGTGCCCGATCACGACATCGACGATCTGACCTTCCAGATCCCGGACTGGGAGCTGTACCACCTGCTCGAAGAGTTCCTCGACATCGAGTCCGATCCGTCGAAGTGCCAGATCGTCAGCACGTTTACCCGCGACGGCAAGACGATCGGCGACCCCGGCGCACACGGCGAACCGGGCGCGCTGCTGACCATCGATCCTCCCGGCGGCGCCGAGGAAGGTCCGATCTACTTCAACGACCAGGTGCTGCCCGATCGCACTCGCACGTACTCGTCGATCGACGGCGGCGTCCTGCTGACCAACGTCGAGCCCGGCGATTATCTGATCACGGCGGCATGCATGGACGACCCGACGGAGATGCTCGAGGAGTACCCGCCCGAGGAGCACCCGAACGACAGCCTGCGCTGCGCCTTCGAGGACGTCGAGTTCGAGAGCGTGCGCATGAAATGTCGCGCCGGGGTCTTCCTCAACGCCTCGCCGTCGTACGGTCTGCAAGCGCTGCCGTAACTGTGTGGGGCATCCGGGGGACACCAACATCGCCAAACTGGGTTGACGCCGCGCATCTCCGGTTGTGATACGCTGCGGGATGCATTAGTATCCCGCGACATGGAAACCCAGATCAGTTTGCGGCTGCCGGCGGACCTGCTGGCGGAGATCGATGACCGGGCGCACACCACTCAGTCCAGCCGGTCGCGGCTCATCCGCGAGCTGCTGGAGAGTGCCCTGGGCGGTCGTGTTGCCGAGGCGCCGGCCCCGTACGATCGGGTGCGAGATCTGGTCGGCAGCGTCGAGGGCAGCATCGGTCGCGGTGAGACCAAGCGCGCCTCCATGATCGACGTCTTGCGGGATCGGCGTGGCTGACGCCCTGCTCGACACCGGCCCGATCGTTGCAATTCTGAACCGCCGCGACCCCGATCACGCGCGCTGCGCCGCCTTCTTGCAGACCTTCCGCGGCCGACTCGTCACCACCGAGGCGGTGCTGACGGAAGCGGTCTACCTGCTCTCGCGGATCCGCGGCGGCGCCGAAGCCTGTCTCGAATTCTTCATCCGCGGCGGCGCCGAGATCATCCCCCAGAGCCGCGCGAGCCTGACCCGCGCCCGCGAGCTGATGCAGCGCTACGGCGACGTCCCCATGGATTTCGCCGACGCCACCCTGGTCGTCGTCGCCGAGGAAGCAGAGATTCGCGACATCTGCACCCTCGACGTACGCGGCTTCTCCACCTACCGCCTCGGCCGCCGAAGGTTCGAGATTGCGCCGGGGTAAGCGGCCGGTAACCCTTAGATCTGAAATAAAAAGCTTATCCGCAGATTACGCAGATATCCGCAGATTATTGTCTCGCAGGAATGTTCTCGACTTCGGAGCCGTCGAATCCTCGCGTTCGCTTGGAGTTAGGATTCGCAGTTCCGCACTGCCCTTTTCGCATCTGCGCAATCTGCGGCATCTGCGGATTTCTTCTGCCGATCGAGGCTAAATAGAGTCTTCGCAAGGTTATCTGGCGGGTGGACTGGTGTTATCTCCCTCGTCTTCGGGAGGCGAATACCATGCAGGAGGCGCCCTCAGGATTTCGTACGATGTTGAGAACACGTTACTCTCGACGGCCATGTACGTGACGGAATCCTCGACTTTGATTTCATATTGGTCATCGAAGAGCCACACGTCGCGGTGCTCGATGTGAAGCTCGTGGTTCCCTGGCGATAGTTCAATTCTCAAGTCATCCTTCGGCGCGACCCTACCCACGTATTTGCCGTCGATCTCGATCGAGATGGTGCCGCTGGTCTCAGTGAAGAGGCCACCAGTGGTGTTGAAGAAATGCAGGGCGATTCTGGGTTCGCTGGTAGCTGCTTTGATCTCCGGTTCGAGCGCAAACTTCACGGGATTGGGAACAAACTGATTGTCCGCGCCGGAGGAGTGATCGATCGCGGATCCGATTGCGCCCCCGACTAGGATGTTCCCCGCGGCCATACCGCTCGTTTGTCGACTTAGCAGCTGCGACTGGAGCTTGTAGCCGTCCATCGACACGTGGACGACATGGTCGGTTTTCCGACTGAGCCTAACCGAAGCCGGTGTCTCAACTGTCTCTCCGCCGGGCATGATCCGAGCCGTCGCCCCCGGGGGCTCAGATTCGATCAATACCTCTTCGATGGACCCGCGCGTTATGGTGGCGCATCCTCCGAGGGCGAGCAGGATACTGCCAACCAAACAAGCGAGGCCGGTGGACTGGACGAGTCTATCTCTCACCTTGAGCGTCCGGTGATCTCAATATTTTTTGCAGCGTCCTGAGCGCGCGGTTCTATTGTTTCGAAGCAGCAGAGTACCGTTGCGTAATCTCATCGGCGTCGTTAGGCAGTGCTTCAAATCAGTAGCCCGGATCGCATTACGCGGGGTTGCCATTCTTCCGGGACACAAGACGCGGCTGGTGTTCGCTCGCTACAACATTAGTTAGCGAGGGTGATTTGGTAGAAGCAGCACGTTCTCTCGACGAATCCGTGGGAACAACTTCAACGCGTATTCGCTGGCGCGGGCTGCGTTGTCCAACGAGGGCATGAGGTGGTGTCTCGTAATTCCGTGGCCATACAAGATGCGTAAGACTTCGTCCGCCTCGGACACAGGTAGCGAGTAGAGACCGACTGGATTGAGAATATTCTCAACTGCCGGCCAGAACCCACGGTTTACGAAAAACTCATTGGCGTTGCTGACTACAGAGAACGCGCCCAACTGGACCCTTTCGAAGGAATTCCCCGCGCGTATGCCCTGCGCAATGTCGACGCCCGCGCGCTCCGCCGCTTGTTCGTGAATCATAAACACGCCTAGACGCTGGTCTGGACTTCGATCTGCAGCCCCGGGTTGGAGCGAGGATGCGCCCATGGCCGCGAAGTAGGCCGCGACGAGTGGGGATTCGGTCCAGTCCAAAAGCCGTGTCGGCACTCCATGGTGTTGAGCCAGTGCGAACGCGGGCAGTAGGCTAATACTGGGAAAGCGTATTTGTGCATTCTCAGTAGGAAACGGATCGTCGGTGAAGTTTGCGTTAAGAAATGCGAATGAGGTTTGGAGATCTTGTCGTAAGAGTTGAAAGTCTAACGGCGTGGGGATTCCTAGGAGATCAGCGTGGGTCAAGAATCGCTCAACGGCTGTCAATTCGTCGAAGAGGCTCTCACCGATGAATCCAAGACGCGGACGCCGCCTGCTTTCGGGGTCGAGCGTGGGGACAATCCCGTCCCCGCCCACAACAGCGTAGCGGGTCTGGTGAGGGCCGTATCGCTCGAGGGGGCGAAACTGGACACGGTGCGCGGCTGGGACGAGGGGGAAGGATATGTCCGACTGGCCCCGGAAGATCCAGCCGTGTATTCCAAGCAAAAGTGCCTGAAAGTGATGCGGTGGCGGTGTTGAAATGTGCCCAAGGAGTTGATCGACGAACTCTCGCGCCGTCTCGAACTTGACGTGATCGCGCCTTTGCTCGAGGTCGCGCCACGCTGCGGGCACAGATTCGGGCACAGCAACCTCCAGCCGGAGTGGTCCGGCCGCGTAACTCCGCGAGAAGAAGATGGGCAGGGGCAGAATCGAACTGCCGACACAAGGATTTTCAGTCCTTTGCTCTACCGACTGAGCTACCTGCCCTCCGGAAGCGCTCTGAGTTAGCGGAAGGGGATTGGCGAATCAAGGCGAGTTGCCTTGATTCGCGGGGCGTGGGGCGAGGGGCGGGGGGCGAGTAGCTGTTGGTTTGAAATGCTTCGCGATGCGCGTGGCGGCGCAGGCGGCGGCGGTGCATCGTAGGTCGGGTTTTCGACCGGTTGCGCCTCGCGGCGTTGCTAGATCGTCGGCACGCCGTTAAGGGTTTGTACGTAGACTTGGCGGTACGAGATCGCCCCGGAGGGTTTTGCATGCTTCGCATGGCTGGGTTCGCTTCTGTATTGATTGTTGCTCTCGGTGCGGGCGGTGCCGCCGCGGGAGAGTGCGACAAGACGTTCGATTCTACGTTCGAGTTGTTGCGCGAGGCGGTGTTTGAAGGCCGTGGCTGCGCGTCGGCGACCTGCCACAGCGGCGCGTTTCCGGCCGGTGATCTCGATCTGACCGGCGACGAGGTCTGGGAGAACCTGATCGATGCCGACGTCACCTCGGTTCCGTCCACCGTGGTGACCGGATTGAAGCGGGTCGTGCCGGGACAAAAGGACACCAGCTTGTTGTGGCTGAACCTGGCCGCCGCGACGCTGCCCGAGCAGTGGGACGCGCCGCTGCGCCCGATGCCGATCGCGCTCGCGCCGTTGACGACCGACGAGCTCGAGGCCGTGCGCCTGTGGATCGAGGGCGGCGCGCCGAAGGACGGTGTGATTCCCGGTACCGACGAGCTGCTCGACGCGTGCCTGCCGGAGCCGGAGCCGATCCGCATCAATCCTCTTCCGCCGCCGGCGCCCGGCACGGGAGTGCAGATCGAGATGCCGCGCTGGACGCTGCCGGCGAAGAGCGAAGACGAAGTGTGCTTCGTCAGCTACTTCGACATCACCGACCAGGTGCCGGAGGAGTTCCGCGGCGCCGGCGGTACGACCTTCCGCTACATGCGCAACCAGATCCGGCAGAACCCGGGCAGCCATCATCTGATCGTCAATCTGTACCAGGGCGAGGCCGACATCGACGATCCGAGCTGGGGTGCGTTCACCTGCAAGGGCGGCGATCTCGACGGTCAGACCTGCGACCCGAAGGATCCTCTCGCGTGTGCCGGCGGCCTGTGCGGCAGCGAGCCGCAGACCGCGCTGGCGTGCATCGGCCACGGTCCAGGCGACGCCGGTTTCCAATCGTACCCTTTCACCGGCACGCAGGAGTCGTCGTCATCGAACAACTTCCCGGAAGGCGTGTATCGCGAGGTGCCGACCAAGGGGATCATCGTGTGGAACTCGCACGCCTTCAATCTGACCAGCCAGGATTCGCTGATCGAAGCTTGGCTCAACTTCGAGTTCGCATCGACGCTGGAGAAGATCGCGATCGGCATCTTCGACACCGACCACATCTTCAAGATGCGCGCCGAGCCGTTCACCGCCGACGAGGTGTGCGCGCACCACGAGCTCGCCCCCGACGCGCGCATGTTCGAGCTCAGCTCGCACATGCACCAGCGGGGCCAGCGCTTCCGTATCTTCGATGCGAAGTTCACCTGCCAGGGCGGCCCCAGGAGCGGCCAGCCGTGCTCGCCGTTCGGTGCCGACGAGACGTTCGAGACCGAAGGTCAGTGCGCGGGTGCTCAGTGTAACGCCTATGAGGATCCCGAGATCGGCGACTGTGACGGCAACCTCAGCGTGAGCATCGGCGACCTGCTCCGCGGCGTCAACGTCGCGCTGGGCAATATGCCGATCGCAGAGTGCTCGCGCATGGACGGCGACGGCGACGGCCGCATCGCGGTGGCGGAGATCATCCGCGCGGTGCGGGCGGCGCAGACGGGTCCCATCGCCGTCGACCCCGAGGACAGCCTCATCTACAGCAGCTTCGAGTACAACGACCCGGTCGTGCAGCGCTACGATCCGCCGCTCGAGTTCGGCGCCACCGGCGAGCCGAAGGCGCTGCGCACGCTGACGTACTGCGCCGTGTACGACAACGGCCTGCTCGATCCGACCAAGGTGAAGAAGCAGTCGACCTCACCGCCGACGCCGAACGGCATCGGCCTCGGCGGCCCATGCCGCACGCCGACCGGCTGTACCGAAGGCAACGTCGGCGCGGCATGCTCGGGCGGGACGCCGGAAGCGCGCGACGCGTCGTGCGATAGCAGCCCAGGCGCCGGCGACGGCGTCTGCGACGCCTGCATGCTCCTCGGTGGCGTGACGACGGAAGACGAGATGTTCGTGCTGCTCGGGACGTACTACAGAGAAGATTAGGGGTCAGGGGCCAGGGGTCGGAGGTCAGGGGCGGTGGGATCTCCGCGTTCCGCGGAGATCCTTGCTCTTTAAAACTCAACACTGGCCGCAGCGGATCGAGATTGAGAAAGGCGATTTCCGCGACGCGGAAATCCACCGCCCCTGACCTCCGACCCCCGGCCCCTGACCCCTTGGGCCGGCCCGCGTCTACTTCAACGAGCTCACGCGCTGCTCGACGAAGTCGATCACCTTCGCTTCCAAACACACACCGTCGAGCGCGTTGATCTCCTGAATGCCGGTCGGGCTGGTGACGTTCACCTCGGTCAGCCAGTCGCCGATGATGTCGAGGCCGACGAAGTAGAGGCCGTCCTCGCGCAGTCGCGGCGCCAGGGTGGCGACGATCTCGCGATCGCGGTCGGTGATCGCCACCTTCTCGCAGGTGCCGCCGACGTGGATGTTGCTGCGCGACTCGTCGTGGCGCGGCACGCGCAGCACGGCGCCGAGTGGCTCGCCGTCGAGGACGATGAGGCGCTTGTCGCCGACCCGGACCTCGGGCAGGTAGCGCTGCGCCATGATCATGCGGCGGCCTTCGTCGGTCGCGTACTCGAGGATCGAGTTCAGGTTCAGATCGTCGCGCCGCAAATGAAAGATGCCGGCGCCGCCGGCGCCGTCGAGCGGCTTGACGATGGCGTCGCCGCCCATTTCGTCGACGAACGCCTTGATGCGCTTCATGTCGCAGGTGACCAGCGTCTCCGGAATCACCGACGGGAAGTGCAACGCGTAGAGCTTTTCATTGGCGTCGCGCAGGCCGCGCGGCCGATTGACGACCAGGCAATCGTCCGGGTCGACCAAGCCGAGGACGTGCGTCGAATAAAAGAAGCGCATGTCGAAGGGAGGGTCCTTGCGCATGAAGATGATGTCGAACGACCCGAGCGCCACGTCGCTGTGCGCGCCGATCGAGCCGTGCGACGAATCGCCGTCGTCCGGCCGCCGCACGCTGACCTCCCACACCGCGGCGCGTGGTACGCCGGCGCGCACGTAGAGGTCGTCGACCTGGGTGTAGAAGATCTCATGGCCGCGCCGCTGTGCTTCGAGCATGAACACGAAGGTCGTGTCCTTGTCGGGTTGGATCCGCTCGAGGGGATCCATGACGAAGAGAAATTTCATGTCTGGGCGAGGATCCAGGATTTGGCAGCACGGATCCAGGGCGGGAACCTGGCCGAGAACCGGGAACGGGGAACCGGGAATGCGTAAGTTTCGCGCGAACGGATCATCATCCGTGCCTGGTTCCCCGTTCCCGGCTCTCGGCTCCCGACTCCCCGCACCCGATCACCGCAAGCGCGCTGATGGCCGCCGTCTCGGCGCGCAGCGTGCGGGCGCCCAGGCTGGCGAAGCGTGCGCCGGCGGCGCGCGCGAGCTGTAGCTCGCGATTGCCGAACCCGCCCTCCGGTCCGACGAGCAACAGGATCGAGGCGGCGCCCGCCGCTTCAGCGAGGACCGCGCCAAGCGGCGGTGGCGCGCCGCTGGTGTCGAACAGGATGCGCAGATCCGCGGGTGCGTGCAGGACGTCGGCGACGTCGGTAACCTCGTCGAGCTGCGGCACTACTGTGCGGCCGCACTGCTTGGCGGCGCCGATGGCGATCTGCTGCCAGCGCTCGCGCCTGTTGTCGGACGGCTTGGCGACGCCGCGCTCGCAATCGAAAGTGACGATGCGTGCGACGCCGAGCTCGGTCGCCTTCTCGATGACCCACTCGAGGTTGTCCTTCTTGAGCGGTGCGATCGCCAGGGTGATCGCGACCGCGGCCTCGCGGTGGCGAACGGGCAGCACCTCGACGCGGCGTGCGCGTACCTCGCCGGCCTTTTCGTCCATCGGAACCTCGAAGCGGGCGCGGCAGGAGGCGCCGCGTCCGTCGAAGATCTCGATCTCCTCACCGTCGCGCAGGCGCAGTACGCGGGCGTGGTGACGCTCCTCCTCGGGCAGATAGATGGCGTCGTGTTGTTGTCCGGTCCAGTCGGGAACGAGGAATCTGTGCATGGGCTCGAATCTCGGGGTTCGGTCTTCTGATTTCAAGTTTCGGCGGATGAGTTGTTCGCCGCGGGTCGCGATGCGCTGAAGACGATCGTGCTCCACCCTTCGACGTCGTACCGGCGCTGCATCTCCATCCCCGCCGCGGTCCACGCCTCGATGACGCCATCGGCTTCGGCGGTTTCGAGCCCGGCGCCGATGGCGTGACCGCCATCGCGCAGACGCGATGCGATGTCGTTGGCGAAGCCGATCAGCATGCCGCTGAACAGATTCGCGACGACGATGTCGAAGTCGCGGCGTGACTCGCCGAGGGTGGTCGCGATCTCGACCTGCGCCGCGACGCCGTTGGTCGCGGCGTTGACGGCGGCGATCTCGCAGGCGAGCGGATCGATGTCGACGGCGAGCGCCGAGCGAGCTCCTAGCTTGACCGCCGCGATGGCGAGGATGCCGGAGCCGGTGCCCAGATCGAGGACGCGCGGTGCCGCTGCCGGCGTCACCAGATCGTCGAGCGCCGCCAGACATCCGTGCGTGCTGCCGTGCTGTCCGGTGCCGAAGGCCATGCCGGGATCGAGCTCGATGCCGATGCGGCCGGCCGGGACATCGGCAATCCACGGCGGGTGTACGAACAGACGCGTGCCGATCGCGAGAGGCGGGAAGTGCGCCTTCCAGTTTTCCTCCCACGCGGCTTCCTCGACTTCGAAGCAGCGCGCGCTCGGTCGCCCGCTGTCGGGGAAGTTGGTGGTCAGATGATCGAAGAATGGATCGAGGTCGTCCGCGATACCCGGCCGGTCGAAGTGCGCGATGACGGCGACGCCGGCACCGCGATCCTCGGTCTGCAGTCCGGGCGCGCCGTGCTCGAGGAGAAAGGCGCCGACGGCATCGGCCAGCTCGGCATCGGCGACGATCTCTACGGCGTGCCAGATGCGGGGTGGGTCGGGGTTGGTCACGGCCGCACTGGTATCATTTTGCGCCGCGAAGTTCAGACCGCCCGGCGCTTGCCCGCTGCGGGCAGCAAGCGGTAGGGCGTGTTCATGTTCCTTCGCATCGCGCACCGCGGCGCCGCGGGCACGCGGCCCGAGCTGACGGCGGTCGCCTTCGAGCGCGCGATCGACCTGGGTGCCGAGATGATCGAGCTCGACGTGCAGCTCACCCGCGACGGACGGCTGGTCGTGCTGCACGACCGCGAGCTCGGCCGCACCGTGTCCGGCAGTGGAGCAGTGCGCGAGCGCACGCTCGCCGAGCTGCAGCGGCTCGATGCGGGAGGTTGGTTTGGCCCCGCCTACGCCGGCCAGCGCGTGCCATCGCTCGACGAGGTGCTCGACCTGACCCTCGGCCGGGTCGGCCTCAACGTCGAGATCAAGAGCCCGGCGCCCGACTGGCAGGCGACCGCCGACGTCCTGGTGGACCTGCTGGCAAACAAGGGCGCGACGGCGACGACCATCGTATCCTCGTTCGACATGGGGGCGCTGCAGGCCGTGCGCGCCGTCAGCGCCGCGGTGCGGGTCGCCGTCCTCTGGCACGAGCCGGACATCGCCCCCGCCTTTCGACACGCCGCGGATCTCGGCGCCGAGGCGGTCCACCCCCAGCATCAATTGGTAACCGATGCCCTGGTGCGGACGGCGCGGCGGGAGGGGCTGGCGGTCAACACCTGGACGGTGAACACGGCCGAGCGCATGCGCGCCCTGGCGGATCTGGGCGTCGACGGCATCATCAGCGACTTCCCCGAGCTCTTCGCCAACCTGTCGAGCTGAGGCCAGGGCTCGGGGTCGGGGCGCGATCCGCTGCGCTCCACGGCTTGACTCGGGCGGGTCATCCGCATAGACGTCGCCGGATTACGTTACGCGATTTCGCACACGCGAATGCGCCTGGCCGCCCGGGGTGGCAAGACGGGGCGGCGGCGTAGTAGGAGAGAGATCGAGAGCTTATGGCGGGTGTTCGAGTCAAAGAGAACGAACCGATCGAAGCGGCGATTCGCCGCTTCAAGAAGCAGTGTGAGAAGGCCGGCATTCTCTCCGAGCTGCGCAAGCGCGAGCACTTCGAGAAGCCGAGCGTGCGCAAGAAGAAGAAGGCCCTGGCGGCGAAAAAGCGCTTCCTGCGGCGGCTGGCGCGGGCCGGGACCTGAGCGCGGAACCTGAGGTGCCGATGCGGCGAGCGGGACACGGGGAGCGATGGCGATGAATCTCGTAGACCTCGCGCTCACCGTCCTGCTGCTGCTCTGCGCGATCCGGGGATTCTGGCGCGGCTTCATTCGCGAGTCCTTCGGCTTCGCGGCCTTCGTCGCCGGGTTGCTCGCGGCACTCAGTTTCGCCGAACCGGCCGGCCAATGGCTGCACGGTTGGGAGGAGCTGGCGGGCTTGCCTGACGCCGCCCGCGTCGGCGGCGCCTTCGTGCTGATCTTCCTGTTGGTCAGCGCCTCGATCAACATCGTCGGCTTCGTTCTCGACCGACTCATGGGCGGCGGGCTGCTGCGCAGCCTCGGTAGAATCGGCGGCGGAGTATTCGGCGCCGCCAAGGGCGCGGTCGTTCTCTCGTTCGTACTGCTCTTCCTGCATCTGTTTCCGTTCGTGCGCGGGTTCGACGATCGCGTCGCCGGCTCGCGCCTCGCCGGTCCGATGATCTCGGCTGCGGACAACCTCTTGCGGGGCAACTGGTCGGGACAGGGCTCGACCGCGGAATCGGCCTGAGGAGTCCATGGCGGGCCGCATTCCCGAAGAAACACTCCAGGCCATTCGGGATCGGATCTCCCTCGTCGAGCTGATCTCCCACTACGTCAATCTCAGGCGCAACGGCCGCAACCACGTCGGCCTGTGCCCGTTCCACGACGAGAAGACGCCGTCGTTCTCGGTCTCCGACGAACGCGGCTTCTTCAAGTGTTTCGGCTGCGGTGAAGGCGGCAACGCTTTCACTTTCCTGATGCGCATGGAGCGCATCGAGTTTCCGGAGGCGGTCGAACAGCTCGCCAAGCGCGCCGGTATCGCGCTGCCCGAGCGCGAGCCGGCCGGTCCCGGCGACAAGACTCGCGAGCTGTTGGTCGAGCTCAACGAAAAGGCGGCGCGTTTCTTCCGCAAGACGTGGGAGGGCCCGCAGGGCGAGGCGGCGCGGCGCTATCTGGCGGGGCGCGGCCTCGGCGACGAGATCATCGAGCGGTACGGCATCGGCTTTGCGCCCGCCGGCGGTAGCGAGCTGACGAGTTGGTTCCAGCGCAACGGAGTCGCGCCGCGCGCCCAGGTTCAGTCGGGGCTCGTCGGCGAACGCGAAGGACGACTCTACGACCGCTTCCGCGGCCGCATCATGTTCCCGATCAGCGACCGGCGCGGCCGCGTCATCGCCTTTGGCGGCCGGGCGCTCGGCGACGAGCAGCCGAAATACCTCAACTCGCCCGAATCGCCGATCTTCTCGAAGGGCGACGGGCTGTACGGCATCGCCGAGGCGCGCGACGCGATTCGCAAGGCCGATCGCGTCGTTCTCGTCGAGGGATACATGGATGCGCTGATGCTGGTGCAGGCGGGGATTCCGTACGTCGTCGCGACGCTCGGCACGGCGCTGACCGCGCAGCAGTTGCGCCTGGTACGCGGTGTCGGCGGCGAGCAGGCGAGCATCTTCTTCTTCTTCGACGGCGATGCCGCCGGACGCCGCGCCGCTCTGCGCGCCTTTGGGGTGTGTGCCGACGCAGGTGTTTGGGGGCGTCCGGCGTTCCTGCCGGACGGCATGGATCCCGACGACTACGTGCGCGCCCACGGCGTCGAGCAGACTCTGGCGCGGCTCGACGACTCCAAGGATCTGCTCGATCTGTACTTCGGCGAGACGCTGCCGGCGGGTGCCGATATGCAGACGCGCACGCGCGCCGCCAAGGACGTGATGCGCATTCTGGAGCGAGTCGCCGATCCGGTGCAGTTCGATCTGCTGGCGCGTCGCTCGGCCGAGCGCCTCGGCGTCAGCGAGACGCTCTTTCGCCGCGGC
>CADEER010000085.1:12180-21435 GCA_902826395.1 uncultured bacterium
AGGGGGATCGGTTGTGAGGGAGAAACGAAATCGAGTCTCGGTGGTCGAGAGATCGTCGTCGGGCAAAGTGACGCCGCCGGACGCCGTCGAGGATGCTCTGGAGATTCTCGGCGACGCCGGCTGGAAGAGGCAGGTGCGCGTTCCGGCGGCCCGCTCGAACGAGCGCGACGATGACCCGCGCGGCGCCGATCCGATCCGCATCTACCTGCGCGAGATGGGCGCCGTGTCGCTGCTCGATCGCGACGGTGAGCAGACCCTGGCGCGGAGCATCGAGGAAGCGCAGCACCAGTTGCTCGCGGAGGCGCTCGCGACGCCGATCGCACTGCGTTACCTGCTCAGCCTGCCGGAGCGACTCGAAGCCGGCGAGCTGCGAGTCGCCGACGTCGTACGCGATTTCGAGGAAGTCGAAACCGAGGACGAAGAGGAAGCCGACGCACAGCGCGGCCGTGTGCTCGAGGAGTTTCTCGACGGCGTGCCGAAGTTGAAGAAGGCGGTGCGCGACATCGAGAAGGCCGCCGCTGCGCTGGCCGACAAAAAGATCTCGGAACCCATGCGCGAGCGCCGGGCCGCGGCGCTGTCGAGCAAGCACGAGGCGCTGCTCGAAGTGGTGCAATCTCTGTCGCTCAACCCGAAGCAGATCGACTGCGCGGTCGAGCAGATGCGGTCGCTCAACGTCGAGCTGCGTTCGATCGGGCGGGTTCTCGACGATGCCGAGAAGCTCTTCGGTCGCCCCCTGGCCGACGTCGAGAAGCTCTGCCGCGATGCCAAGCGCGGCGTGGCCGAGGCGATCAAGACCCTGGCCGGTCGCGGTATCGACGGCGAGGGAACGGTCGATCTCGCCAAGCGCATTGCAACGGCGCGCAAGCGGCTGGCCGATGCGGAGGCCGAGGCGGGAATCAGCGCCGACGACCTCGCCGTCAAGCTGCGCGAGATCGCCAAGGCGGAGTCGCAGGTGCGCGAGGGCAAGCAGGCGCTGATCCAGGCGAACCTGCGCCTCGTCGTCAGCATCGCCAAGAAGCACACCAACCGCGGCTTGCCGCTGCTCGACCTGGTGCAGGAGGGCAACATCGGCCTGATGCGCGCGGTCGACAAATTCGAGTACCAGCGAGGGTTCAAGTTCTCGACCTACGCGACGTGGTGGATCCGGCAGGCGATGACGCGAGCGATCGCCGACCAGGCGCGCACCATTCGCATTCCCGTGCACATGGTCGAGACCATCAACAAGTTGGTGCGAATCTCGCGCGAGCTGGTGCAGGAGACCGGCCGCGAGCCGACCGCGGACGAGTTGGCGGCGCGCGTCGACCTGCCCGTCGACAAAGTCCAGAAGGTCCTCAAGGTGGTGAAGCAGCCGGTGTCGCTGGAGACGCCGATCGGCGAGGAGGAGGACTCCACCCTCGGCGACTTCATCGAGGACCCGCATCTGCCCTCGCCACCCGAAGCCGTCATGTCGGCGCGGCTGCGCGACCAGACCGAGACCGCGCTGGCCTCATTGACGCCGCGCGAGGAGAAGGTTCTGCGCCTGCGTTTTGGAGTCGGTGAGACGCGCGACCTGACGCTCGAGGAAGTGGGACAGCAGTTCGAGGTGACGCGCGAGCGCATCCGCCAGATCGAGGCGAAGGCGCTGCGCAAGTTGCGCCGGCCGAACCGGTTGCCGCTCGGCCGCGCAGCGGTGGTTGCGTCGAACGGCCAGTTGAACGGGCGCAGGGGGGATCGAAACGAGTGATCGAGTTGGGTTAAGAGGAGAGTTTCGCGTTTGCTGAAGAATCGGGGCGTATAGCTCAGTCTGGTCAGAGCCGCCGGCTCATAACCGGTAGGTCCCAGGTTCGAATCCTGGTGCGCCCACTGGCATCGGCCGAGCGGATACCGCCGGCGATCGCATGAGTGGAATGGAAGCGAAGGACGCAGGTCAACGTAGAGGAGCGAGCCCCCCGGGTGTTTTGCCACGGGGGGCAGGAGGTAGCGATTGCAGTCGGAGAGATCGGGTCAAGAAGTGATCGCGCGGCCGGGGTCGCCGGCCGATCGCACAAACGCTGATTCAGGGAGTCGAATGGGAACGGATCAGGAGTTCGAAGCCGAGATCGACCGCTTGGCGGCGCTGCAGGAGTTCGATCGCACCCTCAAGGAGCGAGTCGACCGCGTCGACGTGCTGAGCGCCGCCGCCGACGAGTGCGAGGCGAAACTCAACAAGCGTCGCGAAACCGTCGGGCAGCTCACCGCGCAGCGCGAGGCGCTGGAGAAGCAGCGCAAGGAGATGGACCAGCGGCTCGAGGTGGACGGCGGCCGCATGCGCGACAACCGCATGCGGATGAGCCGCGTCAAGACGGATCGCGAGTTGATGGCAATCCAGCGCGAGATCGACCTCGGCAAGGAAGCGAAGGCGCACCTCGAGGAAGAGATGCTGGTGGTCATGGAGACCCTCGAGCGGATCGCCGTTCAGTTGCTCGAAGAGGGAGCGGTGCTGGCCGAGCTCGAGGAAAAGGCGGCGGTGCAGATCGTCGCGCCGCGTTCGGAGGCATCCGAGCTCAGCGAAGGTCTCGACGACGCCAAGGCGCGCCGCGAGGAGCTGGCCAGCGCCATCGATCGCGGCCTGCGCGGCAAGTACGAGCAGATCTTCCGCGTGCGCGGCGGCACCGCGGTGGTCGAGGCGCGATCCGGCGTCTGCACGGGATGTCGCATGAGCCTGCCGCCGCAGCTCTTCAACGAGCTGCAGCGCTACCGCGAAGTCCGGCAGTGCCCGAGCTGTCACCGCATCATCTTCTTCCGCCAGCAGCTCGACGAATCGGCGTAGCCCGGCGGTCGTCCAAACCGCTGACGATCGGAACAACGTCCGCGGCGCGCGCGAGCGGCCGCGGATTTTTTAGCTTGACGTCGCCCGAAAGGTGCGATTTGCCTGCCACTTCGCGATGTTTGGGAGGTGCGAGGTGAAGGTTTCGAAGGCGGCGGGTCTCGGGCGAGCTCTGGTTTTGACGGCGGTCGGGGTGCTGGCTGGCCTGGCCGATCCGGCGGCGGCGATCATGCTGACGGAGAACGTCTACCGGACCGGCGTAGACACCGACAACGCCCCGAGCACCGGCTGCGCCTTCGACCTCGGCGCCGTGCCGCCCAACACCCTGGCCGGTTTCGAGCTCGAGGTCAGGGTGACGGTCGACACCTCCGGGACGCCGCAGGTGGTCTCGGCGGAGGTCGCCAGATGTGAAGGTGCCGCGTTCGTCGATCCGCAGCCGCTGACCGGGTTCTCCGTCGAGCTCGACAGCGGGCTGCTGGGTTCGGACGCGATCATCGGCGCGATCCCGCGCGCGCTCCTCGGTGACGCGGTACTGGTGCGGCTGGCGCATCACGCGCAATCGGCCGATGGATCTGAAGACGCTCTCTTCACGCGCGACGGTACCATCGGTGGCGCGCCGATTACGGCAGTGCTCTCGCAGCCGGCGCCGGCGCCGCTGTTGTCGGGGGGCGGCGTACTGCTGGCGCTGCTGCTGCTCATCGGACTCGCGTTCGCGCAGTGGAGACGAGGGCGCTGGGCGAGCCTGGCGGTCCTGTCGATGACGTTGCTCGCGAGCGGTGCGGCGATCGTTCACGCGGCGTTCGGCGAGCCGTCAGCCTTGGACGATCCGGCCGACGCCACCAACCAGCCTGACACCCGGGCCGAGATCGTGGCCTCCTACGCCATGGGCACGAGCGATCAGTTGCGCCTCTGCCTGGACATTCTGGATTTGGGTTTCGCGCCGCCGCCGAGCACTACGAGCTCGCCGACGGCAACGAGCACGACCACGCCGACCGGCACTCCCACGGGAGCTCTCACGCAAACGGCCACCGCCTCGGCGACCAACACTCCGACGGCGACATACACCGCTACGCCGACTGCCACGGATACACCGACGGCAACCGCCACATCGACGGCGACTCACATCGCGGACAACGTGATCTTCGTCTCCGCTGGGCTTGGCAGCAACTCGGCGACCTGTGGCTCGCGCGCCGATCCGTGCGACACGATCGCGCTGGGTCTGTCGCAGGCGGTGGCGGGCGGCGCTGCGGAGGTTTGCGTCGATACTGGGACATACAACGAGACCGTGACTCTGGTCAGCGGCGTCAATCTACGCGGCGGCTTTTCGAGTGATGGCAACTGGACTCCGGATTCGGGGCTCACGGTCGTGAACGGCGCGGCATCGGGGACGGTCTTCGGCAGCGGTGTCACGGGGGTGCAGATCCGCAACTTCCAGATCGCGGCCGCCGACAACACCGATGTGAGCGGCAGCAGCTACGGCCTCCGTCTCGTCGCGAGTTCGAACGTGACGATCGAGGACAGCACAATCCTCGGCGGTATGGCCGGGAATGGATCGAGCCCCGCCGGCGTTCCAGATCAGGCGGCCGCCGGCTGCGACGGTGACAACGGCAGCAACGCCTCGGGACCGTCCGCACCGGGAGCGGGCGCGCCCTCTTGTGGCGGTGCGGGCAATGCGATGAGTGGGGCCGGCGGAACGGGTGGCAACTATTCTGACGCTGGAGTCGGTGGCTCGGCGGGTGGTGGCGGGGCAGCGGGCGGCGGCGGCGGGTGCGGTAGTCTCTTCGGCTGCGGCGTCGATGCGGGAGGAGGCGGTGGCGGCGCCGCCGGAGGTGCAGGCACGGCAGGCGCGGGCGGTACGAGCTCTGCGGCGTCAGCTACCGCTATTTGGATCGGTGAGAACGGAAGCGCCGGCGGCAGCGGCGCGGCGGGTGCTGGCGGTGGTGGCGGCGGCGGTGGAAAATCGGCGTCCGCATCGGGTGGTGGCGGCGCTGCCGGAGGCGGCGGCGGCAGCGGCGGCAACGGCGCCACGGATGTCGGTACACACGGTGGCGGTTCGTTCGGCGTCTATGTCCACAACTCGACGATCACGATTACCGACTCGACGATTACGGCGCAGTCGGGCGGGGTCGGCGGTAGCGGCGGTACCGGCGGCACGGGCGGCGACGGCGGCGACGGTGGCGATGGCGGCCTCAAGAGTTGCTGCGAAGCCGGCGGTGGTGGCGGCGGTGGCGGTGCTGGCGGCGGCGGTGGTGGCGGCGGTTCCGGGGGCGGCGCCGGTGGCCCGTCGGTCGCCGTCTTTCATTCTGGATCGGGTTCGGTGACGACGCCGGGCACGACGCTCAATCGAGCCGCGGTCGCGGCGCTCGGCGGCACTGGTGGCAGCGGCGGCAGCGGCGGCGATCCCGGTGCGCTCGGCGTCGGCGGGCCAAGCAGCACGATCGGTACGGCAGAGGACGGTGATCCGGGTTCGCAGGGCACGGTCGGAGCGAACGGCAATCCCGGTGAGCCGGGCATGGTGTGCACGCTCTACGCCAGCTCGACCTGCACACCGTAGTGAGATCGGAGCGCGGGGGATCGAAGCTTCTCCCGCGCTCGACACGGTCTGCGGCTGTTTTATCTCAGCGCGATCCCCGGTGAACATCGCCGGCCTCGGACTGCGGCTGGCGGATGACGATGAATCGATCGACGGCCTGTTCGACGAGACGCGTCTCCTGACCGTTCGGCCATCGCACGTGAAGTTCGTCGATTGCTTTGGCGGTGCCCAGTCCGAAGTGCGCGAGTGCAGGATCCTGCGAAACGAAGTTGTTGCCGGCGCGAATCTCGCGCATCTGCCGGGTCGCGCCGGTGGTGATCGAAACTCGCGCGCCGATCGCTTGTGAATTGCTCTGGTCGCCGACCAGGCTCACCTGCAGGAACGAGTTGCCTAGACCCTCGGCGCGATTCTTCCAGAGTCGCGGCGGACCGCCGTTGTTGGCGACGAAGGCGTCGACGTCGCCGTCGCGGTCGTAGTCGAAACACACGACACCGCGCCCCTGATCGGTTTCGTCCAGCCCGAGCTCGAGCGAGCGCTCGGCAAAGGTGCCGTCCTGATTGGAGACGAAGAGGCGGGACGGGTCCGCGAAGAACGCAGTAGCGAGATCGGCGCCCCAGCCGTTGACGTGAAAGAGGTCGAGGTGACCGTCTAGATTGAAGTCGGCAAAGCACGACCCCCAACCCCAATACCCGACTCGCACACCCGCCTCGTCGGTCGCGTCGTCGAATACGCCGTCGCCGCGGTTGCGATAGAGGCGATTGCCGGTGACGCCCCAGTTGGCGGGCGGTGTGCCGGGAGGGTTCCAGATGCTGGAGACGAACCAATCCAGATCGCCGTCGTTGTCGAAGTCGCCGACGGCCGCGCCCATGCCGTTCTCGTCGTCGATGGTCGCGGTGGTGGTGTCGGCGAAAGTGCCGTCGCGCTGGTTGCGGAAGATTTGACTGGTGCCGAAATCGCCGGCGACCAGAAGATCTGGCCAGCCGTCGGAATCGATGTCGGCGAAGTTGGGAGTGAAACTGAGATCAAGAGGAACGTCGCCGCGCCGAATATCGACACCCGCCTCTGCGCTGGCGTTGGTGAACCTGCCGCCGCCGTCGTTGCGCCATAGACGTGCCTCGTAGGCGAGCGGCGCCGCCCAGTGCGCCATGCTGGCGTCGAGATCGCCGTCGCGATCGAAGTCGCCGAAGGCGAAGCCGACCGTCGTCGCGCTGGCGGAGATTCCGGCCACCGCCGTATCGTCGCGAAAGGAGCCGTCGCCTCGATTGTGAAGAAAGCGCACCGCTGTGCCGAGCACACCGCCGACGACGAGATCGAGGTGTCCGTCGCCGTCGTAGTCGACGAAGATCGGCCCCGCACCGAACGACCCCGGTAGAGCGACTCCGGCAGAGCTCGCGATGTCCTCGAACGTGCCATCGCCGCGATTGCGCAGCAGACGGTTGTGGCCGCTCGGACCGCCGATGGCGTAGAGATCGATCCAACCGTCGCCGTCGTAGTCGCCAGCGGCCACGCCGCCGCTGGTCATCGCGAGCTCGAAATCGAGATCCATCAGTCCGTCCGGATACGCGTGGACGTAGGACAGGCCTGCCTCTGCGGTTGCGTCCTCGAACCTCCACTCGCAAGTCCACGACCGCAGGCACTGACCTGCCGGAGCGCATGCGTCGCGCGTGCAGGAGTTGCCGTCGTCGCAGATCACTTCGCCGTCGCCTGGCGAGCACGCCGGCGAACAGCAGTCGCCGCCGTCGCGGTTGCCGTCGTCGCACTGTTCGCCGCCCTCGAGGAGGCCGTCGCCGCAGACGGGTTCCGGGCAACCTGCCAGAGTGAAGCCGACCGCCAGCACCAACTCAGCGACGCCGACCGCGTGGTCGCCATCGCGGTCGAAAGCTGGACAATTGAGCTCGCCGCCGAGCGCGCTCGCGACGCCACGGATCAGCTCGTCGATCGTGACCCTGCGATCGCCGTTGCAGTCGCCGGTGCACGAGCTCGAAACGTCGCCGCCCGCGGCGTGAGCGACCAGACCCCATGAGAAAACGGCCACGACGATTGCGTGCGCGATGGTGGTTCTACGGCAGGCGAGTCTCGGTCCTCGGCGCACCGATGTGGTTTAGCAGCGCACGTCCGGCTCGACCAACGTGGTGCATCGAATTGTGCGAAGCATCGGCAAACTCGAGACGCGAAGCTTGAAATTTCTACGGGTCGAGCTTAGAGCTCGGAAGGTTCGGAGAGTTGTCAGGGGATCGCTCGCCCCTTCGCGGGGCGGGAGGAAAGTCCGGACTCCATAGGGCAGGGTGGCCGCTAACGGCGGCCTCGAGCGATCGAGGGAAAGTGCCACAGAAAGGAAACGGCCCGCGGCTCGCCGCGGGAGTCGGTGAAACGGTGTCGCTGGACACCCGCGGCGACGGTGACGACGCCGCGCGGCAAACCCCACCTGGAGCAAGACCAACTGAGGGAGCGTAGCCCGCGCTGAACCTCGGGTAGATCGCTAGAGGCGGCGGGCAACCGCCGTCCCAGATGAATGATCCCCACCGGCCTCGGCCGGGACAGAATCCGGCTTATCGACAACTCTCCGGACACTTACTTCACCACAGAGGCGCAGAGGACACAGAGATCTCCGTGCCAGCCCCCAGATCGAAATCAAATCGAAATCGGGGTCGCTATCGGTAGCTCCATCGGACGAACTTTCAACGATGCCGATCGCGATTCCGACGCCCGATGCGATTCAATAAAGGCGAAGGCGACGCTGGTTGGATCCGACGCCGAAGTTTCAGTAGCGTTTGCGGGTGCCCGGAACGGTGTACGTCGAAACGACAGTCGTGAGCTACCTGACGGCGCGTCCGAGTCGTGATCTGGTGCAGCGTGGCTCACCAACGGTTGACGCGAACGTGGTGGAGAACTCGCCGCACAGATTTCGACCTCTACGTATCACCCTTGGTACTGCAAGAAGCGGCAGGCGGTCAGCCGGTACTAGCGCGGCGGCGTGTGGCGGTGTTGCAGGGCCTCCCAATGCTTGGCCTCAGTCGTGCGGCGGTGGAGTTGGCCGCAGCATTAGTAGGCAAGGGGCCGATTCCGAGGAAGGCAAATGTCGATGCGATGCACATTGCGATTGCCGCGGTCCACGGCATCGACTACCTGTTGACGTGGAACTGCACACATATCGCCAATGCAGCCATGCGCAATCAAATCGAGAGCATATGCCGATCCATGGGCTTCGAACCGTCAGTCCTTTGCACGCCAGAAGAGCTGATGGGCGGTTGACCCCATGGCAAAGGACGCAATCGTTGAAGAGGTGCGCCGGATCCGCGAGGCGTACGCGGCTCGCTTCAACTACGACTTAGACGCGATCTACCGCGATCTCAAGGAGCGCGAAGAACGCGGCGAGTTTTCGGTCGTGTATCGTCGGCCACGACCACCCCGCAAGCCACCACGCTCGCAGCAAAGGCGAAGAGCAGCGAGCTGAACGTACAAGCGGCCCGCGATCGCCGATCCGTATCGACGTGTGACGAACCAACCGGGTTCCGGGGGCGAGGGAAGGCATTCGATGGCACGCGTCATGACAGCGGTCCTAATGCTCTGGTTGGGCCTGTCTCCTGCGGCGGCTGAGCTGCCCGCCTGCCCCGGCGACTGCGACGGCGACGGCGTTGTTCGGATCACCGAGCTGATCCGAGGTGTGAAGGCTTCGCTGTCGTTCGGCGGCTGCGTCATTCCGGAGCCAGAACTGTGCCCGCCGATCGACTCCTGCTTCTTTGACGATGTCGACGGTCGTTGGACGGTCCGTGAGGTAGCGAACGGCATCAGCCGCATCATTCGCGCGGTGCGCAGTTCGCTGCGCGGCTGCGACTACGAGGAACGCATCGCCGCCGATAGGGCGCGGCTCGACGAGCTTGCCGAGTCCATCGCTCAATTGCAGTTCGAAGGCTGTTCCTCTCGGCCTGTTTGGGGC
>CADEER010000086.1 GCA_902826395.1 uncultured bacterium
GGCCAAGATGTAGGCCCCGACGCCGATCCAAGGCTGATGCGAAGGCCCCGGCACCTCATGGTGTCCGGGGCCTTCGTCGTTTCAGAAGAGTGGCGGAGGTTCGTTCGGATGCACGGCTCGCCGGTCGCTCCGAGCGCTGCTACGGTGCCGCGATGATCAGCGCGATCCTTTGGGATTTCGGCGGCGTGCTCACTACGAGTCCGTTCGAAGCGTTCCGCCGGTTCGAACGGGACAACGGATATCCCGATGACTTCATCCGCCGCATCAATGCCACCAACCCCGATAACAACGCGTGGGCCCAGCTCGAGCGCAACGAGATATCGATCGAAGAGTTCGATCGCTCGTTCTCGGCCGAAGCCGCGGCCGCAGGGCGGCCTCTGGCGGGTCGTGACGTTCTCGCCCTCCTCGCGGGCGAACTGCGGCCGGAGATGGTGCGCGCTCTGGAGATCTGTGGCGCGCATTACAAGACCGCCTGCCTAACGAACAATGTCGCGTACGGCGAAGGCCCCGGCATGGCGCGCGGAAGCGGCGTCGCTCGTCGCATCGCCGAGATCATGGCGCTCTTCGACGTGGTCGTTGAATCGAGCGTGGTGGGCGTCCGCAAGCCCGATCCGCGTTTCTACCTGCGGGCCACCGAGGCGCTTGGCGTCGAGCCTGGGGAGTGTGTCTACCTGGACGACCTCGGCATCAATCTGAAGCCGGCGCGCGAGCTCGGAATGAAGACGATCAAAGTGGTCGAACCCGCCGCGGCACTGCGTGAGCTCGAAGCCGCCACGGGCCTCGTCCTGTTTGATGCGAGAGCGCAAGCAGTCCGAAGTGGATGACGCTGCCGAAGCGGGTTGTGTACAGGTAAGGGGGAGGGGAGATCTGCCATGGCGACGACTGGAGGCGCCGCGGCGGCCGCGTGCGGCGCGCCGTTGATGATTGCACCGGCCTCCGGAGTGGGCGTCCTATGACGGCACCCGCGCGAGCCGAGCTCAAGGTCTACTTCGACTACAAGAGTCCGTTCGCTTACGTCGCCGCGGCGCCGACTTTTCAATTGGCCGAGACCTATTGCGTCGACTTGCGTTGGCTTCCCTTCCAGTTGCGCCTCAAGGGCCCGGGCGAGCGCAGCACCTACTCGGAATGGAAGGCGCGCTACTCTTACATGGACGCCCGGCGCTGGGCCAACCAGCGCGGCGGGTTCACGATCCGCGGCCCGAAGAAGGTCTATGATTCCTCACCCGCGCTGATCGGGGCGTTCTACGCCGCGCAGGCGGATGTATTCCGCGAGTACACGCTCGCCGTCTACTCCCGCTTCTTCGAACACCGCCTCGAGATCGACGAGGTCGAGCAGATCACCGCTCTGCTCGCCGAGCTCGGCGCCGACGCGGCGGCCTTCCCAGCGTGGGCGCGCGGCGAAGGTGGACGCTGCCTCGCCGCTTCGATCGACGAGGCGCACGCCGATCACGTCTTTGGTGTGCCGCTGTTCATTTTCGCCGGCGAGAGCTTTTGGGGACACGATCGCATGCCGCTCCTCGAGGAGCGGCTCGTCGCGGCGAACCTGCGCGGCGAAGGTGGGCGTGTTCGCGTCGGCTAGCGACCGCTAGCGTGATGCCGGCCTTCGGACCGGGCCGCCCGACCGGGTCGATCGCCGTCGAGCCGATTCAGGGCGTGACGAAACGCGACCGCGACCAGGAGAACTGAAACTACCCTTGAACCTTTCTGTCGGGTCGGGGCACAATGCCGATTCGCCCGAAGGCACGGCCGGGGTGATTTTCCCAGGGGGCAATCTGAATCTGATGACTCATTCGCAGATCGAATCGATCGACGGCGCGACGTCGACCCTGATTCTGGCGCTCGACACCGAACTCTATCCGCGCGACGTACTCTACGCCGCCGCCTATGTCTTCATCGACCGGGCCTACGTGCTGCTCGACCGGCAGGATTCGCGCTACGTCGTGCGCTTCCGCGCCAAGCGGCCGATCGACGAAGCGACGATGCGGGGGATGGCGGGTGAATTCGAGAACGAGCTCCTGGCGCAGGCGCTGCGCGCCCGGGTCGCCAAAGCCAACCAGAAGCTCATCGAAGACGTCACGGCTCTGGCGATCGGCGGCGCGACGGCGCGCGGCGGTGGCGCCGCTGACGGCCTCGTCGACCTCGACAACCCCGGCGACGACGGCTTCGTCGCCGACCCGGGCGGTCTCGGAGCGCCTTGGACAGGCGAAAAAGGGCGGCGGGAGTGAGCGGCGCGCGCTCCACGGTGCGCCTGCATCGCGAGCTGTACGCCGAGCAGGCGATCGCCGATGCCGCGGCGACATTCGCCGACTTCGCCAAGTTCGCCATCCGCAGTGAAGGCGACTACGCCGTGGTCGAGCTGAACGACATCGACACCGAAGCTGAGGGCGACGTGGTCGCGGAGTTCTGCAACTTCGCCCTCGCCAACACCGCGGTCATGCGCAAGGACGACCATGCTTGAGCCGAGCAACCCGCTGGAGGCCGATTCCGTTCAGCGGCCGGCGTCCGATCTCTTGCCGCACGGGCGCCAGGTCGATTTCGCGACTCTCTCCAGCCCCGACCGCTGGAAGCCCGAGTTCGCCGTGCCGTTCAACCAGCGCGTCATCGGCGAGAAGGTCCTGATCAGCAACGACTTCGGCGACTGGTTGTTGCTGAGCAAGGACGAGTTCCGCGATTTCGTCGAAGGCCGTCCGCAGCGCGGCGAGCCGCTCTACGACAAGCTGGTGCGCACCAACTTCGTCGCCGCCGAGGTCAATCGCGAGCTGCAGGCGATGCGCTGGCGGCGCAAGAAGGAATATCTCTTCTACGGGCCGACGCTGCACGCCTTCGTGCTGACGCATCGCTGCAACCACGGCTGCCAGTACTGCCACAGCTCGATCGTCGGAATGGATCGCTACGACACCGACATGTCGATCGAGACGGCGCGGCGCGGTGTCGACATCGCATTCCGCACCACGGCGCCTGGGATGACCATCGAGTTCCAGGGCGGCGAGCCGACCGCCAACTGGGAGACGCTGCGCTTCATCGTCGACTACGCTCGCGAGAAGAACGAGACCGAGGGCAAGATTCTGTCATTTGCTCTGGTCACCAACCTCTCGCTGATGGACGACGAGAAGCTCGATTTTCTCGTCGACCGGCACGTGCAGATCTGCACGAGCCTCGACGGCCCCGAGGACCTGCACAACAAGATCCGCATCTTTCGCGGCGGCAACAGCCACGCGACCCTGATCGAATGGATGCAGCGCATCAACCAGCGCTACATCGATCTCGGGCTCGACCCGAACCAGTACCACGTCGAAGCGTTGCCGACGATCACGCGGCCCAGTCTGAGCCGCTGGAAGGACATCGTCGACCAGTTCGTCGAGGTCGGCTGCCGCGCCGTGTTCCTGCGCAAGCTCGATCCGTTCGGTTTTGCGGCGAAGAGTGCCAAGACGCTCGGCTACTCGATGGACGAGTTCCTCGAGTTCTACGCACGAGCGGTCGACTACATCATCGATCTCAACCGCCAGGGCGTTCAGGTCATGGAGCGGCACGCCGCGATCATGCTCAACAAGATCCTCGCCGACGACGAGCCCAACTACCTCGATCTGCGCATCCCGGGCGGCGCCTGCATCGGTCAGCTTGGCTACTCACCGGACGGCAGCATCTATTCGTCGGACGAGGGTCGCTTCGTCGCCTCTATGGGCGATGACATGTTTCGCATCGGCAGCGTCGAGGACAGCTACGACGAGTTGATGGGCAACGCCGCGACGCGAGCGCTGGTGATGGCGGGCCTCAACGACGGCCACCCCGACTGCGTGAGCTGCGTCTATAAACCGTGGTGCGGCCAGCAGGTCGAGTACAACTACAAGACGCAGGGCAGCCTGCACGGCCACATGCGCGACTCGACGTGGTGCAAGAAGCACAAGTCGATCTTCGACTACCTGATGCACAAGCTCGAAGCCGCCGACGAGCGCGATCTCGAGATGTTCCGCCTCTGGACCACCAATCGCAGGCTGGACCACTTCATCCTCTGAAAAGATGACCATCGGCGCCGTGCGCACGGAGCCCGGCGGCGCAGGAGCGAGCGGACGCGGACTCGTTCTGCCCGACGCGGCGGGATCTGGTGGTAGTGCCGTCGGCGCCGCGTATGCCCGGTACCTGGCCGATTGTTGCCGTCGCTTTCTCGCCCTCGAGCCGCTCCTCCCGTCGCCGGCGCGACCGCTGCAACGGCGTGTCGCGGAAATCGTCGCCGGTGCGTTGGTGGCGGATCGCAAGCGCATGTCGGCCTGTTTCGCCTCCCCGGCGGTGAGCACGCCGCTGCAGTGCTCGGCGCTCCTCGAACAACTACCGGCGTTCCATACGCGTATCGCGGCGGCGGTCGCGGCGATCGCGCCGCATCTTCTGTTGGAAATGGCGCTGCGTGGATTGCTGCCCGAAGGCGAGTCGATCGTTTGCGCGGCATGGAGCGACGGCCCACCCCACCTCGCGTCGCGCGCCCTCGGCGGCGAGGTGATCGCACCGGAGGGAACATCCGCGCTGCGCTTCTCGCCCAGCCACCTGACGGCGTTGCACGGCGGCGCGGAGTTGGCGCGGTTGCCTCTCGATCACGAGGCCGTTGGGCGTGCGCTCGCGTCCGGGTCGCACGGCTTTCGCCTCGAGCGCTGCTACTGGAAGGTCGGCGGCGTCACGCAACTGGCGACGGTCGACCACAACCCGATAGCCGAGTTCGAGGAGCATCCGGAGAAGGCCGGCAATCACGTCGACCTCGGCGGCCGCACGGCGACCGACTGGGTGCGGATGCTCGAGGACTCGTTCGCGTTGGTCGAGAGCTTCCTGCCGGGCGAGTATGCCGAGATGCGCACCATGCTGCACGAAGCGGTGCCGGTTGGGTACGACGACCATCGGCATCTCTCGGCGTCGTACCGCGAAGCGGTAGGGACGATATATCTCACGCTGCACCCGAGCGTGATGATCATGACCGAGGCGGTGATCCACGAGTTTCAGCACAACAAGTTCAACGTCGCCGCTTACGGCACCGACTTCCTGATCAACGCGTTCGAGCCGCGCTACAAGAGCCCGGTTCGCCCCGACCTGCGGCCGTTGTGGGGCATCATGCTGGCGGTGCACGCCTTCCTGCCGGTGGCCGAGCTCTATCGACGCATGCGCGACGCCGAGCATCCGCTCGCCGCCCATCCGGACTTCGAGCGGCGCATGTCCGAGATCGATCTCAAGAACCACGAAGGCATGGAGATGTTGCGGGCGCACGCGGAGTTCACGCCGCCCGGTCGCCAACTGTTCGAAGACCTCGAATCGCTCGAGGCGAGCCACCTCGGCGATCGAGCCGCGCGCGGCCTCGCGACCACGCCGACCGAGATCCACCTCGCCTGATCGGCGTCTGGCGCGTTACCCCGCGTCGGGATCGTCCTGCGCCGGACCGATGCGCAGGCCGAGGGGGCCGCGCGGCACTTCGATTTGCATGCGCTCGCCGTTGCGCCTCACCTCGAGGAGCACCGGCTCGCCGCTCGCTCCGCCCTGTGTCGAGGTTATAAGGTCGTCGGTCGCAAAGATGCGCGCGTCGCCGTAGCTGACGATCAGGTCGCCTTCGCGCAGGCCGACGTCCTCGGCGACCGAGTCGAGCATGACGTCGTTGACGATGACGCGGTTGGTGTGGCCGAGCGCGAACAGGTAGCGGTCGTAGGCGTCGTCGCCGATCTCGTCGCGGATCGAGACGCGCTGAGCCTCGATCTCCTCCATCTCCTCTTTGAAGCGCGGTGTGTCGAGCCAGCCTTCTCGTGTTGCCTGATCGCGCAGATACATCTCGCTCATCGCCAGTTGATCGCCGCGCAGCTTGATGCCCTCGGCGACCGCGGTATCCAGCCCGGCGGCTTCCAGGGCTCGCTGCATCGGGCTCTTGCTGTAGTCGACGCCCTGATTCGGCTCCGTGGGCGCCGGGGCTTCGGGGTCGGCAGCGGGCGGCGCTCCGTCGCGCAGAGCCGCGATCTCCTCCGCCAGCGCGTCGATGCGCTGCTGCATTTCGACGCGTCGGGACATCTCTTCGGCGAGCCTCGACTCCAGTGCGTCGACGCGGCGCTGCGCCGCGTCCGCCGCCGCGCTGATCGGCGCCGCAGAGGTTAGCGGACGGGGCGCTGGCGCCGACTCCGCGCGGTCGGAGACCGCCGCCCCCGCCCCGTGGCCACCGGGTCCAGCCGGTAGCGGCATCCCTTGTGGCGCCGCCGTATGCCAGATGAAGGCGCCGGTGAGGGCGGCCGCGGCGCCTAGTAGCGCCCCGCGCACAGCGATCGATGGTCTCTTGGAGGGCATTTGCGGTGGGGCGATTATCGTGGGCGCCTGCCGTCGGGTGCAACTGGCTCCGGCGACTTAGTCATCCCCAAAATTCACTGCCGCGTCGTCCGGTGGAGGACGGCCGGGGGTGCAAGATTATTCAGCACTACCCCCGTCTCCGAATGTATTTACTTGACTTCCGGGAGTGGGGCGCAGTACGCGGGGGGAGGAAGAATTGTAGTCTCGGGGGGGCTCCGACGATCAAACCGTGCTGGGCTTTCCCTGTTCTGGGAAGGCCGCGGCTGGGCTCAAGCAGCCGGTTTGTTCGTCCTCGCTCCAGCAAGGAGGCAGGTTGATCATGATGGTGGTGGGTCCGCCGCGAAGCATCGGTTGTAGTCCGATTCGGTACGTCGAACGTCGCCGCAACGTCTCCATGACGAGCCGTTCGCCCGGCTTTGTGCAGCTCGGTATCGCGGCTTTCGCGGCGATGACGGCTGCGCTGTCGCTTGCCATCGCGACCCCAGTCGCCGCCCAGCCCACCGCTGACGACATCAAGTGCATAACGACATTCAACAAGGGCATGCGGAAGATCTCCAAGACGCACGCCAAGCTAGTCAAAAAATGTGTGACACGTTTCGCCTCCGGCAGTTTGGTCGGCCAGACTCCTGAGGAATGCATTGCTGCGGACCCGGATGGCAAGCTGCTGCAGACGATCACGAGCGAGGGCAACAAGATCGCCTCCATCTGCTCGGGAGGCATGCCGGGCTTCGGCGTAGGCACGCTGCCGACCGCCCTCACGCGCGCCATCCTTCTCCAGTTTGGTCTGGTGCATGGCAGCATTGGCCCCGATCTCGATGAAAACCTGATCGCCGCCGCGGCCGACGCGAGCTGCCAGTCGAAAGTCACGGCGGCATTGCTCAAGTGCGAAGACGCGCGCCAAAAGGAATATCTCAAGTGCCAGAAGGATGGCCTCAAGTCCGGTCTGATCACGAACGGCGCCACGCTGGCGGCGCTGTGTCTGGGGACCGGCCTGTCGGAGCAGCCCGATCCAAAAGGGCGCATTGCCTCGAAGTGCGGGCCGAAGCTGCTGAACACCGTCGCCTCGAAGTGCGGCGATAGTAACTTGGCGCAGGTGTTCGCTTCGTGTGGAGCGAGCGGCGTTGCAGACACCGCCGAATGTCTCTCCAGCGAGTCGGCGTGTCAGCTCTGTCGCATGCTCAACGATGCCGGCGGCGTGGTGCGCGATTGCGATGCCTTTGACGACGGCGACGACGGCAACGGCAGCTGCAATGCCGAGTGTGGCGACGGGCTCGTGCACCCGGAAGAGGCCTGCGACGATGGCGACCTGTCCGACGGCGACGGCTGTTCCGATGTTTGCCTGGAGGAGTTCGGCTTCACCTGTACCGGTGAGCCCAGCGTCTGCACCTCCAACTGCGGCAACGGCAGCATCGACCTCGGTGAAGTTTGTGACGACGGCGACGGTTCGGGTGGCGACGGTTGTTCCGCAACTTGCACCGTCGAAAACGGATACACCTGCACGGGCGCGCCGAGCAGTTGCGAGCTGAGCTGCGGCAACGGCGACGTTGAGGCCGGCGAGGGTTGCGACGACGATGATGCAACCGGTGGCGACGGCTGTTCGAGCACGTGTCAGGTCGAGGCCGGCTGGCAGTGTTCCGGCGACCCGAGTGTCTGCACCTTCGTGTGCGGCAATTCCGTGTTCAACGGCGGTGAGACTTGCGATGACGGCGATGCCGCCGGTGGTGACGGTTGCAGCGCTCTCTGCCAGATCGAGACTGGCTGGCTGTGCTCGGGACTGCCGAGCGTCTGCTCTCCGGTCTGCGGCGACGGTCTATTGCGCAGCATCGAGGCATGCGACGACGACGATCTGACGAGCGGCGACGGCTGTAACTCGCTGTGTCAGATCGAGACCGGATTTGCCTGCGCCGGCACGCCGAGCTCCTGCTCGGCGATTTGCGGCGACGGCTTCATCCGCGGCAACGAGAACTGCGACGACTCCAACACGACGAGCGGCGACGGCTGCTCGGGCAATCTCTGCCGCATCGAGTTCGACTCCTTCTGCGCCGGCCAGCCGAGCGTATGCGGCGAGCTGTGCGGCAACGGCCTACTCGACGGCATCGAGCAGTGCGATGACGGCGATACCGCCAACGGCGACGGCTGTCAGGGCAATTGTACGACTCAGGCCGGTTACGCTTGCTTCGGTGAGCCGAGCACCTGCTTCCCGACCTGCGGCAACGGCGTCATCAATCCGGGCGAAACCTGTGATGACGGCGACAGCAGCGGGGGGGATGGCTGCAGCTCGAGCTGCAAGCTCGAGCCAGGCTGGCTCTGCCCGACGCCCGGTTCGTCTTGTGACAAGTTCGATGTGTTCATCGACACGCCGCTGCACGGCGTCTTCACGACGTCGAGCACGCAGGTGATCACGGGTCACTACACAGTGTTGCCTTCTGGCTCGGTGCAGGTGCTGGTCAACGGCGTGCCGGCGACGACGCTGAACCAAACCGCGCGAACCTTCTCGCACACCGTCTCTCTGAACGCGACGAACGTCTTCAATCCGGTGCTCGTGCGCTTGATCCACACGCCGAGCAGCCAGGAGTCGCGCGATCGCATCGTGGTGATCCGCGGGGCCTCGGTGGCCGACGGCGCTTACTCGCCGCAGAGCGTGGCGCTGCGCATCAACGACCGCGGCTTGAACACGATCGAGCCTTTGGTGGGTACGCTGGCGGCGGGCGAGTTCGACGTCGGCGCACTGCTGCCGCCCGGCTCTGTCGTAACCTCGGGCTGCTTCATCGACGCCAGTCCGTTCGGCTGCTGGGGCAGCGCGACGGTGCGCATTGCCAGCCCGGCTCCGTCCTTCGGCAGTCTGGGGATCGCGCTCGATTCACAGGTCAATTCGGTGTTCGGCGATATCGATCTCAGCAACCTGGTCATCAACGTCAACATCGAGGGCAGCGGTCTGGTGCCGAACTGCAGCCTGCGGATGTCGGCGAGCAACCTACAGCTCACCGGCAATTTCTCGCTCGAACCTCTGGCAGGTAACCCGTCGAACATCGACGTCAATCTGGTAACCCCGCTCGGCATCGCCTTCAGCGGCTTCAACACGACCTTCACCTCGGGTCTGTGCAACGAGCCGATCATTGGCGACATCATCCAGTCGCTGTTGCCCGACGTGCAGCAGCTCGCGGTCGACGGCATCAGCGGATTCCTCGAGGATCCGGACGGCAGCGGCCCCAATGACAGCCCGATTGCCGATGGCATTGAAGACGTGCTCGCGGGCATTTCGATCAGCGGTCCGGTCGGCGAAGGCGTCGGCTTGCAGCTCGACTCGCCGCTGTTCGCGGTGACCGAAGACAACATCGGCATCACGCTCGGATCGAACGCCAAGTTCACCGTCAGCGTGGGCACTGGCCCCGGTCAGTGCGTGCCGCCGTCGGGGGCTCCGGACCTGGCCGCTTCCTATTCGCCGGCGAGCTCGTTCCCCAGCTTTGGCAGCAACTCGCCCGAGCTCAACCAGCCCTACGGTATCGGCATCAGCATCTCCTCGGGCGGCTTCAACCAACTGTTGCGAGGCCAGACCGAGTGCGGCTTGATGCGCGCCTCGATCACCGAGATCGACGTCGACGGCGACGGGCCGGCGCCGTCGTTGGCGATCAACTCGACTCTGCTGTCGGCGATCATTCCGGAGTTCGGCCAATTGCCGCCGGCGACGCCCCTGCGGGTCGACGTATCGCCGACCATCTCGCCGATCGTCACCGGTGCCGACGGGCCCAACGGCGAGTTGACTCTCCTGAAGATCGCCCAGTTCAACATGAAGATCGTCGAGCCGGGACCGGAAACGGTCTGGATGGCCGGTGCACTCGACCTGCCGCTCGGCATGGACCTGGAGTTCGACGGAGCGGGCTTGAACATCTCGATCTCGGAGCCCGAAGCGGGCGACGTGACGATCGCGATCCTGAGCAATCCGCTCGGCGTCAACGAATCGGACGTGGAGAACGAGATCCTGCCCGGACTGATCGGGCCGCTGGTCCCGTCGCTGGCGGGTGCGCTGTCGGGCTTCCCGCTGCCGCAGTTCTTCGGTCTGGCGATCGACGGCGTCGAGGTGTCTCGACAAGGGCAGTTCCTGTCCATCTATGCGGATCTGACCGCCCCGTGATGACGAAGTTTTCGAATTACTGTTTCGAGTTGTCTGAACCTCCCTACGCTGCGCGCCGGGGGCGCGGTTTGGCGCGAAGAGAGGCCGGTGAGCTTGTGCCTGTAGTCAAGGAGGAAGAATGAGCGATCAAAAGAAGAACGGGCTGCCTGAGTTGCGGAAGAAACCGCTCGATTTTCTCAGCCCGGCGGAAGCCCGCCAGGCGGTGAAACCCGTGGCGGCTCTCGATACGTCAGAGGCGGCTCAAGCCCTGCGCACCGAGCCGAATAGCGAGAAGATGTTGCTGGCGCAGCATATGTCACACGCGTCGCACGGCAGCCATGGATCGCACGGCAGTCATGGGTCGCACGGCAGCCACGGCAGCCACGGGAGTCATGGTTCGCATGGCAGCCACGGATCGCACGGCAGCCATGGCAGCCATGGCAGTCACGGCTCGCACGGGTCGTGGTGAACAATTCGGGGGACAGCGGCGACGCAGTGCCGACGGGAGACAGGATGATGTTCAAGCGGCGAATGGCGAAAAGACAAAGCGCGGAATCCATCGCGGCGCTCGTGTCGTGGGAGACCTTCGGGGGCAACTCTGCTCGTAGCGCACTGATGGCGGTGTGCTTGCTCGCGGGGCTGACCTCGGCTGGGTGGGCCCTGACGATCACGGGCGGCCCGGTGTACACCCTGCCCGGCGGCGGTAGCTGCACGGTCAGCGGTGTGACGACGCACACCGGAGGCGCGACGGTGAGCTGCACTGGGGTCAATCTCAGTGCCCACACCAACGTGTACTTCGGCATCAAGAACAACAGCATCGTCAACGGCAACACGATGACGGGTGCTGCTGCGACCGCGGGCTCCTCGGCGGTGTTCACGTGGCTGAGCAACACTGCCAATTCGATCACCTACCAGAGCACGACGACGGTGAACGACTTCATGCTGGGGTCGCAGCCGGTCGACAATCGGCTGGTGCTGACCCTGACGTCGGGAACGGCGTCGGTCGTTCCCACTGGGGGCACGCCGGCCAACAACACGCGCGGCGACATCGAGCGATTGTTCCGCATCACCGCGGGCAGCTCGTTCAACATCCGAGTCGATGCCGATTCGACGAGCCCGAGCTTCGGGCTGCCGTTCGACAACGCCTGCCCGAAGGTATTCGACCCGACCAAGACGACGATCAACGCGGGCGACATCAGCCGCGTCGACCTCGCCTTCTACTACTCAGACTGCGGCGACGGCGTGCTCGATGCGCCCGAGCAGTGCGATCTGGGCGGCTTGAACGGCAACGCGGGCACCTGCTGCACGTCGACCTGTACCTTCCGCTCGGCCGGCCAGGTATGCCGCGTCGGCGCTGGTCCGCCGTGCGACACCAACGAGACCTGCACGGGAGCGGGCTCTGCCTGTCCGAGCGACGATGCCTTGATCAACGCCGGCAACGTCTGCCGCACCGGCTCGGGCGACGCTTGCGACAACAATGAGACCTGTACCGGCGTCCCCGGCCAGGGTTGCCCGATCGACGATGCGCCGGGCAACAACGGCCTGACTTGCCGGGTGTCGACGGTCGGCGACATCTGTGACGAAGACGAGGTCTGCACCGGTTCGCCGGGCGCTCCCTGCCCGGCCGATGACGCGCCGAGCAAACTGAACCTGCCTTGCCGCACTGGTTCGGGCGACATCTGCGACCCGACCGAGCTGTGCACCGGCGTGCCCGGTCAGGGATGCCCGGCCGACGTGGTCTCCAACCCGACCACGGTTTGCCGCGTCGGCTCCGGCGATAGCTGCGACCCGACCGAGTTCTGTACGGCAATTCCGACCCAGGCGTGTCCGGCCAACGTAGTACAGCCGGGAGGCACGACCTGCCGTGCGGCGGCCGGCGATTGCGACGTGGCCGAGGCGTGCTCGGGCACGCCGGGTCAGGCGTGTCCTGCCAACGGCTTCGCGGGATCGGGGACGTCGTGCAACGACGACGCGGACATCTGCACCACGGATGAATGCGACGGCGGTGGCAATTGTGTGTTCGAGGAACCCCTCGACTGCACGGACGGCAGCGTCTGTACGCAGGATAGCTGCGATCCGATCGACGGCTGCTCTTACGACGGCGCCCCGTCGCCGAATTGCACGTCGCCGGTCAAGGCGGTCTTCAAGATCAAAGACAAGTTCAACAACTCCGCCGACAAGGTCATCCTCGTCTGGAAGGGCGGTCCTGCCCTCGTCAACGACATGGGCGACCCGACACAGGGCACCGAATATGAGCTCTGCGTCTACGACGACACCGGCGTGCAGATGGCGATGACCGTGGCGCCGGGTGCCGGCTGGGGTATTCTCGGCTCGCCGAGCGATCCCAAGGGCTACAAGTTCAAGGACTCGAACGCTGCCCAGGACGGCGTCAAGCTGATCCTCACCAAGGGCAGCAATCTCGACAAGGGCAAGGCGAAGGTCGTCGGCAAGGGACCCAACCTGCCCGATACCTTGACGATCCCGCTCCAGTGGCCGGTCACGGCTCAGCTCTATGCCAGCGACGGCATGTGCTGGGAGGCGGAGTTCTCTCAGGCCGCTACCAAGAAGAACGAGGACGGCACGTTCATCGGCAAGGTGCCGGTCAACTAATCACGAACGAAACAGCGCCGGCGCAGCCCGTCAGGTCTGCGCCGGCGTCAGCCGACTCGCAAGGGCCGCGTCACCGCAAGGTGGCGCGGCCCTCGCGGTTTGTGATCAGGACAGTTTTTTCAGCAGTTGGAGGATGCCCTGGCGAACGCCGGCGCGGTGCGGCGATAGCCCGGCGCGCCCGCGCACTTGATCCTTGTGCGCCCGGTACCAGTCGTAAGACTCGCAGATCATCTCTTCGTTGGACCGAGTCGAGTGCCAACCGAGTTCTTCGATCGGCCGTTGCAAGTCGAAGTAGAGAGAACGGCCGTACATCAGCGCGTGATACGGCCCAAGGGGGGACAGGCCAAGCGCCCCGGTGGCTTGCATGAGGAGCACCGCGGGCCGCATCGGTAGCGAGTACAGGGTGCTGCCGGTGCCAGCGTGCCGGCACAGCGCCTCGAGGGTCTGGCGCATGGTGCCGAAGCGCTCCGCGCCGATGTTGTAGACGGCCGGACCGGGACGCCGTGCGGCGCGGATGCAGGCGTCGGCGAGGTCGTCGGCGTGCACGAATTGATACACGTTGTCGCCGTTGCCGAGCACGGGAATCCGCCGCCCCTCCTCGACCCAGTCGAAGAGGATTTGAAAGATGCCGAGACGGCCGTGCCCGAGGATGGTCCGCGGCCGCACGATGGTGACGTCGAGGCCGTGTTCCTCGATTGCCGCGGCGATGGCGTGCTCGGCTGCGAGCTTGGCCTTGCCGTACGCTTCGAGCGGGCGCGGCGCGACGGAGTCGTCGACGGGGTTGCGCGCCGGGATGCCGAACACCGCACTCGACGACGTGTGCACGACCTTGCGTACGCCCGCATCCCGGGCCGCGCGCAACAGGTTCTCGGTGCCGCCGCGGTTCACCGACCAGAACAGGGCGCGATCCTTGGCGAGCGGCACCTGGGCGACGTTGTGAAAGACGGCGTCGACGCCGCTACAAGCGGCCGCGATGGCGGCGCCGTCGCGGATATCGCCGCGTACGAGCTCGACGTCGGCGGGTCGGTCGTCGCTGTCGGCGAGGTCGAAGATCCGCACCGCCCAACCCGACTCGCGCAGGCGGTCGCGCAGCACGCAACCGAAGTACCCCGAGCCGCCTGTGATCAGGGCTCGTTCCATCAGATGTACAGGCCGTTGGCGAGGCACCAGCGCACCGACGCCAACATGCCCTCGTACAGGCGCACGCGCGGCGCGTAGCCGAGCTCTGCTACCGCCTTGTCGATCGAGCAGGCGATGGTGTGGCGCATCTCGCCGAGGACGTGCAGTTGCTGGTTGTACAGACCACACGCCTGCAGCACGCCGTCGCCCGCCAGGGCGATCGAGCCGATCGCCGCCGGCAGATGAAGTTGGCGCGATGCGCAGTCCAGACCGAGCTCGTTCTCGAGCACTTCGCGCACGGTCTCGACGATCTCGCGCACCGTGTACGGACGCTCGTCGGCGATCCAGTAGGTCTCACCGGCGGCGCGCTGTACCGTCGCGGCGAGCAGCAGCCCCTGGCAGATGTTGTCGACGTAGGCCATCGAGCGCCGCTGCCGGCCGTCGCCGAGGATGGGGAAGCGCCCGGCGCGAATCATCTGGAAGAACCGGGTCTGCCGCGCCGGCTGGTGCGGGCCGTAGAACCACGGCGGCCTGATGATGACGGTCTCGATCGCCCCCGCCGCATGCGCTTCCCGCGCCAGCAGCTCCATGCGCCGCTTCGAACGCCCGTAGGCCATGTGCGGCGCGTAGGGAGAAGCCTCGTCGAAGCGGTGCTCGGGGCCGGCGTTGAAGCCGAACGGCGAATTGGAGGAGACGGCGACGACGCGCCTGACGCCGGCCGCCGTGGCCGCGCTCAACAGGTGGCGCGTGCCTTCGACGTTCACCGCCTCGAGCTCGCGGGTGTAGCGATGCGGGTGAATGATGCCCGCGATGTGGAAGGCGACCGCTCCGCCGGCGCCGTCGCACAGCTCGCGTGCGGCTGCCGGATCGGTGACGTCTCCGACCACGACCTCGATGCGCGGCGAGATCCTCGCCACGGCGGCGGCGTCGGTTGCCGGGTGCACCAGGCAGCGAATCGCGCCGCCGGCGAGCACGCCGAGCTCCGTGCCGCCGTCCATGCCGTCGCGCAGGATCTCCAGCAAGCGAGTCCCGAGCCAGCCGGGCGCACCAGTGACGAGCACCGCCGGTGCCGGACGCGTCTCCGACGGCCGTCGCCGCGCCAGCACTCGCTGCGATTGGTCGAAGTGGTCGACGTTGCGCCGGGCGATCGCCATGATCGTGCCCTGCGGATTGACGCCGGGGGAGTCGGGAATGAGGCTCGCGTCGTTGACGTAGAGATTGCGGAATCCGCTGACCCTGCCGAAGGAGTCGGTTGCGCAGAGGTCGGGATTCTCGCCCATCGGGCAACTGCTGAATGCGTGCACCGTCGACAGGTTCATGGCTGCCGCGGGCAGCGGTGCCGCGAGGAAGCCGCGACACTGCGCGACCGACTCGATGATTGGCTGCGAGCGCAGCGACGGATACAGAAGCCGGGCGCCGGCGGCGAATAGAATCTCGCCGAGGTGGGCCAGGCCTTCGCTGAGGTTGGCGCGATCGGCGCCGGTGAGCCGGTAGCGAATCAGTGCGCCTTGGCCTCCTGGGACGTTGCGAATGACGCCGCGGCTCATGCCGCGCGTAGCGGTGTAGAAGAGCGCCATGCGACTCCAATCGCGCATGGCGGCGCGGCCGGTTTGCCAGTTGTCGGAGAGCAGCATCGCCAGGAAGCCGGGCGTGAACACCGATCCGCCGATCGCAATGTTCGGCCAGAATT
Organism: uncultured bacterium; assembly: GCA_902826395.1. Taxonomy (GTDB): domain Bacteria; phylum Desulfobacterota; class Binatia; order HRBIN30; family CADEER01; genus CADEER01. Next base: position 15,831 of record CADEER010000086.1, read on the forward strand.
CCTGCACCTGGTAGATCGGCAGCACGTCGCTGTCGGCACCGATCGCTTCGTCGAACAGCGCCGCCACCTTCAGCATCGGGTGGATGCAGAGATTGTCACCGACGTTGTGGGTGATGCCGCTGCGGCGAAGCAGGGCTGCCGTTTGTACGGCGCCGCAGCACACGAAGACGTGATCGGCGATGATCGACGTCGGTGCAGCCGTGCCTTGCTGCACCATGGCGCCGGTCACGCGGCCGCCCTCGCCGAGCAGTCGCAGTGCCCGGCAGTCGGCCACCAGTCGCGCGCCGGCGTCGAGAGCTTTGGGAATGTAGGTGCGTTGCATCGATTGCTTGTTGCCGGGAGCGAATGGACTCGCAGGACCGCTCGACGCGTCGTTCCGCTGGCAGCGCGGCACCTCGGCGTACCGCCACTTCATCTTCTCGATGCCGCGGCGGAACAGCTCCGAGCTGCGCGGTACCTGTTCGCCGCCCAGGTACGAAACGGAGAGATCGCGCTCGAGCTCTTCGAAATAGGGAGCTAGCCCCGCCTCCGAGAAGTCGGCGAGTCGCGCGTCGGCGCGCCAGCGGTGGTAGCAGTCGGCCGGCAATCGATGCCAGAAGGCGCTGTTGACCTCGGTGGAGCCGCCGACGCAACGCCCTTCGACGAAGGCGATGTTGGGGCTGCCGAAGATCGGCGTGACGCCGGCGTTGCGGTACAGGGCGGCGATCGCCTGCGGCGAGTTGGTCGTCATCGCCGCCGTGTCGACGGCCGGGCCCTCCTCGAGTACCAGGACTTCGTAGCCGCGTGCGGCGAGAGTCGCGGCAGTCACCGCGCCGCCCGCGCCCGAGCCGATGACCAAGACCTCGGTGCGCCGCGGCAGAATCGGCGGGATGTCGCTCTCGCCGCTCATTTGAGGCAGGCGCTTGTCACTCACCGGCGAATGCCCCGTTGCTGCCGCCGGCGCCGAGCTCTTCGTCGAGCCGGACGCGGACCAGCGGATGATCGAAGTAGACCAGCAGAGCCGTGCTGCGCACGAGCTTCACGAAGTCGCGCATCGCGGCGACCGGCGCGCCGCTCCACGACGCGACGTAGGCGGCCCGGTGCTCGGCGGGCAGATTGGCGAAGCGTCTCCCGTAGCGCACGACGGCGACTAGCTCGAACGCCGCGAGCGCGGCTCGGAAAGGCAGGCGCAGGAAGCGCGGCATGGCGGCGATCTGTCCCGCGACGTAGGCTCTGACGTCCCTTTCGACGGTGTCGCGGTCGCTGCCGTCGAGCGCCGGAAAATCGGGCAGCAGCGTGGTCACGATTGCGCCGAGGCGGTCGTCGGCGGGCGGAGTGGTGGTGAAGCTCGGCGGCGGCGACACGCGGCGACTGTACTCCGAAAGCAGGTGTGGATGTAACAGGACGACGGCGCTCAACCGCCAACGCGCCAGGCTTCCGCAGCGGCGTCCAGCTCGGCGCGCTCGCTGTCGTCGAGGCGAACGTGCAGGGCTGCCGCGTTGTCGCGGGCCTGTGCCGCCGTGCGCGCTCCCGCCAGCGGGATCACTCCCGGCGTGGCGAGGAGCCACGCCAGCGCGATGGCGGCAGGTGTGACGCCGTGTGTCTCGGCGATCGCCCGCAGCCGAGCCACGACCGGCTCGGCGGCGGCGATGTTTTCCGGGGCGAACCACGGTACCTGCGCGCGCTCGCCCGGCGGCAGCCGGTCCGTCGTGTATTTGCCCGTGAGCAGGCCCTGCTCGAGTGGACTGTATGCCAGCAGCGCGACGTCGAGCTCGCGGCACGCCTCGAGCACTCCGTCGACCTCGGGCGACCGATGCAGCAGCGAGTACTTCACCTGGTTGACCGCCAGTGGGATGCCGCGGCGCGCCAGGACGGCGTGCGCCTCGCGCATCTCGCCGGCGCGGAAGTTGCTGACCCCGACGGCTCGAGCCTGACCGGCGTCGACCGCATCGGCCAGGGCGTGCATCATCGCCGCGATCGGCGCTTCCTCCCGGTCAGGCCAGTGCAACTGGTACAGATCGACCGCCGGCATGCGCAGTCGCCGCAGACTGCCCGCCAGGCCCTTGGCGACGGCAGCCGCGCCGCCGCGCCCCGCCAGGGGCGCGTACTTGGTGGCGATGACGACATCGGCGCCGCTCTTGCGAACCAGCGCCCCGAGGATCTGCTCTCCCTTGCCCCAGGCGTACGCCTCGGCCGTATCGAAGAAGTCGAGGCCGGCGGCCACGCTGGCGTCGAACGCGTCGATCGCGTCGGCGGGCCCGTGCTCGTGCCCATAGCGCCAGTACTCCTCGTCGCCCCAGGCCCAACACCCGACGCCGAGCGGCACCACCTCGACGGGACTGGCGCCTAGCCGTCGTTTTGCGATCTGACCCACCATCCGTCGCCTACTCTTCAAGGCTTCGTGGCACAACGCAACGCTCGAAGACCGAAGCGTCGCCCTACGTAGATTTCCTCCTTTGCTGCGACTCTCGAGCGTGCTCTTAGTCTCGTCGACCTTCTGTGGGGGCAACGACCTATGTTCAATTCGCCGGTGAGACAGAGATTGCGATTCCCGATTGTGGTGATGCTGTTGGTTGCCCTGACCGGCGCGCAACCGGCGCTGAGCTCGTTTGCGACATTCGAAACCGGGCAGGTTCGACCATTGGCTCTGTCGCCGGATGGCTCGCGACTGTTTGCTCTCAACACCCCCGACAATCGGCTTGAGATCTTCGCCGTCGACGGCGGTGGACTGACGCACTCGGCTTCGGTGCCGGTCGGCATGGAGCCGGTCGCGGTGGCGGCGCGCACGAACGACGAGGTCTGGGTGGTCAACCACCTGTCCGACAGCGTCAGCATCGTCGACCTCACGGACTCGCCGCCGCGCGTCGTGCGAACGCTCTTGGTCGGCGACGAACCGCGCGACCTCGTCTTTGCCGGACCGGCGTTCAATCGCGCCTTCATCACCACCGCGCGGCGCGGGCAGAACGTCCCCCTTTCGGTGCCGCCACTCTTCACGACGCCGGGCACACCGCGCGCACTGGTCTGGGTTTTCGATGCGAACGACCTTGGCGCAACTCTCGAGGGCGAGCCCGAGACCATCATCGAGCTGTTCGGCGATACACCGCGCGCGCTCGCCGCGACTCCCGACGGCGCGACCGTCTATGCCGCGGTGTTCCACTCCGGCAACCAGACTGTGGCGATCCACGAGGGTGCGGTGTGCGACGGCGGCGGCGCCGCGGCACCGTGTAGCATCGGCGACGGCGTGCACATGCCGGGCGGCCTCGCCGGCGATACGGTGCCGGGCGGCGCGCCGACGCCGAGCGGCCCAGAGGCGGGCCTCATCGTCAAGTTCGACGAAGCGATGGGCACGTGGCAGGACGAGCTCGGCCGCAATTGGAACAATGCGGTGCGCTTCGACTTGCCCGATCTCGACGTCTTTGCCATCGACGCCCTCGCGCCGACGCCCGTCGAGACGGCAGCGTTCGCCCATGTCGGCACGGTGCTCTTCAACATGGCGGTGCACCCGACCAGCGGCAACGTCTACGTCAGCAACACCGATGCTCGCAACGAAGTGCGTTTCGAAGGTCCCGGTCTTTCCTCGACGACCGTGCGCGGTCATCAGCACGAGACTCGCATCACGGTGTTGGACGGCGCCACCGTGCTGCCGCGACACCTCAACAAGCACATCGCGGCTCTGCCGCAGGGCTACCGCACTGTGCCGATGCAAGCGGGAATCGAGGAGGACAGTCTCGCGACGCCGCTCGATATGGCGATCTCCTCCGACGGCACGCTGTATGTCGCCGCCTTCGGATCGAGCGCCGTGGGAGTGTTCTCGACGGCTGAGCTCGATGCCGACACTTTCGTCCCCGACGCCGCCGATCAAATTGCAGTCACGGGCGGCGGCCCCTCGGGCCTCGTGCTCGACGAGGCCAACGAACGCCTCTACGTGCTCACGCGCTTCGACAACGCCGTCAAGGTGATCGATACCGCCGGCGAGATCGAGATCGCGGAGCACCCGCTGCACAATCCCGAACCGGACACCGTCGTCGACGGCCGGCCGTTTCTGTATGACGCTCGACTCACGTCCAGCAATGGCGAGGCGTCGTGCGCGAGCTGCCACGTCTTCGCCGACTTCGACAGCCTGGGCTGGGATCTCGGCGACCCGGACGGCAGCGTCGTCGTAGTCGACGGCAACCAATTCTCTCCGCTCAAGGGGCCGATGGCCACGCAGACCCTGCGCGGCCTGGCGCATCACGGGCCGATGCACTGGCGCGGCGATCGCGCTGGCCCGGCGTTTCCATTCGATCCGCCTGGTACGACCGAGCGGCTTGCCTTCGAAGCGTTCAACGTCGCCTTCGATGGGCTGCTCGGCCGCGACGAAGGCCCGCTCGCGGCGGCCGACATGACGGCATTCGCCGAGTTCGCTCTCTCCGTCCTTTCACCGCCCAATCCGGTGCGCTCGCTGGACAACGTGCTGACCTCAGAGCAGGCGAACGGTCGCAACACCTATTTCAATTTTCCGTCGACGGTTGGCCTGCCGTGCAACGCCTGTCACGCCTTGGATCCCGCCGCCGGACAGTTCGGGACCAACGGTCAGATCACCTTCGATATGGAGCCGCAGTTGTTCAAGATCGCGCACCTGCGCAACGCGTACCAGAAGATCGGGATGTTCGGCATGCCGGACGTGTCGTTCTTCAACGTGCCGATCGCCAACCGGCAGCCGCAGGGCGATCAGGTGCGCGGCTTCGGGTTCTTCCACGATGGCAGCACCGACACCCTCTTCACTTTCCTGCACGCGACCGCATTCTCTCTGAGCGATACGCAGCGCCTCGAGCTCGAGCAGTTCATCCTCGCCTTCGACACCACCTTGGCGCCGATCGTCGGCCAGCAGGTCACGCTGTCGGCGAGCAACGGGGCGGCGGTCGGCGCTCGCATCGATCTGATGCTGCAACGCGCGGCGGCTGCCTTCGACCTGGTCGGCGAGCCGGGGGCTACGGAGTGTGATCTCGTGGTCAAAGGGACAGTCGCCGGCGAAGCGCGCGGTTACCTCTTCGATCCCGTTGCGGACTTGTTCGACAGCGATCGCGTCGCGGAGGTGCCTTTGAGCGACGCCCAGTTGCGCGCCCTGGCGGGCGATGCGGGACAGGAGCTGACGTACACCTGCGCGCCCCCCGGCTCGGGGTTCCGAATGGCGATCGATCGCGACGGCGACAGCTTTCGCGATCGCGACGAGATCGACGCCGGCAGCGATCCGGCGGATCCCTCCAGTCTTCCTGGCGGCGCACCCACCCCGACCGCGACCGCGATGCCGACGCCCACTCCTGGCGCGTGCGCGATTGCTCCCCTCAGTTGCCGCGCGGCA
>CADEER010000087.1:0-1734 GCA_902826395.1 uncultured bacterium
TGGAGCGGGGAACCATGGGGCAGGAGCCGAAACCGCCAGCCTATTAGGCGCTTCCAGACGCACAGCCGCTAGAGAAGGTCATCTGCGGACCGGAAGCGATGAGGTTGACCTTTGCCTCGCTGGCGGAGCCGAAAGTCCGTTGACTCCAATGGTTATGAGCGCCTTGGCGCGAACGAACGAGCTATCGACTCGAAATCAGGAGCCAGCACAGGCATCGCGGCCGTTTGATCGGCAACACGATGGAATGGTCCTCAGTGAGGGGGCGTGCTTTCTCGTTTTGGAGCGGGAGGAGCTAGCTCGTTCGCGCGGAGCGCGGGTCTACGCCGAAGTGTTGGGTGGCACTTCGTCATGCGACGCACGCGGCCTGTATCACTTCGATGAGACCGGCGAGGCCGGGGCACGGGCGATCCACCGATTGCTCGAGCGCACGGGCGTGACGGTGGATCAGATCGACTATGTCTGTGCGCATGCCAATTCCTCGCCGGCGTTTGATCGCAAGGAGGCGTTGGTTTTGAAGCGGGCGTTCGGGGAGTTTGCGGCGAAGATTCCGGTGAGCTCGATCAAAGGCGTGCTCGGACATCCGTTTGGTGCCTCGGGGGCGTTTCAGACCGCCGCTGCCGCCTTGGCGATGCAACACAGCTTGATCCCGCCGACACACAATCTCGAGGATCCGGATCCGGAGTGCGATCTCGACCTGGTCATCGGAGAGCCGAGGCCGGCGACGATTCGCCACGCTCTGATCACCAGCTACGGCTACGGCGGCGTCAACGCCTATCTCTTGCTGCGCAATTCGAATCTCTAGACGGCTATTTGTGAATCGGCGTACACCTTTGACCCCTTTTCGGCGTTCAATCGTGAGGCATTCGGGGGGAACGAAAGCACTACGTTGATCGCGGGCTTAGGCGACCTGAGCCGGGGTCAATCTCGGAAGCCGCTTGAGGGTCAGACCCCTTGCCGATTTACAGCGAACTTCAATTTGGACACTACACCCAGCTGGCCCCCACTCTGATCGGAGGTTTGTTTGAGGTATGGTCGGCGGCTTGGAAACCGAGAAGAGCTCTGAATTCGATTGCGTTGCTTGCGGGCGGTGCTGCTACCACGACCAGCCCAACTACGCGCTCCTTTATCCGGAGGACATCGCGGCGTTTGGGCCTGAGAACCTTGCGAAGTTCACCACGAGATCGACCCTTTCCGGCGCGGCGCTTCGCGGCGGTGAAGACGGGTCCGAGATCTATATGCGGATGGAACACGGCCACTGCCGTGCCCTCGAGGTCATCCCCGGGGTGAGCTACAAGTGCTCGATCTACTCCAACCGCCCGCTGGTGTGCAGAATCTTCGAGCCCGGAGGTCCGGAGTGTCTGGAAGCGCGCGCGACTGTCCGGTGATTCAGTCCGACAACGGTCGGAACCTCACCTCCGACCACTCTTCCCAGCGGTGGAAGTCGGTTCGGGTCAAGGGGGCGCTGCTGGTGAGGACCGGCTCCGCGCCGCCGGTGTAGTCGTAGCGGCAGAGTGCGAAGCGCCAGGTGTCGCCCGCCGTCGGGCGGCCGCCGGTGGGGGCGAAGTCGCTCCACGGGATGCGGCCTTCGACGACCCACCCTTTGGCGCTCGTCTGTGCTGCGGTTTCCCAGGCGAAGGGGTGTGACGAGCGCCAGCGCTCCCAGGCGTCGGGGGCGCGGTGCGGCAGGTACATGTCGAGGCGGGCGTTGGCCGGGTTTACCTGCAGCTCGTAGTA